>NZ_CP107783.1:3737083-4076666 GCF_036345255.1 Streptomyces sp. NBC_00569 | reverse complement strand
CGCCGTCCCCGTAGAGACGGCCGTCGACACCTGGGGGCCCGGCTCCGTACCCGGCCTGGCCTGCGGCGCCGCCGCGCTCACCCTCCTCTTCCACGCGGCCCGCACTCTCACCAGGGCCTCCGCCCACGCGCCCACGGACACCACTCCGTGACCGCGTCCGACGCCGTACGACCACACGAAGCGGCCCGCCGGCCGCTCCCCTCCCGCGGGGCCGACACCGCGGGCCTTCCGAAGACCCACGGCAACACCCCTAAGGAGAACGCGAGATGACCACCCCTCCCCCCGGAGGCCCCGGGCCATCCAGACACCCCGGGCGCCCAGGACTTCCCGGAGAGCCCGGAGAGCCCGGAGAGCTCACTCAGGGAGCCGCCCGATGAGGGTGCTGCTGATCGGAGCCAACGGATATCTCGGCCGCTTCGTAGCCGACCGCCTCCTTGCCGACCCCGCCGTGCAGCTCACCGCACTCGGCAGGGGGGACGACGCGGACGTACGGTTCGACCTCGCCACCGGAAGCCCGGGCGCACTGACCCGCTTCCTCGACGCGGTCCACCCCGGAGTCGTCATCAACTGCGCGGGAGCCACCCGCGGCGGCGCCCGCGACCTCACCCGCCACAACACCGTCGCCGTCGCCACCATCTGCGAGGCACTGCGGCGCAGCGGCTGCGGCGCCCGCCTCGTCCAGATCGGCTGCGGCGCCGAGTATGGGCCCTCGCAGCCCGGCTCCTCCACCGCCGAGGACGCCGTGCCGAGGCCCGGCGGACCGTACGGCGTGAGCAAACTCGCCGCGACGGAACTCGTCCTCGGCTCCGGCCTCGACGCCGTCGTCCTGCGGGTGTTCTCCCCGGCCGGACCCGGCACCCCCGCCGGCTCACCCCTCGGCCGTCTCGCCGAGGCCATGCGCCGCGCCATGCAGTCCGGCGACGGCGAACTCAAGCTCGGCGGACTCGGCGCGCAGCGCGACTTCATCGACGTACGCGACGTGGCACGCGCCGTCCACGCCGCCTCGCTCTCCGCCGCGCAGGGCGTCATCAACATCGGCTCGGGCCGTGCCGTCCGGCTGCGGGACGCGGCGTCCGTTCTCGCCCGCGTCGCCGGCTTCGGCGGCGCGCTCCACGAGCTCGACTCACCCGGCGGCCCCGTCCGCCCGACGCTCGGCCACCCCCGCTCCGACCCCGACCACGTGGCACCCGCCGCGTACCCGTACCCGGACGGCTGCGGCAGCTGGCAGCAGGCCGACGTGCGCACCGCACGCGACCGGCTCGGCTGGCGCCCCCGCATCAACCTCGAGGAATCACTCGCCGACATCTGGATGGAAGCGGCATGCCGTATCTGACCCCCACCGCCCCCGGGACCGCGAGCACCGACATACGGCTCGGATTCGGCATCCCCGGCTACGCACACCCCCTCATGGCGCCCGTCGAATGGGCCGAACTCACCCGCCCCGGCACCCCCTTGCACTGGGTCGTCCTGAACGTGGCGGACGGACCCGGGGCCCGCCCCGACCCGCACTGCCTCGAAGCCGCGGGCAGGCTGCGCAACCGGGACGTACGGGTCCTCGGCCACCTCGATCTCACCTACGGCGCCCGTTCGTTCGGCGAGGTCGTCTCCGACGCCCACCGCTATCTCGACTGGTACCGCGTCGACGGGTTCTCCCTCGGCCGCTGCCCGACCGAGCGGGCGGCCCTCCCCGAGGTCCGCCGCATCGTCACCACGCTGCGCGCCCTGTGCGCGGACGCCCACATCGTCCTCGGGCACGGCACCCACCCGTACCCGGGATACGCCGAGACCGCCGACCAGTTGGTGACCTTCTCCGGGCCGTGGAGCGACTACCGCTGGTCCCAGGTCGCCGAGTGGACCGCCGACTACCCGCCCGAGCGCTTCTGCCACTTCGTGCACGGCGTACCCCGCGGGCACCTCGACGAGGCGTTGCGCATCGCCCGCTGGCAGGGCGCGGGGACGATCTACTTCACCGACCGCACGGACCGGGGCGGCGCCGCCGATCCCTGGGAGGCCATGCCCGGGTACTGGGACGACATCGTCTCGCGGGTCGGAACGGGTGTCTCGGAATGAAGAGGGGCGTGGCAGTGTTGACGCAAGAACCACTGTTCCGAAATGACGATCAACGGAGCCCCCGTGTCGCTGCCACCCCTGGTAGAGCCAGCTGCTGAGCTCACCGTAGACGAGGTCCGCAGGTACTCCCGCCACCTGATCATCCCCGATGTCGGGATGGACGGGCAGAAGCGGCTGAAGAACGCCAAGGTGCTCGCCGTGGGTGCGGGCGGCCTCGGTTCGCCGGCGCTCATGTACCTGGCCGCGGCCGGTGTGGGCACGCTCGGCATCGTCGAGTTCGACGAGGTCGACGAGTCGAACCTCCAGCGCCAGATCATCCACAGCCAGGCCGACATCGGCCGCTCCAAGGCCGAGTCCGCCAAGGACTCCGTCCTCGGCATCAACCCGTACGTGAACGTGATCCTCCACGAAGAGCGGCTCGAGGCCGAGAACGTGATGGACATCTTCAGCCAGTACGACCTGATCGTCGACGGCACGGACAACTTCGCGACCCGCTACCTGGTCAACGACGCGTGCGTGCTGCTCAACAAGCCGTACGTGTGGGGCTCGATCTACCGCTTCGACGGCCAGGCCTCGGTCTTCTGGTCCGAGCACGGCCCGTGCTACCGCTGCCTCTACCCGGAGCCCCCGCCCCCCGGCATGGTCCCCTCCTGTGCCGAGGGCGGTGTCCTGGGCGTGCTGTGCGCGTCCATCGGCTCCATCCAGGTCACCGAGGCGATCAAGGTCCTCGCGGGTGTCGGCGAGCCGCTCGTCGGCCGCCTGATGATCTACGACGCCCTGGAGATGCAGTACCGCCAGGTCAAGGTCCGCAAGGACCCCGACTGCGCGGTCTGCGGTCCGAACGCGACCGTCACCGAGCTCATCGACTACGAGGCCTTCTGCGGCGTCGTGTCCGAGGAGGCCCAGGAGGCGGCGGCCGGCTCGACGATCACTCCCAAGCAGCTCAAGGAGTGGATCGACGACGGCGAGAACATCGAGATCATCGACGTCCGTGAGCCGAACGAGTACGAGATCGTCTCGATTCCCGGCGCTCGGCTGATCCCGAAGAACGAGTTCCTCATGGGCACCGCCCTGGAGAGCCTCCCGCAGGACAAGAAGATCGTCTTGCATTGCAAGACGGGTGTCCGCAGTGCGGAAGTCCTCGCCGTCCTGAAGTCCGCGGGCTTCTCGGACGCCGTGCACGTCGGCGGCGGCGTGATCGGCTGGGTCAACCAGATCGAGCCCGAGAAGCCGGTCTACTAGACCGCCCGCCGGCCCGTGCGGCCGGCCACGGGTGAGCTTTGCCGAACGGGTCCCGCGCCTCGCGTGCGGGGCCCGTTCGTCATGGAGCGCCGCACAGGGCGCCGGACGGAGCGCCGCGTCGGCGTCCGCGTCCGCGTCAGGAGCAGACCTTCCCGTCGCGCGGTATTCGGCCCTCCAGCAGATAGCCGTTCACCGTCGAGTCGACGCAGGTGGACCCGCTGCCGTATGCGCCGTGACCCTCGCCCTTCCAGGTGAGTTCGACGCCGACACCCTTGCCGAGCTCGTCCGCCATCCGGCGGGCGCCCTCGTACGGGGTCGCCGGGTCGCCCGTGTTCCCCACGACGAGGATCGGGGCGGCGCCCGGCGCGCTCACCTCGGGCGTCGCGTACTGGCCCGGCTCCGGCCAGTCGTGGCACCAGCCCGCAGTGTCCCAGGCCATGAACTCCCCGAAGACGGGCGAGATCTCGCGGAACGACGCGAGCCGCTTCTTCGCATCCGTCGGCGTCGGCCGCTCCTTGTCGTCGAGGCAGGAGATCGCCCGCTGTGAGTGGCTCTGCGAGCTGTAATGCCCTGAGGGACTCCGCTCGTTGTACGCGTCGGCCAGGGCGAGCAGCGCCGTCCCGTCTCCCTTCTCCGCCGCCGCGAGGCCACGCGTCAGCGCGGGCCAACTGCTCTGGCTGTACAGGGTGACGGTGATGCCGATCGTCGCGAGCGACTGGTTGAGCTCGCGGCCGCCCGAGGTCCGCAGCGGCTTCGCGTCGATCCGCTTCAGCAGGGCGGCGATCTTCCGGGACCCCTGGGCCGGGTCCTGGCCGGTGGACTTGAGGTAGTTGTCGAGGGCGCGCTGGAAGCCCCTCGTCTGGTTCTCGGCGTGGCCCACGGTGTCCGCGGCCGGGTCGACCACGGCGTCCAGGACGAGCCGCCCCACCTTGCCGGGGAACAAGTGCGCGTACACGCCGCCCAGTTGGGTCCCGTACGAGACGCCCATGTAGTGCAGCTTGTCGTCGCCGAGCGCCTGGCGCGCCAGGTCCATGTCGCGGGCCGTCTCGTCCGTCGACACGTGCCCGAGCAGCTTGCCGGCCTGCCGGGCGCAGCCCGCGCCGAAGGCGGCGGCGTCCTTGAAGTACGCCCGCTCCTCGGCGGGGGTGTCCGGCGTGAGGTCGACGGACTCGGCGCCCTGGATCGCCTTGTCGTCGCGGCAGCGCACACCCTCGCTCGCGCCGACGCCGCGCGGGTCGAAGCTCACCAGGTCGTAGTGCTCGCGCAGCTTCGCGTAGTCCGGCGCGAAGGCGGGCAGCATCGAGACTCCGGAGCCGCCCGGCCCGCCGAAGTTGAACAAGAGCGAGCCGGAACGTCCGCTCCCGCCCGTGGACCTGGCGCGGATGAGGGCGACGCCGATGGTCTCCCCGCCCGGCTTCGCGTAGTCGAGCGGCGCCTTCAGCGTCGAGCACTGCCAGTCGGAGCCGGGCGCGGGGCCGTCGTCGGTGGCCTTGCAGCGGCCCCAGTCGAGCCGCTGAGACGTGAGCGCGGCGGGCAGCGCGGGCAGCGTGCCGGCGCGCCCGGTCTTGTCCGAGCCCCGCGGTGACGAGGGCGACGAGCGCGGTGGCTGCGTGCGCCCCTTCCCCTCGCCGTGCCCGGCCTTGTCTCCCGACCCGCCGCAGCCCGCGGCGGCACCGGCCACCAGCAGCCCCGCGGCCAGCAACGCGAACGAACGAACATGACGCGACACAGGCACCCCCCTGGCGATCCCCCTCGCCTGCCTCCGATCCGAAGACAGTCAGACCATCCTAGGCAGCGCCTCTGACAATCATCCGCGGCAGCGCGTCAGCGACAGCCGGGCGGGCGAGCCGAACAGGCCTACGCCCGCCGCTACTTGCAGATTGTGCCCGCCGTCGGCACGGTCCCGTTCAGCAGATAGCCGTCCACAGCGCCTCGCACACACTTGTTCCCGCTGTCGTACGAACCGTGCCCCTGGCCCTCGTACGTGAGTTCCACCCCGACACCCTTGCCGAGCGCGTCGACCATCTTCCTCGCGCCTTCGTACGGGGTGGCCGGGTCGCCCGTGTTGCCCACGACGAGGATCGGCGCCGAGCCGGGCGCGCTCACGTCGGGGTGGTCCGCGGCGCCGGGGACCGCCCATTCCGTGCAACTGAGCATGCCCCACGCGAGATAGTCGCCGAACAGGGGAGATGCGGCGCGGAACTCGGGGAGCTTCGACCTGACGTATGCCGGCGTGTAGCGGGGCTTGTCGTCGGCGCAGTTGACGGAGACGTTGGCCGCCTGGATGTTGCTGTACTGGCCGTCCTCGTTACGGCCGTTCATGGAGTCCGAGAGGAGCATGAGGATCTGGCCGTCGCCCTCGTAGGCCTGGACGAGACCCTCGGTGAGGTACTCCCAGAAGTCCTTGGAGTACAGCGACTGCGCGATGCCGTTCGTCGCGGCGGTCTGCGTCAGCCGGCGCGGGTAGACGCCGGGGATCGGTTTGGAGTCCAGGTCCTTGAGCAGCTTCGCGATCTTGGCCTTGACCTGCTCGGGGGTGTCGCCGACCGGGCAGTCCTCGACTTTGGAGGTGCAGTCCTTCGCGTAGTTGTCGAGGGCGAGCTGGAAGCCCTTGGCCTGGCCGAGCGAGCTCTCCTCGGAGTTCTGGGTGGGGTCGACGACGCCGTCGAAGACGGCACGGCCCACGTTCTTGGGGAACAAGTGGGCGTACACGCCGCCCAGTTCGGTGCCGTACGAGATCCCGAAGTAGTGCAGCTGGTCGTCGCCGAGCACCTGCCACATCAGGTTCATGTCGCGGGCCGCGTCCGTCGTCGCGACGTGCGGGATGACCGTCCCGGAGTTCCTCTCGCAAGCGTCGTTGAACTGGGTGATGTTGCCCACGAGCTCCTTCGTCTCGGCGGGGTTGTCGGGCATGGCGTCCTGCTGGAAGTACTTGTCGAGCTGCTTGTTGTCCTCGCACTTCACGCCGTCGCTGCGGCCGACGCCGCGCGGGTCGAAACTCACCAGGTCGTAGCGGGTGCGCAGGTTCGTGTACTCGTTGCCGAACGCGGGCAGCGTGGTGACTCCGGATCCGCCCGGTCCGCCGAAGTTGAAGATGAGCGATCCGATGCGCTTGTCCTTGTCGCCGGTGGACTTGGCGCGGATGAGCGCGATGCCGATCGTGTCGCCCTTGGGCTTGGCCCAGTCGAGGGGCGCCTTCATGGTGGCGCACTGCCAGGTGGCGCCGCCGGGCAGCGGGGACGGCGCGGGTCCGCCGCCCTCCGACTCCGAGGGTGCGGGGCAGTCCTTCCAGCTGAGGTTCTGGGACGTCAGGTCCGTGTCCTTGGGGTCGCTGCTGCACGCCGCCAGGGCGGAGGCCATGAGGAGGACGGCGGCGACCAGGGCAGCGGCACGCGGCCGGGACGGATTGGGCATGTATCCATCCTGCGGCGACGGCTCACGAGGCGCTCGGGGCGGGGGCCGTGCGGGTGAGCGACGGCCGCTGCGCGGGAGGGCTTCGCGAAGAGCCCACCCGGAAGCGCGTCCTTTCAGGGTGCCCTTCCGAAAACCTGCTCCTACAGAGGGCGCCCTTCCGTAACGCGCACCTACAGGGAGCACTCCCGGAAACGTGTCCCTACAGGGAGCACTCCCGAAAACCTGCCCCTACAGGGAGCCCCTCCGGGAGAGGTGGTTGAAGAAGAGCCAACCCGGCAGCACCGGTACCCACAGCGTCAGGAGCCGGTAGAGCAGCACGGCCGGGGCCGCGACCTCCTTGGGCAGCCCGACCGCGATGAGGCCGACCGTCAGGGTCGCCTCGACCGCGCCCACGCCGCCGGGCGTCGGCGCGGCGGAACCGAGCGCGTTGCCCGCGAGGAACACGACCGCGACGCTGGCCAGGCTGAGCGTCGTCGACTCGTCCCCGAAGGCGCGGATCGACGCGTCCAGGCACATCACGAAGCAGGCCGTCAGGAGGAGCATGCCGCCGATGCCGGTGATCAGCTTCTGCGGCCGCTGGAGCACGTCCAGCATGCGCGGCACGACGCCGGCGAACAGGGACCGTACGCGCGTGACGACGAACTTCCGCAGGAACGGGATCGACGTGACCACGAGCACGAGGACCGCGACGGTCAGCAGGCCCGCGATGACCGTCCGGGACGGCGACAGGGACGGGGTCTTCTCCGTTCCGGTCAGATAGCCGAAGGTCAGCAGCATCATGATGTGGGCGCCCAGGCCGAAGAGCTGGGAGGCGCCGACGCTGGCCACCGCGAGCCCTGGGCGCACGCCCGCGCGTTGCAGGAAGCGGGTGTTCAGCGCCACACCGCCGACGGCGGCAGGAGCCACGATCTTCACGAACGAACCGGCGACCTGGGCAGCGACCGTCCGCAGGAACGGCACCCGCTCCGGCACGAAACCGAGCAGACTCATCGCGGCGGCGAAGTAGCTCAGCGCCGAGAACAGGACGGCGGCGGCGACCCAGCCCCACTCGGCCTGGTCGAACAGCGTGCCGAACTCGATGTGGGTGAGCTGCGACAGCAGGAAGTACGCGCCGATGGCGCCCGCGATGAAGCTCACGAGGGTGCGCGGTTTGACGCGCTCCAGGCGGGCCGGCTCGACGGGTGCCTGCGGCCGGATGCGGAGCACCTGGTGGCGGATCTGGGTGAGGAGATCCTCCTCGCGCGCTTCGTCCAGGGCCTCGTCGATGGCCTTCTTCTCGGCCTGTCGCTCGGCCTTCTCCGCTTGCCGCTCGGCTTTCTCGGTCTGCCGTTCGACCTTCGCGGAGGTTTTGGCCGACGGGGGCGTGATCCGCTCGGCGACCGTCTTCGGGGAGGGCGTTTTCTCGGTGGCCCCCTCCGTAGGCGTCGATTCCTCGGCGGGGGAGGGCTCGGCGAGGGAGGCCTCGTCCAGGCGGGCCTGCTTCGCCCTGCGCGACGCCTCGAGCACGGCCTCGCGCTCGCGTTCGGAACGCTCCCTGCCGAGCTTGCGCAGTGTCGAGCGCGTCGTACGGCTCAGGGCGATGGGCTGGAGCAGTGGCAGGCAGTCGGCGATCGCGTCGGGGCCGAGCACTCCGACGGCGGACGCCACCGCCCGCTCGGCGCCCACACGAAGGCCCAGCGTGGCCAGGAGCTGCGCGATGTCCATGCGCAGGATCAGATCGCCGGACGCGATCTCGCCGCCGCGCAGATCCGTCAGGATCACCGTGCCGGAACGATCCACCAGAATCGCGTCGCTGGTGAGCCGCCGATGGGCGATACGCCGCGACTGGAGCGCCTGCACCTGGTGCCAGGTGTCGCGCAGCAGCCCGTCGGTGATCTCCTCGTCCGGCACCGAGTCCAGCGAACGGCCGCCCGTGTGCTCGTACACGAGCATCACCGCGTCGGGTCCGAGCTCGGACGTCGCGATCAGCTTCGGTGCGTTGGCCCCGGCCGCGATCGCCGCGTACGCGAGGAGCGCCTCCTGCTCCAGCGCCTGGCGCAGGGACTGGAGACTGCGGCCCGTGGTGATCCCGCGCAGCGTCAGCCGGCGCCACACGCGGTAGAAGAAGCCCTGCGCCTGCTGTTCTCGGTCGACGATGGTGACGTCGAGTGGGGGACCGTCCTCCAGGGTGACGAAGTAGCGCCGCCCTCTGTCGCCGTTCTCCGAGGCACCCTCGTGGGCCTCTTCGCGGGCCGCGCTCACCGGGTGGAAGCCGACGTGCCGCAGGCCCGCGAGGAGCGTCTGGCCAGTGGGCCGCACGTTCGGTGAACCGACCGCGTAGAGCGTGCCGTAGGCGACGGTCCAGCCGATGAGGACCGTCAGGATGATCGAGAACGGTGTCGTGTAGCCGGTGACCAGCATCGCGAACGCGTCGAGCAGCAGCACCACCCACAGCACCACGCGCCAGCGTGGTCTGCGGGACATCCCGACGGCCGTCATGTAGGCGATGACGGGCGCCAGATAGCCGTGCACCGGATCGGTCAGCGCATGGATGTCGCCCGGCGACGGGCGGGTGAGGGCGTCCTGGATCGACCCCGGGGCGCCCTGGGCGACCCACAGGTCCGTCGCGAGCGTCACCCCGTGCGCGAGGACGGCCGCGAGAACACCGTCGGCGATCCGCAGCCCGTCGCGTTTGATCAGCCGCTCGATCGCGAAGGCGACCGGGACGAGGAGGATCGCGATGCTCGACGCGAGCCCCGCGAACTTGATCATGAGGTCGGGAGCGGCGCCGGTGCCCTTGCTGATGTCCTGCTGAAGACCCGACGTCGTGCCGTGGGCGAAGGCGGCGATCGACAGGAGTACGGCGATCGCGAGAACGCCCACCAGCAGACGCATCAGGTCGGAGGGGCGGTGCACGCGCGCGGGGAGGAGCGGTTCGTCGCCCTCCACCCGCTCGGAGTGCGCCTCGGCGTCGATGCACTCCGGGTCGACGAGAGGGACCTCGGCCCGCTCGGGCCCGGCTCCCGCGGTCTTCTCGGGAGTGGCCTCCGCGGCCTTCATGGTCTTCTCGGATACGTCTCCCGCGGGCGCCTCGGCCGGTCGGCCGAGGCGTTCGGTCACGGGGGAGTGGTCGGCCTCGTCGCTGTCCGGGCGCGCCGAAGCCCCAGAGGTGCCCTCCGCCTTATCGGGATGCACGCCCTGCCGCTCCGTCGATTCTTCTTGATCTCGTATCACCGGTCACCGCCCGCACGATGGTGGCACGTCCCACTGACACAGGGGGGCATCAGGGTGCGATGCGGGGGAGCAAAGTATCCCGCAACCACGGATTCGTGCCTCTTCATACGCCTTTCCACGCCCCGTGATCAGGCGGTCACAGTGTCGGTGGGGTGCGGCAGGATGGGCCGGATGAGCGAGGAGAGCGGTACGGCGGCAGAGCTGCCGGAGTACGCGGAGCGGGTGCTCGAGGTCGCGGAGCTGATCCCGCCCGGGCGCGTCATGACCTACGGGGACGTCGCCGAATGGCTCGGCGAGGGCGGCCCGCGCCAGGTCGGCCGCGTGATGGCCCTCTACGGGGGAGCCGTTCCGTGGTGGCGCGTCGTGCGCTCGGACGGCGTGCTGCTGCCCGGCCACGAACTGGACGCCATGGCGCACTACCGCGCGGAGAGCACCCCCCTGCGCGAAGCCTCCCGCACGTCCGAGGGACACATCCCGCGCCTCGACATGAGGCACGCGCGATGGGACGGCGGGGAACGCGCGGAATCTCACACCTGACAACTCCCGCCATCGCGTCCCCGCACGAGCGGCCTGTGGCCCGTAAGGGGGAAACGGGGCGAGAGGGGCACTCCGCCGCCATCGCGTACGTTCGTGAATCGCGGCACACCCGTGCCGCACGGGACCCGGGGGACCCGACGGAAGCCCGGCTTCCGCCACACTCGACGGCGTAGCGTCGACGGCGCGCACCTCCCTCACCCCGCAGCCACCGCCCCGCTCGGACGGCCGGCCGCCTCCCCGTTCCCCCAGCACACCCACCAGGACCAGCGATCCACGTGAGCTCCTCTTCCTCCACCCGGAACCTGTCGCACCGCCAGGTACGACAGGGGACCCCCGGCGCGTACCGACTGGTGCGTACCCCGCCGGCCCCGGTGGACCCCCCTCGTCTGGACGCACGGCAGCGCGCGGTGGTTGACCACGTGCACGGCCCGCTGCTCGTCCTCGCGGGACCGGGCACGGGCAAGACGACCACGCTCGTCGAGGCCGTCGCCGCACGCATCGCCAAAGGCACCGACCCCGAGCGCATCCTGGTCCTCACCTTCAGCCGCAAGGCAGCCGTCGAACTGCGCGACCGGATGGCCCTGCGCATCGGCGCCGCCCACGCACCACAGGCCACCACGTTCCACTCGTTCTGCTACGCCCTCGTCCGTGCCCACCAGGACGCCGGCCTCTTCGCGGAACCCCTGCGCCTGCTGTCCGGACCCGAACAGGACGTCGCCGTACGCGAACTGCTCGCCGGCCAGATCGACCTGGAGCAGGCCGGCCTCGCCCATGTCCGCTGGCCCGACGAACTGCGGGCCTGCCTGACCACCCGAGGCTTCGCCGACGAGGTACGCGCCGTCCTCGCCCGCAGCCGTGAACTGGGCCTCGGACCGGCCGCACTCGACGCCTTCGCCCGCCGCATCGGCCGCCCCGACTGGAAGGCCGCCGCCACCTTCCTCGCCGAATACCTCGACGTCCTCGACCTGCACGGCGTCCTCGACTACGCCGAACTCGTCCACCGCGCGGTCCTCCTCGCCCACCGCACCCCCGTCGCCGACGAACTCGCCACGCGCTACGACGCCGTCTTCGTCGACGAATACCAGGACACCGACCCGGCCCAGGTGCGGCTGCTGCACGCCCTCGCCGGCGACGGCCGCACCCTGCTCGCCTTCGGAGACCCCGACCAGTCGATCTACACGTTCCGCGGCGCCGACGTGAACGGCATCCTCGAATTCCCCGACCAGTTCCCCCGCGCCGACAAAAGCCCCGCCCCCGTAGAGGTCCTCACGACGTCCCGCCGCTCCGGAGCGCACCTCCTCGACGCCACCCGCCGCATCACCCGGCGCATGCCCCTGACCCGGCTGCCCGCCGACAAGGTCCGCGCCCACCGCGAGCTGACCCCCGCGCGGGACGGCGGCCGCGTCGAGGCCTACACGTACCCGACCTCCGGCACCGAACTCGACAACATCGCGGACATCCTGCGCCGCGCCCACCTCGAGGACGGCATCCCCTGGAACGACATGGCCGTCCTCGTCCGCGCCGGCACCCGCTCCATCCCCGCGATCCGCCGCACCCTCACCGCCGCGGGCGTCCCCCTCGACATCGACGGCGACGACCTGCCCCTGCGCCACGAACCGGCCGTCACGCCCCTGCTGACCGCACTCAGGGCCGTCGCCCTCAGCGTCGCGCAGGACACCCCCGAACCCGACGACGACCAGGACCGGGAACCGCCCGTCTGGCTCGACACCGAGACCGCCCTCACCCTCCTCGCCTCACCCCTCGCCGGCATGGACGCCGCCGACCTGCGCCGCCTCGGCCGCGCCCTGCGCGAGGAGGAACGCACCGCCGGCAACCACCTGCCGCCGCCGTCCGACGAACTCCTCGCACGCGCCCTGGCCCAGCCCGAACGCCTCACCGCCCACGACCCCGCCCACGCCCGCGGCGCCCAGCGCCTCGGCGCACTGCTGCGCGCGGCCCGCGAAACCCTCACCTCCGGAGGCACCGCCGAAGAAGCCCTCTGGCAGCTGTGGAACGGCACCTCCTGGCCCCAGCGCCTGGAACGCGCCGCCCGCCGCGGCGGTGCCGCGGGACGCAACGCGGACCGCGACCTCGACGCCGTATGCGCCCTGTTCGCGACCGCCTCCCGCGCCGAGGAACGCACCGGAGGCCGCGGCGCCCTCAACTTCCTCGAAGAGGTCGAAGCCCAGGACATCGCCGCCGACACCCTCGCCGGACGCGCCGTACGCCCCGACGCCGTACGCCTCATGACCGCCCACCGCTCCAAGGGCCTCGAATGGCGCCTCGTCGTCGTCGCCGGCGTACAGGAAGGCCTGTGGCCCGACCTGCGCCGCCGTGGCTCCCTCCTCGAAGCCGACCGCATCGGACGCGACGGCCTCGCCGAACCCCTCACCCCCGGAGCGCTCCTCTCCGAAGAGCGCCGCCTGTTCTACGTAGCCACCACGCGCGCGCGTGAACGCCTCGTCGTCACCGCGGTCAAGGCACCCGCCGACGACGGCGACCAGCCGTCCCGCTTCCTCACCGAACTCGGCGTCGACCCCCAGGACGTCACCGGCCGCCCGCGCCGCCCCCTGTCCGTCGCCGCGCTCGTCGCCGAACTGCGCGCCACGACCGTCGACCCACGCGCCTCCGACACGCTGCGCGACGCCGCCGCCCGCCGCCTCGCCCGCCTCGCCGCCCTCACCGACGACGACGGACGCCCCCTCGTACCGTCCGCGCACCCCTACCGCTGGTGGGGCATGGACGACCCCACCGAGAGCAGAATCCCCCTGCGCGACCGCGACCAGCCCGTCGTCCTCTCCGGAAGCGCCCTCGACCAGCTCGCCAACACCTGCTCCCTGCAGTGGTTCCTCGGCCGCGAGGTCAAGGCCGACGCCCCCGCCACCGCCGCCCAGGGCTTCGGGAACGTCGTCCACGTCCTCGCCGACGAGGTCGCCTCCGGACGCACCCCGGCCGATCTCGCCGTCCTCATGGAACGCCTCGACTCGGTCTGGGACGCCCTCGCCTTCGACGCCCCCTGGAAGTCGGCCCAGGAGAAGGAGCACGCGCGCGTGGCGCTCGAACGCTTCCTTCGCTGGCACGTCGACTCCAGCCGCGTGCGCACCCCCGTAGCCAGCGAACACCCCTTCGACGTCACCCTCGAAGCGGGCTCCTACGAAGTCCGCATCCGTGGCTCCATGGACCGCGTCGAGCGCGACACCGAAGGCCGTGCCTACGTAGTCGACTTCAAGACCGGCAAGCACGCCCCCTCCGCCGCCGACGTCGCCCGCCACCCCCAGCTCGCCGTCTACCAGCTCGCCGTGCGCGAGGGCGCCGTCGACGAAGCCTTCGACGGCGAACGCCCCGAACCCGGCGGCGCCGAACTCGTCCAGCTGCGCCAGGGAGCCGCCAAGAAGGACGGCGGCGACACCCTCCCCAAGGTGCAGGCGCAACAGCCCCTCGGCGAACCCGGGGAAGGCGAGGGGGAGGGAGCGTGGGTCGGCGACCTCCTCGCCACCGCCGCCGGCAAGGTGCTCGACGAACGCTTCACCCCCACCACCGGACAGCACTGCACCCACTGCGCGTTCCGCGCCTCGTGCAGCGCCCGCCCCGAGGGCAAACACGTCGTCGAGTGACGCGCGCCTCCACCGCGCCGGGTACCGGCGACCTGCGCATCGACCTCCGGACGCCGCGTGACGTGCGCCTCCAGCGGACCGGGTGCCCAACGACGTGCGCATCCGACCGCTCCGGACGCCGCGTCCCAGCAACGTGCGCATCCGGTGCTCCGGACGCCGCGTGACGTGCGCCTCCACCAGATCGGTCCGGCGCTGTCAGCGGGGCCGGTTAGCCTCGATGAGGTGACCACACGCCTCACCGACCCCGAGCAGCTCAAGGAGCTCCTCGGGATCCCGTTCACCCCGGAGCAGACGGCCTGCATCACCGCGTCGCCCGCCCCGCAGGTGATCGTGGCCGGAGCCGGCTCCGGCAAGACGACGGTCATGGCCGCCCGCGTCGTATGGCTCGTCGGCACCGGCCAGGTCGCGCCGGAACAGGTCCTCGGCCTCACCTTCACGAACAAGGCCGCCGGCGAACTCGCCGAGCGCGTCCGCAAAGCACTGATCAAGGCAGGCGTCACCGACCCCGACGCCATCGACCCGGACAACCCCCCGGGCGAGCCCGTGATCTCCACGTACCACGCCTTCGCCGGCCGCCTCCTCACCGACCACGGCCTGCGCATCGGCCTCGAACCCACCGCACGCCTCCTCGCCGACGCCACCCGCTTCCAGCTCGCCGCCCGCGTCCTGCGCGAGGCCCCCGGCCCCTACCCGGCCCTCACCCGCTCCTTCGCCGACCTCGTCAGCGACCTCCTCACCCTCGACGGCGAGCTCGCCGAACACCTCGTCCGGCCCGACGAACTGCGCGCCTACGACACCCGACTCCTGCACACCCTCGAAGGCCGCAAACTCACCAACGCCGACCTGCGCAAGGTCCCCGAGGCCGCCGCCGCCCGCCTCGACCTCACCGGCCTCGTCACCCGGTACCGCGAAGCCAAGCGCGCCCGCGACCTCCTCGACTTCGGCGACCAGATCGCCCTCTCCGCCACCCTCGCCCGCACCCGCCCCGAGGTCGGCGCCATCCTCCGCGACGAGTTCCGCGTCGTCCTCCTCGACGAGTACCAGGACACCTCCGTCGCCCAGCGGATCCTCCTGGCCGGCCTCTTCGGAGAGGGCACCGGCCACCCCGTGACCGCCGTCGGCGACCCCTGCCAGGCGATCTACGGCTGGCGCGGCGCCTCCGTCGCCAACCTCGACGACTTCCCCGAACACTTCGCCGACACCGACGGCCGCCCCGCCACCCGCTTCTCCCTCAGCGAGAACCGCCGCAGCGGCGGCCGCCTCCTCGAACTCGCCAACGGCCTCGCCCAGCCGCTGCGCGCACTCCACGCGGGCGTGGAAGCCCTGCGCCCCGCCCCCGGCGCCGAACGCGACGGCATCGTCCGCTGCGCCCTCCTGCGCACCCACGCCGAGGAGATCGACTGGCTCGGCGACTCCCTCGCCCACCTCGTACGCACCGGCACCGCCCCCGGCGAGATCGCCGTCCTGTGCCGCACCGCGACCGACTTCGCCGCCATCCAGGGCGCCCTCGTCGCACGCGACATCCCCGTAGAGGTCGTCGGCCTCTCCGGCCTCCTCCACCTCCCCGAGGTCGCCGACCTCGTCGCCGTCTGCGAAGTCCTCCAGGACCCCGGCGCCAACGCCTCACTGGTCCGCCTCCTGACCGGCCCCCGCTGGCGCATCGGCCCCCGCGACCTCGCCCTCCTCGGCCGCCGCGCCCGCCTCCTCGTCGCCCACGCGCGCGGGGGCGACGACGATCCCGACCGCCGCCTCGCCGAAGCCGTCGAGGGGACCGACCCCTCCGAAGTGATATCGCTCGCCGACGCCCTCGACACGTTCCTGGAAACCCCCCTCGACGAACAGGGCGACGACAGGCTGCCCTTCTCACCCGAGGCACGCGTACGCTTCGCGCGCCTCGCCACCGAACTGCGCGACCTGCGCCGCTCACTCGCCGACCCGCTGATGGACGTACTCCACCGCGTCCTCGCCGTCACCGGCCTCGAAGTCGAACTCGCCGCCTCACCGCACGCCCTGGCCGCCCGCCGTCGCGAGACCCTCTCCAACTTTCTCGACATCGCCGCCTCGTTCGCCGCGAACGACAGCTCCGCGAGCCTCCTCGCCTTCCTCGGCTTCCTGCGCACCGCCGCCCAGTACGAGAAGGGCCTCGACAACGCGCTCCCCGGCGGCGAGAACACCGTGAAGGTGCTCACCGCCCACAAGTCCAAGGGCCTGGAATGGGACGTCGTCGCCGTCCCCGGCCTCGTCACCGGCACGTTCCCCAGCGCCCAGGGCCGCGAGAAATGGACCGCCCAGAGCAAGGTCCTGCCGCACGAACTGCGCGGCGACGCCGCCACACTGCCCGACATCGAAGCGTGGGACTCCAAGGGCATGAAGGCCTTCCACGAAGAGATGAAGGAACACCAGCGCACCGAGGAACTCCGCCTCGGCTACGTCACCTACACCCGCCCCCGCACCCTCCTCCTCGGCTCGGGCCACTGGTGGGGCCCCGCCCAGAAGCGCCCCCGCGGCCCCTCCGACTTCCTCCAGGCGCTGTACGACCACTGCGCCGCCGGACACGGGGAGATCGAGGCCTGGGCCGACGAACCCGAGGAGGACGAGGAGAACCCCGCGCTCCAGGAGGCATCCGCCGAGCACGCGTGGCCGCTCCCGCTCGACGACGAGGCCATGGCGCGCCGCCGCGCGGCCGCGGCCACGGTGCTGGCCCACCTCGAAACCCCGGCCGACGCCGACGCCCACTCCCACGAGAACGGCCACCCGGTCACGTACACCGACCCGGACTGGCCGGCCCCGCCGGACGAAGAGGCGCTCTACGAAGACGAGCCCCTCTACGAAGACGAGCCTCTTTATGAAGAGGGCGATTTCGTCGGCTCACCTGAGGACGGCCCCGGACCGGACTGGGACGAATGGGATGACTGGGACGCGCTGCCCCGCGCACGCCCCACGCTCCCGCACCCGACCGGCACCCCCGCGCACGAGCAGCCCGCTGTCGATGCCCCGCACAGCGACCCGCACTCACACCCGGACGACGCCCGACCCACGCGTGGCGCCCCGCACACGCCCGCGCACAACGCCTCGCACACGCCCACGCACCCCCTGGCCGCCATCCCGCACCCCACCACGCCCCAGGACGCCGACACCCGCCCCCACTCCGCCCCGGCACCCACCGGCGCCGCCCCGACCGTCCCCCCGGAGCGCCACCGGCCCACTCCGGAGGAGACCCGCACACTCGCCTCCTGGGACCGCGACCTCGACGCCCTCACCGGCGAACTCCTGCGCTCCCGCCAGGCCGTCCGCGACGTCCCCCTCCCCACCACCCTCACCGCCTCCCAGCTCCTGCACCTCGCCGCCGACCCCGACGGCTTCGCCCAGGAACTGGCCCGCCCCATGCCCCGCCCGCCCCAGCCCGCCGCCCGCCGCGGCACCCGCTTCCACGCCTGGGTCGAATCCCGCTTCGAAGAGCTCCGCCTGCCCATGCTCGACCCCGAAGAGCTCCCCGGCAGCGAAGCCGACATCGCCGACGAACGCGACCTCGAAGCCCTCAAGGAAGCCTTCGACAGCACGCCCTACGCCGACCGCACCCCGTACCGCGTCGAAACGCCCTTCCAGCTCGCCATCGCGGGCCGCGTCATCCGCGGTCGCATCGACGCCGTCTACAAAGAAGGCGAAGGCGACGACACCACGTACGAGATCGTCGACTGGAAGACCACCCGCGGCCGCACCGCCGACCCCCTCCAGCTCGCCGTCTACCGACTCGCCTGGGCCGAGCAGCACGGCCTCGCGCCCGAGGCGGTCAAGGCGACGTTCGTCTACGTACGCGACGGCGAGACCGTCACCCCCCGCGACCTCCCCGGACGCGCCGAAATGGAGCGCCTCCTTCTCGAAGACCCCACCCCCGGCCCCGGCGACCGGAGAGCACCGGAACCACCGCACCAGCACGCTCCGGCGGACGGATAGGCTCGGGACCATGAGCAAGCCCGTTGACAACGCCGTCAGCACCGTCCGTGCGTACATCGAGACCCACCACGACGCGTTCCTCCAGGACCTCGCCGAGTGGCTCCGCATCCCGTCCGTGTCGGCCCAGCCCGACCACGCACCCGACGTGCGCCGCAGCGCCGACTGGCTTGCCGCGAAACTCCGGGAGACCGGCTTCCCCACCACCGAGGTCTGGGAGACACCCGGCGCCCCCGCCGTCTTCGCCGACTGGCCCTCCGACGACCCGCACGCCCCCACCGTCCTCGTCTACGGGCACCACGACGTCCAGCCCGCGGCCCGCGAGGACGGCTGGAACACCGACCCCTTCGAACCCGTCGTCATCGGAAACCGCCTCCACGCGCGCGGAGCGGCCGACGACAAGGGACAGGTGTTCTTCCACACACTCGGCGTCCGCGCCCACCTCGCCGCCACCGGCCGCACCACCCCCGCCGTCCACCTCAAGCTCCTCGTGGAGGGCGAAGAGGAATCCGGCTCCCCCCACTTCCGCGCCCTCGTCGAGCAGCACAGGGACCGCCTCACCGCAGACGCCGTGATCGTCTCCGACACCGGCATGTGGTCCGAGGACACCCCCACCGTCTGCACCGGAATGCGCGGCCTCGCCGACTGCGAGATCGAACTCCACGGCCCCGACCAGGACATCCACTCCGGATCCTTCGGCGGCGCAGTCCCCAACCCCGCCACCGCCGCCGCCCGCCTCGTCGCAGCCCTCCACGACGACCACGCGCGCGTGGCCGTCCCCGGCTTCTACGACGGCATCACCCCCCTCACCGACCGCGAACGGGAACTCTTCGCCGAGCTCCCCTTCGACGAAGCCCAATGGCTGCGCACCGCCAAGTCGCACGCCACCCACGGAGAGGCCGGCCACACCACCCTCGAACGGATCTGGGCCCGCCCCACCGCCGAGGTCAACGGCATCGGAGGCGGCTACCAAGGCCCCGGCGGCAAAACCATCGTCCCCGCCTCAGCCACGCTGAAGCTGTCTTTCCGCCTCGTCGCCGGACAGGACCCCGACCACGTGGAAAAGGCCGTCACCGACTGGGTCGCCCAACAGCTCCCCGCCGGCATCCGCCACACCATCACCTTCGGCGCCGCCACCCGCCCCTGCCTCACCCCCCTCGACCACCCCGCCCTCCAGTCCGTCGTCCGCGCCATGAACCTCGCCTTCGACCAGAAGATCCGCTTCACGCGCGAAGGAGGCTCCGGCCCCGCCGCCGACCTCCAGGACGTCCTCGACGCACCCGTCCTTTTCCTCGGCATCTCCGTCCCCTCCGACGGCTGGCACGCACCCAACGAGAAAGTCGAACTCGACCTCCTCAAAAAGGGCGTCGAAACAGCCGCCCACCTGTGGGGCGACCTCGCGGAGAACTGGCGCGATGCACACTGAGCCACCCCACCCGCCACACCCCGCACCCGCCCAGCCGAACCGTCCCGCCGAAACACCCATTCCATCGGGGGAGTTGGAAGCACCCGTGACCACCTGGACCGACCGCACAGCCGACCGTCCGCTCTCGCTCTCCGCACCCAGCGGCATCGACCGCGCCGCAAACCACCGCCTCGACGAAGCCTGGCTCGCCGCAGCCTGGAGCCACCCCACCACCCGCGTCTTCGTGGTCTCCGGCGGACAGGTCCTCATCGACGAGACGCCGGACGGCGCCACCGAACTGGTCATGACCCCGTCCTTCGAAGCGCCCCTCACCGAAGCCCACCGCTACTTCCTGGGCACCGACGACGACGGCGTCAGCTACTTCGCCCTCCAGAAGGACACCCTCCCCGGCCGCATCGACCAGTCCGCGCGCCCCGCCGGCCTGCGCGAAGCCGGACTCCTCCTGTCCCCCCGGGACGCCGGCCTCATGGTGCACGCCGTCGCCCTCGAGAACTGGCAGCGCCTGCACCGCTTCTGCTCCCGCTGCGGCGAACGCACCGTCATCGCCGCCGCGGGCCACATCCGCCGCTGCCAGGCCTGCGGAGCCGAGCACTACCCCCGCACCGACCCCGCAGTGATCATGCTCGTCACGGACGAAGAGGACCGCGCACTCCTCGGCCGCCAGGTCCACTGGCCCGAAGGCCGCTTCTCCACCCTCGCCGGCTTCGTCGAACCCGGAGAGTCCATCGAGCAGTCCGTACGCCGCGAAGTCTTCGAAGAAGCCGGAGTCGTCGTCGGCCCCGACGTCGAATACGTCGCCAGCCAGCCCTGGCCGTTCCCCTCCAGCCTCATGCTCGGCTTCATGGCCCGCGCCACCTCGTCCGAGATCAACGTCGACGGCGAAGAAATCCACGAAGCCCGCTGGTTCTCCCGCGAAGACCTGCGCGCCGCATTCGAGTCCGGAGAGGTCATGCCCCCCTACGGAATCTCGATCGCGGCCCGCCTCATCGAACTCTGGTACGGCAAGCCCCTCCCCAAGCCCGGCGACGCCGTATAACCCCGCCCGATCTGACCTGACCCGGCCCGGTCAGCTCCGGCCTGACCGGGCCAGGCGCCCACCCTCGGTCAGGTCGGGCAGGGCATCCGCTGAGACGGGCGGATGACCGAGCTGAACGGGACTGAGCCCCAAGAGCTCGAACGCGTCAACGCGAAGTGACCAGGAATCCAGGAACGCAGAAGACCCCCGCCGAAGCGGGGGCCGGTCTGTATGAAGAAGCGATCAGGCGGCGCCGGTCAGCGCCTGCTTGACCTGCGCAAGGCTCGGGTTCGTCATGACGACCTCAGCCCCACCGTTCGCCGGAACGATCTGAACAGTCGGAACCGTCTGGTTTCCGCCGTTCGCCTTCTCGACGAACGCCGCCGAATCCGGGTCGTGCTCGATGTTGACCTCGTTGTACTCGATGCCCTCGCGGTCCATCTGGCCCTTCAGCCGACGGCAGTAGCCGCACCACGTCGTGCTGTACATCGTCACAGTCCCCGGCATGTTCCTCATGCTCCTTCACGGCTCGGAATGCTTGTTCGCAATGAGTCGAACGCAAGCGACCCGGCCACCATTCCCGACCCCGGCCGAGCCTCCGCCACCGCCCACGCATGCGCCCCGTCCACCGCCCACACATGACGCCCATCACACCCGCAGACGTGACACGCACCGCATTAATACGACTGCACCCGCCCCCTGTGGACAACGCGACGCACCCGCCCCCACCAACCTGGCAGCATGGCGGGGTGACAGCAGCAACGCACTCCACCCTCTTCCCGCAGGTTCCGGACACGGCCGACGCGGTGCTCGACGGGCTCGACCCCGAACAGCGCGCCGTCGCCACCGCCCTGCACGGACCGGTGTGCGTCCTCGCCGGCGCGGGCACAGGCAAGACCCGCGCCATCACCCACCGCATCGCCTACGGCGTCCGCTCCGGCATCCTCCAGCCCAACAGCATCCTCGCCGTCACCTTCACCAACCGCGCAGCAGGCGAAATGCGCGGCCGCCTCCGCCACCTCGGCGCCGGCGGAGTCCAGGCCCGCACCTTCCACGCCGCGGCCCTGCGCCAGCTCCAGTTCTTCTGGCCCAAAGCAGTCGGCGGCGAACTGCCCCGCATCGTCGACCGCAAGATCCAACTCGTCGCCGACGCGGCCGCCGCCTGCCGCATCCGCCTCGAGCGCGGCGAGCTCCGCGACGTCACGGCCGAAATCGAGTGGTCCAAAGTCACCCAGACCGTCCCCGCCGACTACGCAGCAGCAGCCGCCAAAACCGGACGCCTCACCCCCCGCAACAACGCCGAGACCGCCCAGATCTACGCCACCTACGAAACGCTCAAGCGCGACCGCGGCCTCATCGACTTCGAAGACGTCCTCCTGCTCACCGTCGGCATCCTCCAGGACCGCCACGACATCGCCGAACAGGTCCGCTCCCAGTACCAGCACTTCGTGGTCGACGAATACCAGGACGTCAGCCCCCTCCAGCAGCGACTCCTCGAACTCTGGCTCGGCGACCGCGACAACCTCTGCGTCGTCGGCGACGCCAGCCAGACCATCTACTCCTTCACCGGAGCCACCCCCGACCACCTCCTCAACTTCCGCACCCGCCACCCCAACGCCACCGTCGTCAAACTCGTCCGCGACTACCGCTCGACCCCCCAGGTCGTCCACCTCGCCAACACCCTCCTCTCCCACGCCCGAGGCCGCGCCGCCGAACACCGCCTCGAACTCATCTCCCAAAGGGACCGAGGACCAGAACCCGCCTACACGGACTACGCCGACGAACCCACCGAAGCCGAAGGCACCGCCCACCGCATCCGCGCCCTCATCGACAACGGCGTCTCCGCCGGCGAAATCGCCATCCTGTTCCGCACCAACGGACAGTCCGAGATCTACGAGCAAGCCCTCGCCGACGCCGGCATCCCCTACCAGCTCCGCGGAGCAGAACGCTTCTTCGAACGCGCGGAAGTACGCAAAGCCGGCCACGCCCTCCGCAGCGCCGCCCGCTTCGGAAACAACGACTCCCTCCTCGACGACGCCGTCGACCTGCCCTCCCAGGTCCGCGCCGTCCTCTCCGGCGAAGGCTGGACCAGCCAACCCCCGGACGGCTCCGGAGCCGTCCGTGAACGCTGGGAATCCCTCGCCGCCCTCGTACGCCTCGCCGAGGACTTCGCCAGCGCCAAACCCACCGCCACCCTCACCGACCTCGTCACCGAACTCGACGAACGCGCCGCCGCCCAGCACGCACCCACCGTCGAAGGCGTCACCCTCGCCTCCCTGCACGCCGCCAAAGGCCTCGAATGGGACGCCGTCTTCCTCGTCGGTCTCGCCGAAGGCATGATGCCGATCACGTACGCCAAGACCGATGAACAGATCGAGGAAGAACGCCGCCTCCTCTACGTCGGCGTCACCCGGGCCCGCCACCACCTCAACCTGTCCTGGGCCCTCTCCCGCTCACCCGGCGGCCGCCCCAACCGCCGCCCCAGCCGCTTCCTGGACGGCATCCGGCCAGGCACCTCAGGAGCCACGGCCCGCAACACGAGCACCGGACAAGGCGGCATCGAACACGGCACGCCGACGACGCCCCGCACCACCACCGGACCCGTCCGACGCCGCACCGCCCGAACCGTCGCCCGCTGCCACGTCTGCGGACGCACCCTCACCGACGCCGGCGAGATGAAACTCATGCGCTGCGAGGACTGCCCCTCCGACATGGACGAGGGCCTCTACGAGCGACTCCGCGACTGGCGCGCCGACCAGGCACAACAGCTCGGACAGCCCGCCTTCTGCGTCTTCACCGACAAGACCCTCGTCGCCATCGCCGAAGCCATGCCCGAAGACGCGGCCCAACTCGCCCGCATCCCCGGCGTCGGCATGCGCAAGCTCAACCGGTTCGGCACCGACGTGCTCACCATCTGCGGAGGTGGGGCCCCAGATGCGGGCGTTGGAGGAGTCGACGAGGACGACTGATGCAAACTCGTCGAAAAAATAGTTTGCGCATGCCCCAGCAATCCCCATAGGTTCTTAAGCACGGGAACAGCGCCTCTTCTCCGAGGCACTGGTTCCGTGCTGTACTAAAGCCGTCGGACCGGTTCACGCCGGTCCCAGAGACGCCGAGAGGAGGCGAATTCCAGTGATCAGCATCAACGCCAGCTTCATCAGCACCGCCAAAATGACCGATCGCTCGGTCGTCGCTTCCTGCCTGCTCGGTTTCTCGAACCTGGGCACCGGTGCGTCCGGCATTCCCGCCGCCCGTCCGGAGTCCTTCCTGTCTCTCGCCGACCTTCCCGTCCGCGAGAGCAATGAGCGACCGACCAAGGCACCGGAAGCAGTAGCAACGGCACAGGCCCAGGCCTATGCCTTTGCGGCGGCCGGTGCCGGATCCCGGAAGCAGACGACGCACCACCACACGATGTGGGCCTTCCGTGGGCTCGAACCCTGGAGTGATCCAGCCTGATCTTCGATCAGGCCGGCGCCTTCAGGGCCGCGGAACCCCACCCGGGATCCGCGGCCCTTCTGTTTTGCCCGCACGGGACAACAGAACGAAGGGGCCTCGGGACAAGAAAAGACCCGGTACCACCGCCACCCGGCCCACAGGCCGGAACGACCAGACGAGGAAGACAACACCGTGCAACTCGAAGCGCACGCCCCGTCAGTACCGCCTTCAGACACTCTCCCCCCGCCCGGTCTCACGGAGGACTCCACCTTGAACCCCCTGACTACGCTCACCGCGCTCGACGACGCCATCGAGAACCTCGGCGTACCCGTCCCCTGCCGTGCCTACGACCCCGAGGTCTTCTTCGCGGAGTCGCCGGCGGACGTCGAGTACGCCAAGTCCCTCTGCCGCACCTGCCCGCTCGTCGAGGCCTGCCTCGCCGGCGCCAAGGAGCGGCGTGAGCCCTGGGGCGTCTGGGGCGGCGAGCTGTTCGTCCAGGGCGTCGTCGTAGCCCGGAAGCGGCCGCGTGGCCGCCCGCGCAAGAACCCGGTCGCGGCATGAACGCACGAGGAACGATCGACCGCCCCCTGACGCACGACCCCCAGAAGCAGGCCCCGATGAAGCCGTCCACCAGCGAGCCCACCGGCTCTGCGACCCCAGACTTCACCACCACCGACGCGAACGACTCGCGCCAGAACAGGACCCGAGAGATGCAACTCATCCCAGAAGCGCTGGCTCGTGCGCATATGCACGAGCAGCTGCGCTCCGCCGAGGCCGAACGCCGCGCACTGCGCCTGGCAACGGCCCGCCGGATGCAGCGCCGCGCCGAGCGCGCATCACTGCGCGCCCGCCGCGCGCTCGCCATGGCGGTCATGCAGTGACCCACCCCGCGGGGGCCGATCCACAACGGACCGGCCCCCGCGGTGCGTTGCCCCACACCCTCGGAAGACGGAGATATCGTCACCATGTGACGTCTCATCCTGACGGCGGCTCAGCGCAGCGACCCGAGCCCGAACCCGGCACCATCGTGTGCGCCCTCTGTGGCACCACCGCCCAGGGCACCCCGCCGACCTGGACCTACTCAGTGGAGAACGGGACCGGTCGGCACTACTGCGACCGCTGCGCCCGGGAGAACCTGCCGGCTATTGAGGGGCGGCTCGATTCGGAGTGGTGGTGAGCTTCGGGAGGGCAGTCCTGGGGGGCTTCCCTCCCCCCCCCGCCCCCTCCCCACCCACCCCCAATTTTTGATCACGCCTCAGCAGCCGAGGCGCCCTCGATCGTCCCCGCACCCTCGGTCGGCCCCGCGCTCGCGACTGCTTCCGCGGTGATGTCTTCAACCGTGCCGACGGCCGTGCCGACCGCCCTGCCCTCGGCCGTGCCGACGGCCGTGTCCTCGGTCGCGTCGTCGGTTGTCCTGCCGGCCGTGCCCTCGATCGTGCCGTGAGCCACGGCGCCTGCCGTCTCGTCGTCCGGCTCCTCGTCGGCCGCCAGGAAGCCCGGTAGCCACCTCTCCAGTTCGTCCCGTAGCCGTACCGTCGCGCCGAGTTGGCACAGGACTCCGATGGTGCTGAGGGTCACGCGATGTATCAGGAGGTAGGAGGGCGGCAGGTTCAGCTGCTTGCCGAGCTGGTGGGCGGGGGAGCGGAGGTCGGCGATGCGTGCGGCCTGGCTGCGCATCCAGCCGCGGGTGAAGGTGAACTCGTCGACCAGGGCCGGCTCGATGATCGGCAGCAGGTACGCGAGCACCGCGTCGGGGTCGAGGTCGATCGTCTCCTTGACGAAGCCCTCGGTGCGCAGCAGTTCGTAGACCGCTTCCGCGTTGCCCGCCAGGGTCATACGCAGTGAGGTGCCGATGGTCTCGGGGAGGCCGCCGGGGAGCCGGTCCACGGTGCCGAAGTCGAGCACTCCCAGTCGCCAGCCGTCCTTCTCGTCGGGCAGCAGCCGGAAGTTTCCCGGGTGCGGATCGGCGTGGAGCAGGCTGGTGCGGGCCGGGCCCGAGAACAGGAAGCGGGCGAGGAGCTGTCCTGCCCGGTCCCGTTGCTCGTCGGTGCCGTCGATGATCACCTCGGAGAGCGGTGTTCCGTCTATCCATTCGGTGATGAGGACCTGGTCGCACTGGTGCACCACGTCGGGTACGTGCACATCGGGATCGTCGGCGAACTCTTCCGCGCAGGCCCGTTGGGCCTGTGCCTCCAGCCCGTAGTCGAGTTCTTCGGACACCCGGTCGCGTAGTTCCGTGATGAGCGGCTTGATGTCCATGCCGGGGATCAGGGGGCCGAGGAGGCGGGCGAAGCGGCCGAGTTGGTTCAGGTCGGACAGCAGGGCCTCGCCGGCTCCTGGGTACTGCACCTTGACGGCGACCTCGCGGCCGTCGTGCCAGATGGCGCGGTGGACCTGCCCTATCGATGCGGCTGCCGCGGGCTTGTCCTCGAACTCCTGGAAGTTCTCCAGCCAGTCGTCGCCGAGCCGTTCCGCGAGGACGGCGTGGACCGTCTTGGTGGGCATCGGGGGCGCGGCTTCCTGGAGTTTGGTCAGCGCGGCGCGGTACGGGCCCGCGACCTCCTCGGGGAGGGCGGATTCGAAGACGGACATGGCCTGCCCGAACTTCATGGCGCCGCCCTTGAGCTCTCCGAGAACCTTGAAGAGCTGGTCCGCCGTGCGCTGTTGCAGTTCCCGCCCGACGATCTCGGCCGACTTCCCGCCGATCCGTTTGCCTAGGCCCCAGGTCGCGCGCCCGGCGAAGCCGAGTGGCAGCGCGGCCAGTTTGGCAGTACGGGTTACCGCCTTCCGGGGAAGATCAGACATGCGCCCCTCCAAGTCCCAGCCTGCCGTGCCGCCAGTGGCGGTTACCCGGCCATTGTGTCGTGCTGCTCTCCGCCCCCGGAGGTCTGCTCCCCCTTACTTCTCCCACCTGCTCCGCATGAGCAGTCCGGATGCGCCCATACCGGGCGGGCGTGCCAGTCGAGTCCGGGAGCCGACGCCTCCCAGCGCGCGCCGGTGCTGGACGGCAGTTCGCCGTCGAGGAAGGCCAGTGCGTGTGCTGCCGTGAGTCCGGCAACGGCCGTGGCGAGCGCCAGGTCGCATGCGGGTACCTGGAGTTGACGTCCGGAACGCCATTGGGCGAGCAGCCGGGGCCAGGTCGGGTCGCGGTCCGTGCGGTCCAGCGAGAGGCAGCCGGCGCAGGCGGTGCCGCCGGGCAGTACCAAGGGGCCCACGACTCCGGTGGCTTCGACCACTCCGGCGTAGAGGTGGGGTGTGCCCGAGGCGATGAGTTCTTCGGCGGCCACAGGGTCGGGGGTGTGGGCGGACAGGCCGTCGCGCGGGGCGATGATCACGAGGGAGAGGGCCGGTTCCTCGGCCGGGGGCAGGGCTTGGCTCTCTGAGGGGGATGAGGGGAGGGCTTGGGACGGGGGTGGGCCGGAGCGGCGGTCGGGGCGGGGTGGGCGGTCGGGGGCGGCCTTGCGTACGGCTCGGTACGCGGCCGTGTCACGGCGTTCTCCGACGGACTCGACGGGGAGTCCGCCCGGGGCGACGTCCCACGGTTCGACGCAGCCCCCGTCGCGCACGTCGACGTGGCCGACGCCGGCGGCGGACAGGACGGACGCGATGACGGTCCCGACACGGCCGGTTCCCCGGACCTGGATCCGCATGCTGCGGCGGGCCGCCAACTTCTTTGCTCCTGCGGCTGGTTCGGGGGACAGGACGGTGAGGGCCGCGAGGTCGGGGCGGAGTCGGTCGAGGACTCCTTGGCGCTTGCGGAGCGCGTCGAATGCCGGGCCGCCGCCGGTGGCGTCGTCGAGCAGCCCGGCCCTGGTCAGCCGATGGAGCAGGGCGTCGACATGGCCGTCGGGGAGTCCCAGCCGGCGGCCTTCGTCGCGTAGAAGAGCCACGCCGCGGGTTCCGTCGAGGAGGGTGAGGAAGGTGCCGGTCGCGGTGTCGACCGGGCCGAGTACGACGGCGTGAGCGGGTGCCACGCCGAACTGGACGGTGTTGAGGTCGCGCCAGCCGCGTCGCAGCGCCGGTTTCAGGATCGGATGCGTGGCTGTCCGATGCGTGGCTGTCGGTGGTGTAGTGCCCATCTGTTCCCCCGTGATGCGCCTGTGTTCTCGCTCTGGTGGTCAAGTCGAGGTTGGTGAACCTTGCGGAGTTGGTGACGTGAGTGGGGTCCGGAATTCGGGTGGTGTGCCGGTCGATTGCCAGGATGCACGGCGGGGGGGAATCCGTGTGAAAAGTTATCCACAGGGGGTGGGTGTTAGTCGTATAAATCGCGCGGGAGGGGCGCGGGGCCGCACCGAAGACTCCCGGAGGCGGGACTTCCCCTATGCGTAGCGGGTAACGTCGGGGCGTGCCCGCCGACCCACTGCACCGTGCCACGAACACGCAGCGCAGCACGACCAGCCCGCCGCCGAGCGGCCCGAGGGCGAGCGCGGTGGAGGTCCGCAGGAGCGCCCGGCGACGCCGGACGGTCTCCGCGTATCGCGAGGGTGACCGGACCGTCGTCCTCATTCCGGCCCGTATGTCGGAGGCCGAGGAGAAGCGCTGGGTCAACGTCATGCTCGACAAGCTGGCCGCGCAGGAGAGCAAGCGGGTCCTGGGGGACGCGGAGCTCGCCGAGCGGGCGGAGCGGCTGTCCGAGCAGTGCTTCGAAGGCCGGGCCCGTCCCACGTCCGTGCGCTGGGTGACGAATCAGAACACGCGTTGGGGGTCGTGCACGCCGTCCGAGGGCAGCATCCGGCTGTCGCACCGGCTGCAGGGAATGCCGGAGTACGTCGTCGACTACGTACTCGTACACGAGTTGGCGCATCTGCTGGTGCCGGGGCACGGGCCGCGGTTCTGGCGTCTCCTTGAGGCGTATCCGCGCACGGAGCGGGCGCGGGGCTATCTCGAGGGTGTCGTCGCGGCCGACCGTCTGCCGCACCTGCCGGCCGCCCGCGAAGAGTGACTGCGGAGGAATGACCGCACAGGAGTGAACGTCCGGGCCCGGCCTGACCGTCCGTCGCCCCTTCGCTGATTCCGCCCGCCAGGTGCCCGTTGTGTACCAGGGCTGTACCGGCTGCCGCCGCTGTCGGCGTGAGCGGTTAGCCTGACGCGACGTATTCACCTTCGGGATGGGGGACGGTCGTTACGTATGGCCAGGGAATTCCAACGCGGCCACAAGGCCAGGATCAGTGACCTCACCGCGGGCACCGATCTGTACGTAGGCGTGCAGATCACGGGGCCCGGGCTGACCTTCGACATCAGCTGCTTCGGTCTTGACGCCGACGAACGGCTCTCGGACGACCGGTATTTCGTCTTCTTCAACCAGCCGAAGTCGCCCGAGGAGTCGATTCAGCTTCTCGGTGCGCAGGCCGGCGACAGCGAGTCCTTCCGCGTCACCCTCGACCGGATCCCGGCGAACATCCAGAAGCTCTCGTTCACCGCGACGATCGACGGTGCGGGACAGATGTCGCAGATCGCCCCCGGATACGTACGGATCGTCGCGGGTGGCGAAGAGGTCGCCCGCTATTCGTTCAACGGCACGGAGTTCTCGACCGAACGTGCCGTGATGCTGGGCGACTTCTATCTGAAGGACGTCTGGCGGTTCGCGGCCGTCGGGCAGGGCTTCGACGGTGGACTCGACGCGCTGCTGAAGAACTTCGGCGGTGAGGTCGCCGAGGAGGAGCCCGCCGCCGCGCCGCCGCAGCAGTCCGGTGCGCCGTCGTTCGCGCCGCCCGCGCAGGCCGCGGCGCCACCCGCGTTCGGCGCGCCCGCGACGCCCGCGCCCGCGCAGCAGGGATACGCGCCGCCGCAGGGAGCCACGCCGCCGCCCGCGCCCGCCCCGGCCCCGCCGCCGGTGCACGCCGCGCCGACGATCATCGCGCCGCTGGCCACACCGCCCGGCACCATGCAGCCGCCGGCCGCGCCCACCCCGCACGCGCCGCCCATCGGACAGGTGCCCGGTCAGACCGCGCCCCCGCCGCCGGGCTACGGTCAGCCGACCGCGCCTCCCGGCTACGGGCAGCAGCCCCAGGCGCCGACCCCGCCGCCGGGCTACGGTCAGCCGACCGCGCCTCCCGGCTACGGGCAGCAGCCGCCCGGTCAGTTCCCCGGCCAGCAGGGCGCTCCGTCGCCGTACGGGGCACCTCAGGGTGTGCCGCAGGGCGGAGGTGCTCCCGGTGTCGCCGCCGCGCTCTCGGCGTTCCGCGAGGCGCCCACCGGTCAGCGGTGGACCCTGCAGAACAAGAAGCTGATCCGCGTCGACCTCGGCGCCAGCGACCAGCCGGTGCTCGCCCGTCAGGGCAGCATGGTGCTCTATCAGGGCAAGGTCGAGTTCAGTTACAAGGGCGCGGGCTTCGCCGGCCGGATCGTGGGCAACGCGACCGGCCAGGAGATGCAGCTGATGCGCTGCACCGGCCGCGGCCAGGTCTTCCTCGCGGAAGAGGCCACACATCTGCACCCCATCGAGCTCCAGGGCGACGCGATCTGCGTATCAGCGGAGAGCGTGCTGGCGTTCGACGAGAGCCTCCAGCACGAGGTGCGCCGGATCGAGGGGCACGGCATTCCCGGCGGCGCCCTGTTCGTCATGCAGTTCCAGGGCACGGGCACGGTCGTCGTCAAGACGCACGGCACGCCCGTCGTGCTGCCCGTGACACCGACGACGTTCGCCGACTGCAACGCGGTCGTCGCCTGGTCGGCCGCCGCGCAGGCGATCGTGTCCAGCCAGGTGCGCATGCGCTACAACGCCTACCCGGGACACAGCGGGGAGAGCGTGAACCTCCAGTTCCGGGGTGCGCCAGGGAACTTCATCGTCGTCCAGCCGTTCGAGGTCTGAGGGAGCCCGTCATGAACCAGCCGCTCGCGGGCTACGCCCCGACCCCGGTAGCCGCCCGCATGGAGAACCACGGCGCCAACATGCTCAAGGTCGCCATGCAGACCGGCAACGACCTCCTCGCGCGCGTGGGCTCGATGGTCGCCTACGAAGGGTTCGTCCAGTACGAGCCCAACCCGCCCGCCGTCCGCCAGATCGCCCGCGACTGGATCACCGGCGAGGGCGCGCCCCTGATGAAGGCCACCGGAGACGGCATCCTGTACCTCGCCGACTACGGAGCCGAGATCGTCGTCATCAACCTCGGCGGCGACTCGATCTCGGTGAACGGCACGAATCTGCTCGCCTTCGACGCGCACCTCCAGTGGGGCGTCGAGCGCGTCAAGGGCCTCGCCAAGTTCGCCGGCCAGGGCCTGTGGAACATCAAGATCTCCGGGCAGGGCTATGTCGCCCTCACGTCCCGGGGCACCCCCATCGTCGTCGATTGCGGCCGCGGCGAGGACGAGACGTACGTCGACCCGGACGCGCTGATCGCCTGGTCCCCGAACCTCAAGGTGAAGGGCAAGCGCAGCTTCAAGGCCGGCTCGCTCATCGGGCGCGGCAGCGGCGAGGCCTACCAGATGGGCTTCTCCGGGGAAGGCATCGTCGTCGTACAGCCCAGTGAGGACAGCACCGACCGCCTCCGAGTCCGGGGCTGAGGGGGAACGGAACACCATGCAGAGCCCGCTTTTCGCGCACTCCGCGCAGCAGACCCAGGAGCGTTACGCCGTCCAGAACCCGCAGATGCTGCAGGTCACCCTGGAAGGCCACGACGACATCCTCGCCCGCAAGGGCGCCATGGTCGCCTATCAGGGGCTTGTCGAGTTCGACGGCGAGATCCAGACCTCCGGTCAGCGGCGCGCCCGCGCCAGCACCGGTGAGGGCCTGGACCTGATGCGCTGCCACGGGCAGGGCACCGTCTATCTCGCCAATCTCGCCCAGTACATCCATGTGGTGGAGGTCGAGCAGGACGGTCTGACCGTGGACAGCAGTTACGTCCTCGCGCTCGACTCCTCGCTCAGCTACCAGGTCGTCGCCGTCGACAGCCAGTACGGCATCTCCGGCTCCGGCAAGTACCAGCTCAACATCACCGGGCGCGGCAAGGTCGCCCTGATGACGTCGGGGCAGCCGCTGATGCTCCAGGTCACCCCGGACCGCTACGTCAACGCCGACGCGGACGCGATCGTCGCCTGGTCCAACGGCCTGCGCGTGCAGATGCAGGCCCAGACGCACTCCTCCGGAGTGTGGCGGCGCCGCGGCAACACGGGGGAGGGCTGGGAGCTCAGCTTCATGGGCCAGGGGTACGCCCTCGTGCAGCCCAGCGAGCTGCTGCCCCCGCAGAACGCGGTGATCGGCCAGGGCCTCGGCGCCCAGTACGGCATGGGCCAGCAGGGTGCCCGCGGCCAGAACCAGGGCAACGTCTGGAGCTGATCCCTGAAGAACAGCCATGAGGCATGTGTAAGGGGCGGCCACCGCGGTGGCCGCCCCTTACACATGCCCATTCACAATCGGGCGCGCGTCGCCTCCACCAGGCGCACGACGGACTCGTCCGCCACATCCGCGACCTGGTCGTACGGGAACCAGCGCAGATCGAGTGACTCGTCACTGATGGCGGCAACCGCGTCGGCGGGAGCGAGAGCCGCGTACTGCGTGTCGAGATGCCGCGTGCACGGTCCCGGGATGGGATGCCGGTCGAGCCGCACGGGGCCGCCCGGCAGGAGCGTGAGCCCAGGAATGCCGGACTCCTCGGTCGCCTCCCGCAGCGCGGCGTCGGCGAGCGTCAGGTCACCCGGCTCGCAGTGGCCGCCCATCTGCAGCCACATCTGGAGCTTCTTGTGCAGCGTCAGCAGCACCCGCCCGCGGGACGGGTCGACGACCAGCGCGCTCGCCGTCAGATGCCCGTCCGTGCAGGCCTTCCACATGCCGTCCTCGGGATGGGCCGAGAGGTGGTCCAGGTACGCCTGGCGCAGCTCCGGCTGGCCCTCGTAGGCCTTCAGTACGAGGACCGCGTCGTCGTGCAGCGTCACTTGCCCTCGTCGTCCTTGGAGTCGCCCTCGGGACCGTCCGCGGGACCGTCGCCCTTGGAGTCGTCCTCCTTGGAGAGGTTCGGCTTGTCCAGGCCGCCGCGCGCCGCCTCCCCGAGCATCTTGTCGATCTCGGAGAAGTCCAGCTGCTCGCGGTGCACGAAGCCGTCCGGGTCGTCGAGGTCCGAGGCCGTCGGCAGCATGTCCGGGTGCGCCCACAGGCCGTCGCGCCCGTCCACACCGCGCGCGTCCGTCAGCGAGGCCCACAGCCGCGAGGCGTCCCGCAGACGGCGCGGACGCAGCTCCAGGCCGATCAGCGTGGCGAACGTCTGCTCCGCGGGGCCACCGGTCGCCCGGCGGCGGCGCAGCGTCTCACGGAGCGCGTCGGCCGACGACAGGCGCGGCTTCGCGGCCGCGTGGACCACGGCGTCGACCCAGCCCTCGACGAGCGCGAGAGCGGTCTCCAGGCGGGCCAGGGCGGCCTTCTGCTCCGGAGTGTCCTCCGGCTGGAACATGCCCTGCTGAAGGGCCTCCTGCAGCTGCTCCGGGTTCTGCGGGTCGAGCTGGCCGACCGCGTCCTCCAGCTTCGCCGTGTCGACCTTGATGCCGCGCGCGTACCCCTCGACCGCGCCGAACAGGTGCGAACGCAGCCACGGCACGTGCGAGAAGAGCCGCTGGTGGGCGGCCTCGCGCAGCGCCAGGTAGAGCCGCACCTCCTCCTTGGGGATGCCGAGGTCCTTGCCGAACGCCTCGATGTTCCCCGGCAGGAGCGCCGCCTTGCCGGCCGGGCCGAGCGGCAGACCGATGTCGGTCGAGCCGACGACCTCGCCCGCGAGGACGCCCACGGCCTGCCCGATCTGCGAGCCGAACATGGCGCCGCCCATGGAGCGCATCATCCCGATGAGCGGGCCGGCCATGGCCTGCATCTCCTCGGGAAGGACGTCGCCCATGGCCAGGCCGACACGCTCGGCGACCGGGTCGACGAGTTCCTTCCACACCGGGAGGGTCGCCTCGACCCACTCGGCGCGGCTCCACGCCACCGCGGACCCGGCGCCCGACGGCAGCGACGTCGCGTCGTCGAGCCACAGGTCGGCGAGGCGCACGGCCTCCTCGACCTGCGAGCGCTCGGCGGGGCCGACACTCGCGTCCTTGGTGCCGTCTGCGGTGCCCTGGGAGACCGTCTGACGGGCGATGTCCTTGGCCATCTCCCAGTTCACCGGGCCGCCCTCGTACGAGAGCATCTGGCCGAGCTGCTGGAAGGCGGCTCCCAGGTCATTGGGGTTCAGGGAACCGAACATCGCGGCGAACGGGTTTTCCCCGCCGCCCGCGCCGGGCAGCCCTCCGAAACCGAAGGGGTTGGCAGGGCCCTGACCGCCACCGCCCTGCTGATCCTTCTTCTTGCCCTCGTCGCCGTCGTCCGGCTCCTCCGGCGGAAGGCCGAATCCGAATGGGGTGTCACTCACGGGATTCCTCGGCTGGTAAGGCCACCGGTTCTGTCCCGGCGGCGTTTGCCCGACTACACACCCAGCGTAGACACCGTGGCGCGATCGGGCCTCGGTGCTCCGCCGACTCATGGCCTGCGGCAGGATGGATGCCTCCTGGTACGTACGCGTCATACACGTACGTACTGAATACAACCGCTGGAGACGCCCGGTGAGTTCCCCAGATCCACAGGTTCGCGCAGCGCGAAACCCTTCGACCAGTTCCGGTGGGCGCGGCCCCGTCGTCGCGGTCACCGGTGCCGCCTCCGGCGTCGGCGCGCTCCTCACCGAGCGCCTCGCCGCATCCGACGAGATCAAGCAGGTCCTGGCCATCGACGAGCGGCGCGGCGAATGCGCGTCCGCGACCTGGCACATCCTGGACGTGCGTGACCCGGCGATCGCGGAGAAGCTGCGCGGCGCGGACGTCGTCGTGCATCTCGCGCTCGACCTCGACCTGGAGACCGACCCCGCCGCCCGTACGGCGTACAACGTGCGCGGCACCCAGACGGTGCTCACCGCCGCGGCCGCCGCCGGCGTGCACCGTGTCGTCCTGTGCACCTCGGCGATGGTCTACGGAGCGCTCGAGGACAACGAACTGCCGCTCTCCGAGGACGCCGAACTGCGGGCGACCGCGGAGGCCACCGGCGTCGGCGATCTCCTGGAGGTCGAGCGGCTCGCCCGCCGCGCGCCGCGCGCCCACCCGGGACTCAATGTGACCGTGGTCCGCCCCGCCACCCTCGTCGGCGGCACCGACACCGCCCTGACCAGGTACTTCGAGTCGCCGAGGCTCCTCGTCGTGGCGGGATCCCGGCCCGCCTGGCAGTTCTGCCACGTCGAGGACCTGTGCAGCGCCCTCGAGTACGCCGTCCTGGAGAAGGCCGAAGGGGAACTCGCCGTCGGCTGCGACGGCTGGCTGGAGCAGGAGGAGGTCGAGGAGCTCAGCGGGATCCGCCGCATGGAGCTGCCCTCGGCGGTCGCCCTGGGCGCCGCCGCCCGGCTTCACCGGATCGGGCTCACCCCGTCCCCCGCCGGCGACCTCGCGTACACGATGTACCCCTGGGTGGTCAGCGTGAGCCGGCTGCACGACGCGGGATGGCGCCCCCAGTGGACCAACGAGGAGGTCCTCGCCGAACTCCTCGAAGAGGTCGCCGGACGGCACACCGTCGCGGGCCGCCGCCTCGGACGCAAGGACGCGACCGCCGCCGGAGCGGCCGGAGCCACCGTGGCCCTGCTCGGTGCGGCCGCCGTCGTGCGCCGGGCCCGCAAGGCCAGGCGCAGGATCTGACGCCCCGCCCCGGCGGGCTGCCGGACCGGCGCTCCCTGTAGGAGGCTCCAACCCACTACGCGCGCGTGCCGGTGGAAAGCGCTATTCCGTGCCGGTGGCCGCGTACGGCACCATGACCTCATGGCACGCACCACGAACGACCACCCCGGAGAGCAGCCGGCGCAGGACCCCATCCGGCTCATCGCGATCCGCGACACGCCCTTGTCCGTGGACGAGGTGTTCCGGGCCGTCGGGGAGGACGCGGCGGGCGGAACGACGCTGTTCGTGGGGACGGTGCGCAATCACGACGGCGGCGCCGACGTCGACGCGCTCGGGTACTCGTGCCACCCCTCCGCCGAGGCCGAGATGCGGACCGTCGCCGAGAAGGTCGTCGCCCAGTACCCGGTGCGCGCGCTCGCGGCCGTCCACCGGGTGGGCGATCTGGCGGTCGGCGACATCGCGGTCGTCGTCGCCGTGTCCTGCCCGCACCGCGGCGAGGCCTTCGAGGCCTGCCGCAAGCTGATCGACGACCTCAAGCACGAGGTACCCATCTGGAAGCACCAGAAGTTCTCGGACGGCACCGAGGAGTGGGTCGGCGCCTGCTGACCTCCCGGACCCCGGCCACGATCCCCGCCTTCGCCCACACGGGCGGTTCCGGTTGCGTAACCGCACCCCGGCGGCGAGCGTTGACGCAGTGGATGGTTAATCTGCTGATCAGTCAGTTGTAATGGCTCACGGGTCGGAGGTCCGGCATGGCGGCGCTCTTGTGGCTGCTCATTCCGCTTGTCGCAGCGGTCGGCGCCGGTTTGTGGGGCAGTTGGGCCGCACGGAACCGCAAGACCGGCGACGTGACGGAACTCAACGGGTACGCCCGCTTCCGCGAGGCGATGGAACGCGCGCACACCGGGACGGAAACGGATCACCTCGCCCCGGCTGCCGACTCGCCGTCCGGAGTCGAGTCCCGGACGGACGCCCCAGCGGTGCACTGACAGACCGGTCCCGTACTGTCGTTCCATGCCACGCCGCACCGCGACGATGCTCGCCTCGACCCTGATGCTGATCGCGCTGCTCTGCGCGGGAGTGCTCATCAAAGTTCCGTACGCGGAGATGACCCCGGGACCGACGGTCAACACGCTCGGGGACCACGACGGCGAGCCGGTGCTCCAGATCTCCGGCCGCAAGACGTACCCGACGACCGGTCACCTCAACATGACGACGGTCCGGGTCACGAGCGCCGACTACAACATGAACCTCGTCTCGGCGGTCTACGGCTGGCTCGCGCACGACAGCATCGTCGTGCCGCACGCCACGCTCTACCCCGACGGCAAGACCGAGCAGCAGTCCTCGCAGGAGAACGCCGAGGAGTTCAGCCAGTCCCAGGAGAGCGCCAAGGTCGCCGCCCTGAACGAGCTGAAGATCCCCGTGAAGTCCTGGGTGATCGTCCAGTCGGTCATCAAGGGCAGCCCCTCCGAGGGACGGCTGCACGCCGGTGACGTGATCAAGGCCGTCGACGGCGTCAAGGTCGAGAAGCCGGCCGACGTCGCGAAGCTCGTCACCAAGCACAAGCCGGGCGAGGACGTCTCCTTCACGATCGTGCCCGTCAAGGACGCGGCCGCCGCCGAGAAGGAGGGCAAGGAGGCCACCCGCACGCGGAACGTCACGGTCACCACGGACAAGGCCAAGGACGGCCGTGCGATCGTCGGCATCCAGGCCGGCACCGATCACACGTTTCCGTTCGCCATCGACATCAAGCTCGCCGACGTCGGCGGCCCCAGCGCCGGACTGATGTTCGCACTCGGCATTGTCGACAAGCTGACGCCCGAGGACCTGACCGGCGGCAAGTTCGTGGCCGGTACGGGCACCATCGACGACGACGGCAAAGTCGGCCCGATCGGCGGCATCCAGATGAAGACCGTCGGCGCCCGCGGCAAGGGCGCGCGCTACTTCCTGACCCCGAAGGACAACTGCGCCGAGGCGGCCAAGGACGTCCCGGGCGGACTCACCCTCGTCAAGGTCAACACCATCGACGACGCGATGGACGCGCTCAAGGACATCCGTTCGGGCAACACCGCCGACCTGCCGAAGTGCACGGTCAAGGGGTGACACGAGGTTCATGAAAGGGGGCGCCGCACACCGTGCGGCGCCCCCTCCGTGCAGTGAGGGTGTTACTCCGCGAACGTCGCCGCGAGGGCCTCGGCCAGGCCCGGGACCAGGTCCGACCCGGTGAGGACCTCGGTGGGGGAGTCCTTCTCGCGCAGGCGCAGCGCCGACTCGCGCGCACCGTCACGCAGCACCGCGACCGTCATCCGGACCTCCTGACGGCCCGGGTGCTTCGCCACCCACCGGGCGAGCTCCGCCTCACCGAGGCCCTCCGGAACGGAGGCCTCCGCGGACGGCGGCAGCATCAGCCGCTCCACCGTCAGGGCGCAGCCGACCACCGGGTCGGGCCAGGCGATGGTGCCGAGGAACTCGTCGAGCGGCTTGTCGGCGGGCACCTCGTCCTGCTCGATCGGGGTGAAGGCCGCGGCCTCCTGCTCGCCGTCCAGGCCGAGCTGGGCCGCGAGGCCGGGTTCCTGGGCCCGCAGGCGGGCGGTGTCGACGAGGGCGAAGAGGCGGGCGGGCTGGTCCCAGCCGAGGCCGGAGGCGTACTCGTCGATCTCGAGTACGGCCCGGGTGAGCGGGCTGGCTGCCATGGGAGTGTTGGACATGGTCACAATCCTGCCTCGTTAGTACCCGGAACCGGGAACTGAGTAAAGCGTGAGTAAGTTGCATAGGTGATGGGTCCGCGATCACGGGGGCCTGACCGATCGATTTCGAACTTTTCGAGGTGCGCACCTTGGCTTTCCAGATGCCGGACCGCGGCGGAGGCCCGACGGGGCCACGGATGAGAGTGGGCCGACCGTCCCGGCGAGTCCGTTCCCTGCTCATGACGCTCGGCGTCCTTGCCGTGCTGGGCATGGCGTTCGTCATGTTCGCAGGGTTCTGGACCGACTGGCTCTGGTACCGATCGGTCAATTACTCGTCCGTCTTCACGACCACCCTGTGGACGAAGATCGGGCTGTTCTTCGTCTTCGGGCTGCTGATGGCGATCGCTGTCGGGCTGAACATCTGGCTCGCGCACCGGCTGCGGCCCCCGCTGAGCGCCATGTCGATGGAGCAGCAGAGCCTCGACCGGTACCGCATGAGCATCGCGCCGTACAAGAAGTGGCTGCTGGTCGGCATCACGGCGCTGGTCGGCCTCATCGCGGGCGCCTCCGCCGCCACCCAGTGGCGCACGTGGCTGATGTGGGTGAACGGCGTGCCGTTCCACCAGAAGGACCCCCAGTTCCACCTCGACGTGGCCTTCTACGCGTTCGACCTGCCGTGGTTCCGGTTCCTGCTCGGCTTCGGCTTCGCGGCGACGATCCTCTCCCTGATCTCGGCCGCGCTGACCCACTACCTGTACGGCGGGCTGCGGATCACCAGCCCCGGCGCGCGCGCCACCGCCGCGGCCACCGGCCATCTCTCCGTGCTGCTCGGCGTGTTCGTGGCCCTCAAGGCGGTCGCGTACTGGCTCGACCGGTACGGGCTCGCGGTGAAGTCCAGCGACTTCAAGGCGACGGACAACTGGACGGGCCTGCGGTACGTCGACGCGAACGCGTATCTGCCCGCCAAGACCATCCTGTTCTGCATCGCCGCGATCTGCGCCGTGCTGTTCTTCGCGACGCTGTGGCGGCGCACCTGGCAGCTGCCCGTCATCGGCTTCGGCCTGATGGTGCTCTCCGCGATCCTGATCGGCGGCCTGTACCCGGCCATCGTGCAGAAGTTCCAGGTGCAGCCGAACGAGCAGTCCAAGGAAGCCCCGTACATCGAGAAGAACATCGAGGCGACCCGCAAGGCGTACGGGATCGCCGGGGTGTCCCCCGTGGACTACACCGGCAAGGGCACGGTCAAGGACTCCAAGAAGCAGCGCACGGACGCCGACTCGGCGGCCAGCTACCGGGTCAACGATCCGAACGTGGTCTCGCCGACGTTCCAGCAGCTGGAGCAGGAGCGGAAGTACTACCAGTTCCCGAAGACCCTCGACGTCGACCGCTACAAGGGCCAGGACACCGTCATCGGCCTGCGTGAGCTCAACCTCGCGGGCGTCGAGAAGCGGAACTGGATCAACGACCACTTCACCTACACGCACGGCTTCGGAGCGGTCGCGGCCAAGGGCACGCAGACCGACCCGGACTCCCCGGGCGCGCCCCTGTTCACCGAGTCGGGCCTGCCCGCCGGCGGCACCCTGGGCTCGTACCAGCAGCGGATCTACTACGGCGAGAAGACCCGCCAGTACTCGATCGTCGGCGGGCCCCAGAAGGAGCTCGACTACGAGCAGGACGACGGCACCCAGAAGACCACGAGCTACAGCGGCGAGGGCGGCGTCGGACTCTCCAACCCGATCACCCGCGCCGCGTACGCGGTGTCCTTCAGCGAGCCGCAGATCCTGTACTCGGGAGCCATCGGCGAGGGCTCGAAGATCCTTTACAACCGCACGCCCAAGGAGCGCGTCGAGGCGGTAGCCCCCTGGCTGACGATCGACGGCGACGCGTACCCGGCGGTCGTCAAGGGCAAGATCCAGTGGGTCGTCGACGCGTACACGACGTCGAACGGATACCCGTACGCGTCCCGTACGACGCTCGGTGACACGACGGCCGACTCCCTCAACGAGGGCGACAACCAGCGCGCGGTGGTGGCCCAGCAGAACCAGGTCAACTACATCCGCAACTCGGTGAAGGCCACCGTCGACGCCTACGACGGCACGGTGAAGCTGTACACGTGGGACGACAAGGACCCGGTCCTCAAGACCTGGAAGAAGGCGTTCCCCGGCACGGTCGAGCCCAAGAGCGCGATCCCGCAGGCGCTCAAGGACCATCTGCGGTACCCGCAGGACATGTTCAAGGTGCAGCGCGAACTGCTGTCCCTGTACCACGTCACGGACTCCGACCAGTTCTACAACGCGTCCGATGCGTGGCAGGTCCCGAACGACCCGACGAAGAAGGACAACAGCGCGGTCCCGCCGTACTACCTGTCCATGAAGATGCCGGGCCAGAGCGACCAGCAGTTCTCGCTGACGACGACGTTCACCCCGAGCGGGCGCCCCAACCTGCGCGCGTTCATGGCGGTCGACGCCGATGCCACCAGCAAGGACTACGGGACGATAAGACTGCTGCGGGTCACCGAGGACAAGGTCTACGGCCCCGAACAGGTGCAGAACAAGCTCAACTCCCTGTCTTCCGTGGCGAACTTCGTCCGCGACATGAAGGGCGCCGACTCGACGGTCCTGTATGGCAATCTGCTGACGGTGCCGCTCGACAAGGGCTTCCTGTACGTCGAGCCGATCTACGCACAGGGGCGCAACGCGGAGTATCCGCTGCTGCGCAAGGTCGCGGTCTCCTACGGCGACAGAACGGGATTCGCCGACAACCTCGGGGACGCGCTGAACCAGGCGTTCGGCGTGGACGGCGCGCAGCCCGCCGAGCCGGAGAAGCCCGGTGGCGACACCACGAAGCCACCGGAGAACTCCACCGTCAAGGAAGCCCTCGCGGACGCCGAGAAGGCCTTCGAGGACGGCCAGGCCGCCATGAAGAAGGGCGACCTGCACGCCTACGCCGACGCGCAGGACAAGCTGGAGGAGGCCCTCCAGCGTGCCGAGAAGGCCCAGTCCGCGGCCGACAAGGCGGCCGGCGACGGCAAGGGCGGGGACAAGAGCGCCGACAAGTCCAGCGACAAGAGCGCTGATCAGAGCGCCGACAAGGACAGTGGGGGCTCGAGCAGCTGAGCGAAGACCCACCTCGCGCCGTGGTACGGTTTGAACACAACGGCGCGGGGTGGAGCAGCTCGGTAGCTCGCTGGGCTCATAACCCAGAGGTCGCAGGTTCAAATCCTGTCCCCGCTACTGAAGACGAAGGCCCGGATCCTGATCTTTCAGGATCCGGGCCTTCGTCGTGTGCGTGGGAACCGTCTGTACGTGCGAAGCGTGCCTCTCCCGGGGGTAGTTGAGGTTTTCGTGTTTCACTTATCTCTCTGTGGGCATGTCGACAAAACGCTGTAGTGACCTCACTGGCTGCGGTATACCAGGTGTACCCAGGTTGCAGGTGGTGCGACGATGGACGTTATGGGGGACAAGGCAACTCTGTTGGAGACAGGGCGGTTTGTGCAGCCGGCCGACCGGGAGGAACCCGGGGCGGCCGCAGAGGAAGAACGCCATCGGCCGGCCGCCGAGTCCGGCGACGTCGAGGCGATGAGTGTCCTCGGAGCCATGCTGCTGCGCCGCGGTGACCTCGACGGAGCCGAGCCCCAGCTGCGCGCTGCCACCGCCGCGGGCGACCGCGCCGCCGCCAACAACCTCGGTGTCCTGCTGCACCAGCGCGGTTACGCGGACGAGGCCGCCGGCTGGTGGCGCATCGCCGCCGTCGCCGGATCCGCCCCCGCCGCGCACGCGCTCGGCCGCCACCACCGCGAGCGCGGCGACGAGCCCGCCGCCGAGTACTGGCTGCGGCAGTCCGCCGAACAGGGCCACGCCCTCGGCGCGTACGCGCTGGCCGACCTCCTCGAACACCGCAGCGATGTCGGCGCCGAGCGCTGGATGCGCGCCGCCGCCGAGCACGGCCATCGCGAGGCCGCCTACCGGCTCGCCCGCACCCTCGACCGGCGTGCCGCACAGGAGCGTCCCGAGGGAGCGCTGCGTGGTGCGCCCGCGCCCGCCGACGACAGCGACGCCCCCGGCGACGCGACCGCGACCGGCGCCCGCAGGAAGCTGCCCGCGGCCGCGGAGGCCGAACAGTGGTACCGCCAGGCCGCCGCGCGCGGACACCGCCGTGCCGCCCTGCACCTCGGAGCGATCCTGGAGAAGCGCGGCGAGCTCAAGGAGGCCGGCCGCTGGTACCTGAACTCCGCGAAGGACGGCGAGCCCCGCGCCGCCTGCGCGCTCGGCTTCCTGCTGCGCGACGCCGGTGACGAGGAGAGCGCCGGGGTCTGGTGGCTGCGCGCCGCCCAGGAGGGCGACGGCAACGCTGCCAACGCGCTCGGCGCGCTGCACGCCCAGCGCGGCGAGACCCAGACCGCCGAGCGTTGGTACCGCGCCGCCATGGACGCGGGCGACATCAACGGCGCGTACAACCTCGGCCTGCTCTGCGCCGAGCAGGGCCGCACCGCGCAGGCCGACCAGTGGTACCGGCGTGCCGCGTACGCGGGCCACCGCGAGGCGGCGAACGCGCTGGCCGTGCTGCTTCTCCAGGGCGGCGACGCGGCGGGCGCCGAGCCGTGGTTCTCCAAGGCCGCCGAGGCGGGCAGCGTGGACGCCGCCTTCAACCTCGGCATCCTGTACGCCGGCCGGGACGACGAGGGCGCCGCCCTCCAGTGGTACGAGCGGGCCGCGGCGGGCGGGCACACCGAGGCCGCGCTCCAGGCCGGGATCGCCCGGCTGCGGGACGGCGACGAGCGGGACGCCGAGCGGCATCTGCGGTGCGCCGCAGGCGGGGGCAGCGCGGAGGGCGCGTACCGCCTGGCCACGGTCCTCGACGCGCGGCAGCCCCCGGTCGGGCCCCCCGCGCTCGGCGAGTGCGTCAGTGAGCGCGCCGAGTGCGAGGAGTGGTACGAGCGGGCCGCCGAGCAGGGGCACCGGCGCGCGCAGGTGCGCGTCGGGATGCTGGCCGCGGCGCGGGGCGACATCGTCTGCGCGGCGCGCTGGTACCGCGAGGCCGCGGAGGCGGGCTCGCGCAACGGTGCGTTCAACCTGGGGCTGCTGCTCGCCCGCGAGGGGAGCGAGCCGGAGGCCGCGCTGTGGTGGACGCGCGCGGCCGACGCCGGTCACGGGCGCGCGGCGCTGCGGCTCGCGCTGCTGTGCGCGCGCCGCGGCGACCTCGTCGAGGGGCAGCGGTGGGCGCACCGGGCGGTGGAGCTCGGTCCGGCCGAGGTGGCCGAGCGGGCCGGGCGGTTGCGGGACGCACTGCGGTCGGAGCTGTCCGCGTAGCGGAGGCCACATCGGGGTGCGGCGGGGTCCGGACGGGCCCCGCCGCACCCCGTTTCGCCGGCCTTTTCCGCCTGTTCGCACCCGTGCAGGCCAGGCGCCGGAAGGGATTTGCGCTGGTCGGGGGCGGTCGCGTAGAGTCGTGTTTACCGACGCGGGGTGGAGCAGCTCGGTAGCTCGCTGGGCTCATAACCCAGAGGTCGCAGGTTCAAATCCTGTCCCCGCTACTGAAGGTCTGAGGCCCGAAACCAATGGTTTCGGGCCTCAGCTCTGTTTCCGGCCGGGTGAGCCCGGGGTCACGGCTTGTGGCCCACCGCCTCCCCGTACAGCGCCCGGTCCACGACCTTGTCCTCCGGAAGCGGGTCCCCCTTGGAGACGCCGGCCGCACGGTACGCGGCCTGGAGCCGGTCCGTCGTGCCTGCCCTGATCTCCCAGTCCATCCGCAGCGACGGCGTCGACTCCAGTACGGCCTTGTCGGTCTTCAGGAGCCCGGCGAGGTCGGCGACGAACGCCGGGTCCTTCTTGTAGTCGCCCGCGAAGTACGTGTTGACCGTGCGGATGTACGCGCGCAGCAGCGCGACCCCGGCGTCCGGGTCCTCCTTGAGGAGCTTCGGGCCGAACAGGAGACCGCCGAGGGGTTCGCCGAGCGGCTGACCGCCCAGGAACGCGTACCGCTTGTCGCCGTCGACCTTGCGCCACACCGGGTCGAGCAGCCATGCCGAGTCGACCCCGCCGTTCTGGAGCGCGGTCAGGACGTCGGCCGAGCCCAGCTGCTGGAACTGGATCTTGTCAAGGCCGCCGCCGTGCTTCTTCAGCGCCTTGTCCATGGGGTACGAGATGACCGAGCCCTTGCCGATCATCGTGCCGAGCCTGCGTCCGGCCATCGGGACGTGGTCCGGGCTCTGCCCCTTCTTCAGTCGCACCCACATACCGCTCTTGGACTTCGGGTCCGGGGAGAAGTTCCCGGCGACCCACTTGATGTCGAAGCCGCCGCTGACGCCGTTCATCACCGCGGCCTCGGGCGCCGCCCACTGTGCGTCGATGTCCCCCTTGGCCAGCAGCGGGAGCGCGTCCGGGGTCGGCAGGACCTTCAGGGTGACGTCGAGACCCTCCTTCTTGAACTCGCCCTTCTGTACGGCCAGTTCGAGCGGGGCCACGTACTCGGCGCTCAGGGTGCCGGTCGCGATGGTGAGCTTGCGGGTCTTCGTGAGCTTCACCGGGGCCGGGGTGCCCTTGTCGCAGCGGGCGGGTGCGCGGTCGGCGGCCAGGTCCGACGGATCGGTCCAGCCGGTCTTCCCGCAGCCCGCCACCGCCTTGACCGTGCGGGGCTTCGCGGCCGTGTCCGGCGAGGAGTCGCTGTTGCCGCCGCAGCCGGCCGAGGCGAGCAGGGTGCCGGTCGCGAGCAGGGTCGTACAGACGAGTCTGGTGCGCATGGATTCTCCGTACGGGAAGGGGCGGTGGAGGTCAGGACTGGCCGCGGCCGCGGTCGCGCGGAGCCCACGGGGTGAGCAGCCGGCCCGCGATGCGCACCAGTTCGGAGAAGACGACGCCGAGCACGGCGACACAGACGATGCCGACGAACATCACGTCGTTCTGGAAGAGGGCGCGGGCGTCGAAGATCAGGTGGCCGAGGCCGTTCGTGGCCGCGATCTGCTCCGAGGCGACGATCACGAGGACCGCGACGCCCGCGGCGATGCGGGCGCCGACCAGGACCGCGGGCAGCGACGCGGGCAGCAGGACGTGCCGGAACATCTGCCACGGAGAGGCGCCGAAGACCTGGCCGGCGTCCCGGTGGCCGGAGGGGACGGCGAGCACCGCCGCCATCGTGGAGATCCAGACGAAGAAGAAGACGGTCGCGGCGACCAGCGCGATCTGCGGGCCCTCGCCCAGGCCGAACATGTTCAGGAAGATCGGCAGCAGGGCCAGCTTCGGGACGACGTAGAGGGCGTCCAGCATGGGTTCGAGGGCGGCGCGGACGACGGAGAGCGAGCCCATCAGGAGGCCGAGGGCGTATCCGGTGACGGTGCCGATCGCGTATCCGGCGAGCACGCGCTTGAGGGTGGCCCACACGTCCGGCCACAGGTCGCCGTCCGCGGCGCGGTGCCAGCCGTCGACGAGGATCGTGGACGGCGCCGGGTAGACGCGGTCGTCGATCCACGCCTGGGTGGCGGCGAGCTGCCACAGCAGGACCAGGACGAGAGGGACGGCGACGGCGAGCGAGAGTTCGAGGGCGCGGCGCCTGCGGTGGGTGCGGGCGGGGTGCAGCTCCTGTGGGCCCGGCCGTCTCACCAGGAGCGTCGTGTCTTCCTTCGGGGCGGTCGTCGTCATGCCGGGACCACCTCGTCGCGCCGTACCTCGCCCCGCAGCAGATCCCACAACTCGCCTTTCAGGGCGGTGAATTCGGGCGTCGAGCGGATGTCGCCGGTGCGCGGCCGGGCGAACGGCGGGCGGCGCTCGGCGATGATGCGGCCCGGCCGCGCCGACATCACGAGGACGCGGTCGCCCAGCACGATCGCCTCTTCCAGGCTGTGGGTGATGAAGAGGGTGGTGGTGCGGGTGGTCTGGGTGAGGTCGAGGAGCTCGTCCTGGAGGATCGTGCGCAGCTGGGCGTCGAGGGCCGCGAACGGCTCGTCCATGAGGAGGATCTCGGGCTCCACGGCGAGCGCGCGGGCGATGGCGACGCGCTGGCGCATGCCGCCGGACAGCGCGGACGGATAGGCGTCCGCGAAGTCGGCGAGGCCCATGCGGGTGAGCCAGTCGGTGGCGCGGGCGTCTGCCTCTTTGCGGGGGACCTTCTGGATGTCGAGGCCGAAGCGGACGTTGGCCAGGACCGTCTTCCAGTCGTAGATCCCGTAGTCCTGGAAGATCATCGCGGCCGGGCGGGCGCTGTCGGTGCGGATGGCCAGCTCACCGGCGGTCGGGCGCAGCAGACCGGCGGCGATGCGCAGGAGGGTGGACTTCCCGCAGCCGGAGGGGCCGACCACGCAGGTGAACTCGCCGGAGGCGATGGTGAGGTCGAGGGGGCCGAGGGCCGCCACCGTGCGGTGGCCTCGGCCGAAGGACCGGGTGAGCGTGCGGGCCTGGAGTTTGGGGTGCGGATCTCCCACGGTTTCCCTCCCGGGGTGCGGTGGAGGTGGGCGCCGCCGACGATATGACGGGTCGTCAGATTGGGGAAGGGGGCGGGTTGTTGAGATGCGTACCAAAGGGGTGCGCGAAACGGGCACGCGAAGAGGGCCCGCACCGTTCGGTGCGGGCCCTCTTCGGAGGATTCGTGTGCGCTACGCCGTCGCGCAGTTCGGGCAGACGCCCCGGTACGTCACCTCGACGTCCGAGATCGTGAAGCCGAAGCGCTCGGAGTCGGGGAGGTCGGTGAGGGGGTTGCCGCTCGGGTGGACGTCCCGGATCGCGCCGCACCGGGCGCAGACCAGGTGCTGGTGCGGGCGGTGCGCGTTCGGGTCGTAGCGCTTGGCCCGCTTGTCCGTGGCGACCTCGATGACCTCACCGAGGGAGACCATCTCGCCGAGTGTGTTGTAGACGGTCGCCCGGGAGATCTCGGGGAGCTTGGCGACGGCGCGGGCGTGCACCTCATCGGCCGTCAGGTGTACGTGGTCCCCGTCGAGGACCTCGGCCACGACGCGCCGCTGTGCGGTCATACGCCATCCGCGTCCGCGCAGTCGTTCCAACAGGTCACTCATGAGGGCCAGCCTAACAGGCGGGGGGACCAGGTCCCGAACGGGTGTGACTTTGGAAGTCTACTTGACTTAGACATTGTCCATTGTAGGATCGGGAACGGCTTTGGCCAAGGGACAGGACTTGCAGCAGATGAGGGCGCGGCAAAAGCCGCTCCAGTGGAGCCGGTGCTTGCACCGGGGCAGGAGGCGCACGTGACGTCGCAGGGACCGCTCACCACGGAGGCCGGCGCGCCGGTCGCCGACAACCAGAACAGCGAGACCGCGGGCGTCGGCGGGCCTGTCCTGGTCCAGGACCAGGCGCTGCTCGAGAAGCTCGCGCACTTCAACCGCGAGCGCATCCCGGAGCGCATCGTGCACGCCCGCGGCGCGGGTGCGTACGGCACGTTCACGCTGACCCGGGACGTCTCGCAGTGGACGCGGGCCAAGTTCCTCTCCGAGGTCGGCAAGCAGACCGAGACGTTCCTGCGGTTCTCCACCGTCGCCGGCAGCCTCGGCTCCGCGGACGCCGTGCGTGACCCCCGCGGCTTCGCGCTGAAGTTCTACACGGAGGAGGGGAACTACGACCTCGTCGGTAACAACACTCCGGTGTTCTTCATCAAGGACGCCATCAAGTTCCCCGACTTCATCCACACGCAGAAGCGCGACCCGTACACGGGCTCGCAGGAGGCCGACAACGTGTGGGACTTCTGGGGCATGAGCCCCGAGTCGACGCACCAGGTCACCTGGCTCTTCGGCGACCGCGGCATCCCGGCGACGCTGCGCCACATGAACGGGTACGGCTCGCACACGTATCAGTGGAACAACGAGGCCGGCGAGGTCTTCTGGGTCAAGTACCACTTCAAGACCGACCAGGGGATCAAGAACCTCACCGCCGGGGAGGCCGCGAAGCTCGCCGGTGAGGACCCGGACTCGCACCAGCGCGACCTGCGCGAGGCCATCGAGCGCGGCGAGTTCCCGTCCTGGACCGTGCAGGTCCAGATCATGCCGGCGGCCGACGCGGCGAACTACCGCTTCAACCCGTTCGACCTCACCAAGGTCTGGCCGCACGAGGACTACCCGGCGATCGAGATCGGCAAGCTGGAGCTCAACCGCAACCCGGAGAACATCTTCGCCGAGGTCGAGCAGTCCATCTTCAGCCCCGCGCACTTCGTGCCGGGCATCGGCCCCTCGCCCGACAAGATGCTCCAGGGCCGCCTCTTCGCGTACGGCGACGCGCACCGCTACCGCGTCGGCATCAACGCCGACCACCTGCCGGTGAACCGTCCGCACGCCACCGAGGCGCGCACCAACTCCCGTGACGGCTACCTGTACGACGGCCGCCACAAGGGCGGGAAGAACTACGAGCCGAACTCCTTCGGCGGCCCGTTCCAGACGGACCGGCCGCTGTGGGTGTCGACGCCGGTCACCGGCGGCACCGGCAACCACGAGGCTCCCTCGCACGTCGAGGACGACGACTTCGTGCAGGCGGGCGACCTCTACCGCCTGATGTCCGAGGACGAGAAGGCCCGCCTGATCGAGAACCTCGCCGGCAACATCGCGGGCGTCTCCCGCGACGACATCGCCGAGCGCGCGATCGGCAACTTCCGCCGGGCGGACGGTGACTTCGGCAAGCGCCTCGAGGCCGCGGTCCAGGCCCTTCGCGGCTGACCGGGACGCTTGACGCAGGCAGAGGGCCGGCTCCCTTCGGGGGCCGGCCCTCTTGTGTGCCCGACGCGAGGTCCTAGTTCACCAGCGTCGTCGACCGGCGCCGGGCCGGGGCCCAGCAGCGGATGATGTCGCGGACCGACACGATGCCGACCGGCTCCTGGTCGTCGAGCACGATGAGATGCCGGAAGCCGCCGTGGGCCATGGCCTCGGCGGCCTCCTGGAGCGTCCACGCCGGGGCGGCGAAGACGACGTCGGTCGTGGTGTGGGTGCCGGCGGTCTCTTGGTCGGGGTTCTGGCCGAGGCCGAGTGAGTTGAGGATGTCGCGCTCGGTCAGAATGCCGATTCCGCAGGTGTCGGGGTCGAGGACGACCGCCGCGCCGACGCGGCGCTCGGACATCAGCCGGGCCGACCTGCGCAGCGTGTGGGCGGGGCCGATGGTGAGGACCACCGTGCTCATGGCGTCGCGGACGAGCATGGGCGTGAGCCACCTCCTTGGTGAATCCGCGACCTCCGGGATGCCGAAGGATTGCCTCCGGTCCCGACCTGGAGAACGGATTCACAAGTTCACAAGTGGGGGGACTCTCAGAGTCGCAGCCGTTCGGCCCGTCAACAAGGGGGCGCGGAAGGTCCGTTGCGCCGCTACGGTGCTTCCGCACGCCGTAGCGGCGGGACACTCACGTCTGCAGGTAGCTCAGGAGCTCGCCGTGGAGCAGGCCGTTCGACGCCGCCGCGTTGCCGCTGTGCGGGCCGTGTCGCCCGTCGAGGCCGGTGAAGACGCCGCCCGCCTCCGTCACGATGATCGCGTTCGCCGCCATGTCCCACAGGGAGAGCTCCGGCTCCGCCGCCATGTCGACCGAGCCCTCGGCGACCATCATGTACGGCCAGAAGTCGCCGTAACCGCGCGTGCGCCACACCGCGCGCGTGAGGTCGAGGAAGCCGTCGAGCCGGCCCTGCTCCTCCCAGCCGCTCAGCGAGGAGTAGGCGAACGACGCGTCCGCGAGGCGCCCGACCTTCGAGACGTGCAGGCGCGAGGCCGACGTCAGACTGCGGCCCGTGAAGGCGCCCGCACCCTTCGCCGCCCACCAGCGGCGGCCGAGCGCCGGCGCGGAGACGACACCGACCACCGGCTGGTAGCCGCCCTCGCCCGCCTCCATCAGCGAGATGAGCGTCGCCCAGACCGGCACGCCGCGTACGTAGTTCTTGGTGCCGTCGATCGGGTCGACGACCCAGCGGCGCGGGCCCGTGCCCTCGATCCCGTACTCCTCGCCGAGGATCGCGTCCCGTGGCCGTGCCCGCTTGAGCTGACCGCGGATGAGCTCCTCCGCGGCCTTGTCGGCCTCGCTCACCGGCGTCATGTCCGGCTTGGTCTCGACCTTCAGGTCGAGGGCCTTGAACCGGTCCATGGTGGCCGCGTCGGCGGCGTCCGCGAGGACGTGGGCGAGACGCAGATCATCGTGATAGTCGGGCATGGGTGAACAGTATCGATCGAGGTCGGTCCGGGGCCACAGGGCGCCGGGCCCGGCGGCTCGCGAGGGCTATTGACAGGGCACACGGGCGCGTCAACCCTGGCGGTTGAGCCGCTACGGCGTGGGGAGGCGACGATGCCCACAGCGCGGGAGTCCTTGCTCGACGCGGCCGGTACGGCGCTGGCCGGGCGCCCCTGGTCCCTGGTGCGCATGATCGACGTGGCGGCCGTCGCCGGGGTGTCCCGGCAGACCCTCTACAACGAGTTCGGTACCAAGGACGGGCTCGCGCGCGCCCTCGTCCGGCGCGAGGCCGACGCCTATCTGGCCGGCGTCGACCGCGCCCTGAAGGAGGCCGGGATCGAGGCCGTCGCCGAGTGGACCGTCACCGCGGCCGACTCCAGCGCACTCGTGAGGGCCGTGCTCACCGGCTGCTGGGGCGAGCGGCTGCCCGCCCCGGTGCCCGGCGGGGTGCCCTCGTCGTCCACCGTGCCCGCACAGCGGCGGGCCGACGGGCCGCTCCCTGGTCCCGGCGACCTGGTGAAGCTGGTCCGCGAGCGGGCCGCGGCCGCGCTCCGTTCGGCGGGGCGGCCGAGGGCGGAGGCGGACCAGCTGGCCCGCGACTGCGAACTGGCCGTCCGGCTCGCGCTGTCCTGCCTGCTCGCCCCCGTCGGCGAGGGCGGCATCACGCGCCTCGTGCGGGACGCGCTGCCTCATCACCGGCAACGAGCAGGGTGAACGGCCCGCCGGAGAAGCCGTGTTGAGGGCGCGCGGCCTCGCGAGGGCCGCCCCCTGTCAGTTCAGTGCGCCGATCCCGACAGCTGGAGCCCGATCACGCCGACGATCACGAACGAGATCGAGACGAGCTTGAGGGTGGAGACCAGGTCGTCGAGGAAGACCATGCCGTAGATCGCGGTGCCCGCGGCGCCGATGCCCGTCCACACCGCGTACGCGGGACCCACGTCGAGCTTGCGCAGGGCGAGCGTGAGGAGGCCGAAGCTGCCGAGGGCGAAGCAGCAGAACGCGATCGTCGGCCAGAGGCGGGTGAAGCCGTGCGAGAGCTTCAGGCAGACCGCGAAGCCGGTCTCGAGAATCCCCGCCACGATGACCAGCAGCCACGCCATGTGCTTGCCTCCAGCATCTTCGACTTCCGTGACCGCTTCGTACGGTTTCGATCTTGCGTCCGGCTTGGTGCGATTATGCACTTACCGTCGCGGGGCGGTCGCAAACAACGCTGAGGTCAGTCGCCCTCGCGCCGCTCCCTCGTGGCGAGCAGCCGCCGCAGTGAGTACAGACGCGCGGGATCGGCCTGTCCCTGCTCGACCCACTCGTCGAGCGCGCAGTCCGGCTCGTCGTGGCTGCAGGCGCGCGGACAGTTCTCCGTGCCCGGCTCCAGGTCGGGGAAGGCGTGGATGACGCGGGACGGGTCGACGTAGTGCAGACCGAAGGAGCGCACGCCCGGGGTGTCGATCACCCAGCCGTGATCGTCGGGCAGCGGCAGCGCGAGCGCGGACGTCGTGGTGTGCCGGCCGCGGCCCGTGACCGCGTTGACATGGCCCGTCGTACGCCGGCTGCCCTTCGGCACCAGCGCGTTCACCAGCGTCGTCTTGCCGACGCCGGAGTGACCGACGAACACGGTGATCTTGCCGTCGAGCTGCTCGCGCACCCTGGCGACCGCCGCCCCGCTCTCCAGCTCGTCCCGGCTCGTGACGACATAGGGGACGCCCAGCGCCCCGTACATCTCCAGGAGTTTGTCCGGCGGGTCGAGGTCCGACTTGGTCAGGACCAGGAGCGGGTCGAGGCCGCTGTCGTACGCGGCGACGAGGCACCGGTCGATCATGCGCGGGCGCGGCTCAGGGTCCGCGAGGGCCGTGACGATGGCCAGCTGGTCGGCGTTGGCGACGACCACGCGCTCGTACGGGTCGTCGTCGTCGGCCGTGCGGCGCAGGACGGAGGTGCGCTCCCCGATGCGGACGATGCGCGCGAGGGTGTCCTTCTTGCCGGACAGATCCCCGACGACGGACACCTGGTCGCCGACCACGGCCGCCTTGCGGCCCAGCTCGCGGGCCTTCATCGCGGTGACCGGGATGTCGTCGATGAGGACGGTGAGGCGCCCGCGGTCCACGGTCAGGACCATGCCGTCAGCGGCGTCCTCGTGCTTCGGGCGGATGTTCGTGCGCGGGCGGTTGCCCTTGCGGTTGGGGCGGACGCGGATGTCGTCCTCGTCGGGGTTCTTGCCGTAGCGGCGCATGATCTCGATCCGCCCGTCAGTTCCCCAGCATCCCGGCCCACAGGTCGGGGAAGTCGGGCAGGGTCTTGGCGGTCGTCCCCACGTTCTCGATCTCCACGCCCGGCACGGCGAGGCCGATGATCGCGCCCGCGGTGGCCATGCGGTGGTCGTCGTAGGTGTGGAAGATCCCGCCGTGCAGGCGGCGCGGCCGGATGTGCAGGCCGTCGGCGGTCTCGGTGACGTCGCCGCCGAGCTCGTTGATCTCCTTGGTGAGCGCGGCCAGGCGGTCCGTCTCGTGCAGACGCAGGTGCGCCACGCCCCGCAGCGTGGAGGGGGAGTCGGCGAGGGCCGCGACGGCCGCGATGCCGGGCGTCAGCTCCCCGACCTCGCTCAGGTCCACGTCGATGCCGTGGACGGAGCCGGAACCGGTGAACTCGAGCCCCTGCTCGGTCAGTTCGCAGGAGCCGCCCATCAGAGTGAAGATCTCGCGCAGCCGGTCGCCGGGCTGCGTCGTGCGCTCCGGCCAGTCGGGGACGATGACCTTGCCGCCGGTGACGAGGGCCGCGGCCAGGAACGGCTGGGCGTTCGACAGGTCGGGCTCCACCGTCAGATCGCGGCCGAGCAGTGCGCCCGACGTGACCCGCCAGACGTTCGGCTCGCCGCCGGACTCCGGGGTGTCGACCTGGGCGCCGACCGTGCGCAGCATGTCGACGGTCATCCGGATGTGCGGCATCGAGGGCAGCGGGCCGCCGACGTGGCGCACCTCCACCCCCTGGTTGAAGCGCGGCGCGGACAGCAGGAGGGCGCTGACGAACTGCGACGAGGAGGACGCGTCGATCTCGACCCGGCCGCCGTCGAGGGCGCCGCCGCCGTGCACCGTCATCGGGAGCGAGCCGCGGTTGTCGTCGTCGATCCGGGCGCCGAGCACGCGCAGCGCGTCGATCACGCCGTTCAGCGGCCGCTCGTACGAACGGGGGTCTCCGTCGAAGCGCACCGGGCCGTCGGCGAGCGCCGCGACCGGGGGCAGGAAGCGCATCACCGTGCCGGCGTTGCCCACGTCGACCGTGGCCGGGCCGCGCAGCCCCGAGGGGATCACGCGCCAGGCCTCGCCGGAACCGTCCGGGCCCACGCCCTCCTCGATGCCGACGCCCATGGCGCGCAGGGCGGCCGCCATCAGGAGCGTGTCGCGCGAGCGCAGCGGGCGGCGCAGCCAGCCCGGCTCGGCGGCGAGCGCGGCCAGGACGAGCGCGCGGTTGGTGACCGACTTCGACCCCGGCACATGGACCGTCGCGAAGACGGGGCCGCTCGCGTGCGGGGCGGGCCAGAGAGAGGTGTGCGCGGGGGTTTCGGTCATGCCTTTACTTTAGTGGGCTCAGGCGATGGGGCCGGATCACGAGCCCCCGCCCCGCCGAGCAGGGGGTCACAGTCCGAGCAGCCAGCGGCCCCCGCCGAGCAGTGAGCACACCGAGACGGCGTGGAAGAAGAACAGCCACATCCCGGCCGGCACGTGCGTGAGCCGCGACAGCTGGTCCGCGTCCGAGTCGCCGGCCCCGCCCCGCCTGCGCTTGCTCTGCAGCTCGAACGCGGGCCGTACGCCGCCCAGGAGCAGGAACCACACGACGACGTACGCGAAGGCGGCCTGGACCTGCGGCCCCGCCAGCCAGGACACGAGCACGAAGGTGCCGCCGGTCAGGATCACGGTCAGCGCGCCGTACGCGTTCCTGATCATCACGAGCAGCGCCACGAGCAGGGCCGTGGCCAGCCACAGGAGGGCCGTGATGTGTCCCGCGGCGAGCAGCGCGGCGCCGCCGAGGCCGAGGAGCGGGGGAGCGGTGTAGCCGGCGGCCGCGGTCAGGATCATGCCGAGGCCCGACGGCTTGCCGCGGCTGACGGTGAGGCCGCTGGTGTCGGAGTGCAGCCTGATGCCGTCGAGACGGCGCCCGCTGAGCAGGGCCACGATGCCGTGCCCGCCCTCGTGGGCGATGGTGATCGCGTTGCGGGAGAGCCGCCATATGTTGTGCGGGACGACCGCGGCGAGCGCGACCGCCACTGTGGCGAACACCACCCACTGGTCGGGGTCGGACTGGCTGCCGAAGACCCGGTCCCACAGGTCGGCGGCGCCGGTACTCGCGTTGACGTACATGGTTGGAGCGGCTCCCTCTGGCGGGCCAGTATCTGGCACTGTGGCACGTATGTGCGGACGGTATGCATCGAGTCGTAGGCCCGAGGATCTCGCAGGAATCTTTGAGATCGAGAAGTGGGAGCCCGAAGAGACCCTCGCGCCCGACTTCAACGTGGCCCCGACCAAGGAGGTCTACGCGGTACTCGACCGCCCTGTGAAGGACGCGGCCGACCGGAATCCGGTTCGCCAGCTGCGCACTCTCAAGTGGGGCCTCGTGCCGTCGTGGTCGAAGACCCCCGAGGGCGGCGCCCGGATGATCAACGCCCGCGCCGAGACGGTGTCCGAGAAGCCCTCGTACCGCCGCGCCTTCTCCAGCCGCCGCTGCATCCTGCCCGCCGACGGCTACTACGAGTGGGTCACCGGGGTCGGCGAGCGCGACCTGGAGGTCGAGGGCAAGAAGAAGCGGCCGCGCAAGCAGCCCTACTTCGTCACGCCCGCCGACGGCTCCGTCTTCGCGATGGCGGGCCTGTACGAGTTCTGGCGCGACCGCACCCTGCCCGACGAGCACCCCCTCGCCTGGTGGGTGACCTGCACCGTCATCACCACCGAGGCGGAGACCGCGCCGCTCGCCGTCGCGCCCGACGAGGGGCCCCGCTCGCTCTTCGACATCCACCCCCGGATGCCGCTCATGCTCACCCCGGACCGGTGGGACGCCTGGCTCGACCCGGCCCGCACCGACGTCGACGACCTGAAGTCCCTGCTCGCGCCGCCGCCGGAGGGCCTGATGCGGGCGTACCCCGTGTCGACGTCGGTCAGCAACGTGCGCAACAACGGTCCGGAGCTGCTCAAGGAGCTGGAGGGGCCCGAGGAGGGCACACTCTTCTGACGTGACCAAGAACACGACCGCGAACGCCGCCGAGCCCACCGCCAGGACCGAGACCGTCGCGACCGGCGCCGGCGAAGCGCGCGTCACCTGGCATCCGGCCCCCGCGAAGCAGGCCCGGCTCGTCCTGGCCCTCAGCCATGGCGCCGGTGGCGGCATCGAGGCGCGCGACCTGAAGGCCGTCGCCGCCGAGCTGCCCGCCCACGGTGTGACCGTCGCCCTCGTCGAGCAGCCGTGGCGGGTGGCCGGCAAGAAGGTGGCACCCGCACCGAAGACCCTGGACATCGGCTGGCGCGGGGTGTGGCCCGCGCTGGAGAAGCCGGGGCTGCCGGTCGTCTCGGGCGGGCGCAGCGCGGGCGCGCGCGTGGCGTGCCGCACGGCCCAGGAGCTCGGCGCGGCCGCCGTCCTCGCCCTGAGCTTCCCGCTCCACCCGCCTGGCCGCCCCGAGAAGTCCCGCGCCGACGAACTGCTCGGCGCCGGGGTCCCCACCCTCGTCGTCCAGGGCGGCAACGACCCCTTCGGCAAGCCCGCCGAATTCCCCGGCTCCACCGCGTACGAACTCGTCGAAATCCCGTACGGGGACCATGGATTCGCGGTGCCGAAGCGGGCGGACATCGGCCAGGACGAGGCCCTCGCGCTCATCGTGGACGCCGTCGTCAAGTGGGCCGGATCACTCGCGTGACCCCCGGGAATGTTGGGGCCCGGACCTCTGTTGTCCGGAACAGACGGTACGAGAGTGCTGTCGAAGACTTGCGAGAAGTCACTTGTTGTCACGAGTGCTGACGAGAGGAAGTCCGCCGCATGGGTTCGACCATCTGCCCGAGCCGCAGCAGCGCCACTGACCTGGAGTGGAGCGTGCTGCACGCGGCGAAGAGCGCCCCCATTCGGACGGCGGGCGGACAAGATCGCCAGGCCGCTCCGACCGAGGGTCGTCTATTCTCCGATTCGAGTGGGGTCTCCTTCGGCCCCGCCACGTCGTTGGAGGAGGTGGGTCCGGTCACTGGCACCGACGCAGGGACCGAACACGGGCAGGCGGAAGAGCCCGAGGAGACCGCCGCGGAGCGCAGTCTGCGCTTCGAGCGTGACGCGCTCACGTTCCTCGACCAGATGTACTCGGCCGCGCTGCGCATGACGCGCAATCCGGCCGACGCCGAGGACCTGGTGCAGGAGACCTACGCGAAGGCGTACGCGTCGTTCCACCAGTTCCGTGAGGGCACGAACCTCAAGGCGTGGCTGTACCGCATCCTCACGAACACCTTCATCAACTCGTACCGCAAGAAGCAGCGCGAGCCCCAGCGCAGTGCCGCCGAGGAGATCGAGGACTGGCAGCTGGCGCGTGCCGAGTCGCACATGTCGACCGGCCTGCGGTCCGCCGAGTCGCAGGCGCTCGACCACCTGCCCGACTCGGACGTGAAGTCGGCGCTCCAGGCGATCCCCGAGGAGTTCCGGATCGCGGTCTATCTCGCCGACGTAGAGGGCTTTGCGTACAAGGAGATCGCGGACATCATGGGGACACCCATCGGGACGGTGATGTCCCGGCTCCACCGGGGCCGTCGCCAGCTGCGCGGCATGCTCGAGGACTACGCCCGCGACCGCGGACTGGTCCCGGCCGGCGCCGGAGAGTCGAACGAAGCGAAAGGCTCGGGCTCATGAGCTGCGGAGAGCCGCACGAGACGGATTGCAGTGAAGTCCTCGACCATCTCTACGAGTTCCTCGATCACGAGATGCCGGACAGCGACTGCACGAAGTTCGAGACGCACTTCGAGGAGTGCAGTCCGTGCCTGGAGAAGTACGGCCTCGAGCAGGCCGTGAAGAAGCTGGTCAAGCGGTGCTGCGGCCAGGACGACGTACCGAGCGACCTGCGGTCGAAGGTCATGGGCCGCATCGACCTGATCCGGTCCGGGCAGGCCGTGCCCGACCAGGACGTGACGGCGTCGGCTCCCAAGCTGCGGGAAGCCTGAGACCACGGCCGCGAGGCCGAGCGGTGACGAGCGGGACGTGACGGCGCTACGTCACGTCCCGCCGCTGTTCCCCGCCCCCGTCACCCGAATGTGCTAATCCCCCGTCGGGTGTCCCGGGCAATCCTCGCGATGCCGCCCGCGCGCCCCGCCCACCGCTCTATTCTCCGGAACCTGAAGCGGGATCACGGGCAGGGGGGTCGGTATGCGCACGGTTCCGCCAGTGGCCCTCGGCTATGTCCTGTGCGCGGCCGGCGGCGCCCTCGCGTGCCTGGCACCCGCCGCGGGTCCGGCCACACCGTGGCCCGCCGTCGGACTCCTCGCCGTCCTCTACACGGGATGCGAGAACGCGGGCCAGTGCCGCGTGATCGGGCGGCGCGTGCCCAGGGGCATGGGCACCTTCTTCCCCGTCCTGCTCGCCGGAGCGTTCCTCCTGCCGCCCGCGGCGGCCGCACTCGTCGCCGTGCCCGGAGCGCTCGCCGCGAGGACGGACCGGCGCCCGGCCGGCCTGCGCCGCGTCTGGCGCGCCGCCCAGCTCGCCCTCGCCACCTGGGCCGCCGCCCGCGTCCACGGAGCGCTCGGTGGCACCGCGGCCGTGTCCGCGCCCCACTTCCCGTACGCGCTCGTGCCCGCCGGAGCGGCCGTCCTGGTCTTCTGCGCCGCCCTCGCCCTGCTCGACGGCGGCATCCTCGCCACCGCCGAACGCGTCCCGCTGCGCGCCGCCTGGCGCGGCCTCTTCCCGCGCGCCCTCGGACCCGTCGCCGTGCACGGCCTCGCGGGCCTCATGATGGCCGTCCTGTGGCGCAGCCCGTACGGCCCTTTCGCCGCGCTCCTCGTGCTGCTGCCGATGTACATCTCCTGCTGGGTGTTCGCCCAGTACCACCGTGAGCGCGCCGCCCACCAGGAGACGATCCGGGCCCTCGTGCAGGCCGTCGACATCAAGGACGGGTACACACGCGGCCACAGCGAGCGGGTCGGCCGGGCGTCCATGATGATCGCCCGCGAACTCGGCATGGCGGACGAGCGCGCCGAGGTCCTGCGGTTCGCCGGGATCCTGCACGACGTCGGCAAACTCGGCGTACCGACCCGCCTGTTGCGCAAGGACGGGCCGCTGACCCCCGAGGAGCGGCGCATCATCGAACTGCACCCCGAGTACGGGCACGAGATGGTGCGCGGGATCGGGTTCCTCGGGGAGGCGCGGGCGGCGATCCTGCATCACCACGAGCGGATGGACGGCAGCGGGTACCCCTACGGGCTCACGGGGGCGCAGATCCCGGAGTTCGCGCGGGTCGTGGCGGTGGCGGACGCGTTCGACGCGATGACGTCCACACGGTCCTACTCGCGGGCCCGGCCCGTCGACGTCGCGCTCGCCGAGCTGTCCCGGTGTGCGGGCGCGCAGTTCGATCCGCAGATGGTCGGGGCGCTGGTGCGGGCGCTCGGGCGGCACGGGTGGCACCCCGCCGTGACCGCGGACGAGGCCGCCGCACAGGTGCCCGGGTCCCGCGTCGCGCGGCGGGCGGCGCCGCGGTGACGTGGACGCGGTCCCCGGGTCCGGGAAGCGGCCGGGCGCGCACCACGGTCGCGGCCGTCCAGGGCCTCGCCGTCGTGCTCACCGCCGCCGCCCTCGGTGCCACCGTGTGGAACGGCGTCGAGGAGCCCGGGACGGCGCTCGCCTTCGGCGTGCTCATAGCCGTCGGTGAGCTCGCCCGCTGGGGGGCACCGGGAGGGGACCGGGAGCCCGCGCCTCTGGGGTTTGCCGGCGCGCTCGCGTACGCACTCCTCGGGGAGACGGCCGGACAGGCGACGCATCACGGAGCGCTCCAGGTCGTCGCCGTCTGCGTCGCGGCCGCACTCGTCGGCTCCGTACCGCACCTCGCCCTCGGGCACGGCCCGTCCGCGGACCACATGGCGCGGCGAGTCCTGACCGTCGCCTTCGCCGCCGTCTGCTTCCAACCCCTGTACAACCGGGGCAGGTTCGGCGCCTGGCTCGGTGACGGCGCGGCCTACGCGCTGCTGCTCGTCGGGCTGCTCGTCCTGACCGCGCTGTGCGACGCCGTCCTCGCCGCGGCCACGGCACACGCCCGTACCGGCTGGCCGTTCGGGCCGCTGCTCAGGGACGAACTGCGGGCCATGATCGGCATCGGCTCCGCGGTGTGCGCCACCGGCGCCGTCATCGCCCTCGCCGTGGCCGTCGCCGGACTGTGGGCGCTGCCCGTCTTCTGCCTGCCCCTGTTCCTGACCCAGCTCGCGTTCCGCCGGTACGCCGCCGTGCGGACCACGTACCGGCAGACGATCACCTCGCTGGCCCGCGCCACCGAGATCGCCGGGTACACACCCCAGGGCCACGCCCTGCGCGTGGCGGCGCTCAGCCGCGCCGTGGGCCGTGAGCTGGGACTCTCCGAGCCCGACCTCACCGTCCTGGAGTACGCGGCCCTCATGCACGACATCGGGCAGCTGTCCCTCGTCGACCCGGTGGCCGACGGCGCCACCGCCGCCCTGCCCGCCCAGGAGCAGCGCCGCATCGCTCTGCTAGGCGGGGCCGTCGTGCGCCAGACGGGCGTGGACGCGGAGGTCGCCGTCGTCGTCGAGCGCCAGGCCGACCCCTACCGTGAGCAGCCCCTCACCGCGCGCATCGTCCGCACCGCCAACGCATACGACGAGATGGCCCGGGGAGAAGGCCCCCAGGGCCCCCTCACCGCCTTGGAGCGGCTGCGTCTGGCCACAGGGCGCGACTACCAGCCCGATGTGGTGGAATCCCTGGCCAGGGTCGTGTCGAGGGGCGGGGTGACCCTGCCCCCGGCTGGGTAACCCATGGGTAATGAGCGGCTGTCCGGCCGTACGTGGTTGGATGCGAAGAAGAGGATGTCCGGGGGCTCAGGCCCCGGCCGTGCTCCTTGGGGGAAGGCCCCCCGAGGGCACCGTCCCCCGGACCGACAGGCGGGAATGCAGGCGGGAATCGTGAGGATCTTCGGCAAGGGACGGCACCGGCCCTCCGCCTCATGGCGGCAGGCCACCGATCGGGCGTTCACGCTCATCGGCGACGGCCGGTACGAGGACGCCGGGGCCCTGCTCACCCGGGCCGCCGACCTCGAGCCGTGGCTGTCGGAGTCCTGGTTCAACCTCGCGCTGCTGCACAAGTTCCGGCACGACTGGGAGCAGGCCCGGGCCGCGGGCCTGCGCGCGGTGGCCCTCCTGGACCGCGAGAGCGGCGCCCCCGACTGGTGGAACGTGGGCATCGCGGCCACCGCCCTGCAGGACTGGCCGCTCGCACGGCGGGCCTGGCAGGCGTACGGACTGAAGGTGCCGGGCGGTGCGACCGCCGCCGGTGAGCCGACCGGCATGGACCTGGGCAGTGCCGCGGTACGGCTGTCGCCGGAGGGCGAGGCCGAGGTGGTGTGGGGGCGCAGGCTGGACCCCGCCCGCATGGAGGTCCTGTCCATTCCGCTGCCGTCCTCCGGGCGCCGCTGGGGCGAGGTCGTGCTGCACGACGGAGTGCCCCACGGGGAGCGGACGACGGCCGCCGGGCACTCGTACCCCGTCTTCGACGAGATCGAGCTGTGGGCGCCCTCGCCGGTACCGACCTGGGTCGTCCTCCTGGAGGCCGCGACCGAGGCCGACCGGGACGCCCTGGAGCAGCTCGCCTCCGACGCCGGTTTCGCCGCCGAGGACTGGTCGTCCTCCGTGCGGCTGCTGTGCCGGATGTGCTCCGAGTCGCGGATGCCGTCCGACGAGGGCGACGGCCGGCACCTGGATCCGCACGACCACAGCGAGCCCGGACATCCCGGGCCGCTCGGCCACCGCACGGACGGCCAGCTGTGGGTGCCCGAGCGCGAGTGCGGCGTCGCCGCGCCCGCGTCGCTCGTGCGAGGGCTGCTCGACGGCTGGGTCGCGGACAGCCCGGACTCCAGGGACTGGCGGGACCTTGAAGAGGTCTGCTGACCGCTCCCCGTAGGCTGTACCCCGGAAAATTTGTCGCAGCAGGTACCGGAAGGCGTACGTCGGACATGGCGCAGCAGGACACCGAGCACGAGCACGCCGGAGTGCTCCCCGTGGACGACGAGGGCTTCGTCCTCGACACCGAGGACAACGCCGCCCGCGAGGAGGCCGCCGTCGCGCGCGGCACGTCGCGGCCGATCACCGTCGTCGGGAACCCCGTCCTGCACAAGGAGTGCAAGGATGTCACCGAGTTCGGCGACGAGCTCGCGCAGCTGGTCGACGACATGTTCGCCAGCCAGCGCACCGCGGAGGGCGTGGGCCTCGCCGCCAACCAGATCGGCGTCGACCTGAAGGTCTTCGTCTACGACTGCCCCGACGACGACGGTGCGCGCCACACCGGCGTGGTCTGCAACCCGGTGCTCCAGGAGCTGCCCGCGGACCAGCGCCGCCTCGACGACTCGAACGAGGGCTGCCTGTCCGTGCCGACGGCGTACGCGCCGCTCGCGCGTCCCGACTACGCGGTGGTGACCGGGCAGGACGAGAAGGGCAACCCGATCAAGGTCCGCGGCACCGGCTACTTCGCGCGCTGCCTCCAGCACGAGACGGACCACCTGTACGGGTACCTGTACATCGACCGCCTCTCCAAGCGCGAGCGCAAGGACGCACTGAAGCAGATGGCCGAGGGCACTGCGCGCTACGAGGTCGTCCCCAACGACTGAGTGGGAAGGGCCCGTTGGGGCCCGAGTGCACCGAGTGACACGCGAGCGGCGTCCGGCCAGACCTCCAACTGGCCGGGCGCCGCTCGCGTGTTCGGGGGCCGGACCGCCCCGGCGGTCAGGTGTACGAACCGGACCGGCCGCGGGTGATCCAGAATCAGTCATCTAAGGGGATTTTTCCGGCGGGCGGGGGGAGTGAGGGGAGCAAATCCGTTCCCAGAACGGTCAGTTGTAGTGCTGAATAGAAAGTGCGGGGATACGCAACGGCGCGCGCCCGGCACAGCACAGGGGCGCATGCCACCAGGCGGCTGAGAGGGGTTTGTTCGTGCCTGCTTTCTCACACAGCACTTCACGGACTCGGGTGCAGACACAGACACAGACGCAGACAGCGGTCCCACCGGCGCTGGCACTACCGGTGATCGAGGAGGCGTTTCCTCGCAACCTGCATCCGTATTGGCCGAAGCTTCAGGAGAAGACGCGGTCCTGGCTGCTCCAAAAACGACTCATGCCGGCCGACAAGGTGGAGAAATATGCCGATGGCCTGTGCTACACCGACCTCATGGCGGGCTACTACATAGGAGCCCCCGACGACCTCCTCTCCGCGATTTGCGACTACAGCGCGTGGTTCTTCGTCTGGGACGACCGCCACGACCGCGACGTGATCCACGGCCGGGCCGGCGCCTGGCGGCGCCTCGCCGTCCAGCTCCACGCGGCACTCGAGGCACCCCAGCTCCATCTGCACCACAGGGACCCGCTGGTGGCCGCATTCGCCGACAGCATCGTCCGGCTGAACGGCTCCCTCACCCGTTCATGGAACGCCCGGTTCGCCCGCCACTTCCACGTGGTGATCGACGCGTACGACCAGGAATTCCGGAACCGGACCTCGGGAACGGTGCCCACGGTCGAGGAGTACATCGAACTCCGAAGGAACACCTTCGCGCACTGGATATGGCTCGACCTCCTGGAGCCGACCGCGCAGTACGAGCTCCCCGAATGGGTGCTCGAAAGCCCCGCCTACCGGCGGGCCGCGCTCGCGTGCCAGGATTTCGCCGCCTGGTACAACGACCTCTGCTCACTGCCCAAGGAACTCGCGGGTGATGAACTCCACAATCTCGGGATAAGCCTCATCCAGCACGAGGGACTTTCCCTCGAAGAGGCCGTGGAAGAAGTCCGCAGAAGGGTTCGCGGATGCATTGCCGAATTCCTGGACGCCGAGCCCGAAGTTCTGCGGATGGCGGACGAGGCGGCCGACGGGACTTTAGCGGGAGAGAGCCTCGCGGTGGCACTCAGGTCATGCGTCTCCAATATGCGGAACTGGTTCAGTTCCGTGTACTGGTTCCACCACGAGTCGGGCCGCTATCAGGTGGACAGCTGGGACGACCGCGCCACTCCTCCGTACATCAGCGATCAGGCAGGTGACGCATGACCGTCGAATCGGCAGAATCCTCGGTTCCGGCCGTCGCGGAGCCCGGTGAGCGGCGCACGCCGCCGTACGCCGGCGGCGGCGCGCCCCTCCTCGGGCACGCCTGGAACCTCGTGCGCGACCCTCTCGCCTTCGTCGCGGGACTGCGCGGCCACGGCGACCTGGTCCGCATCAGGCTCGGCCCGAAGACGGCGTACGCGGTCTGCGACCCCGACCTCGTGGCCGCGCTCCTCAAGAGCCCCGACTACATGGTCGGCGGCCCCCTCTGGGACACGCTCGGAGTGCTCCTCGGCAAGGGCGTGGCGACCAGCAACGGCCCCATGCACCGGCGCCAGCGGCGCACCATCCAGCCCGCGTTCAGGACGGACCGCATCGCCGACCACGCGACCGTGATGGAGGAGGAGGCGCGCGCCATGGCGGCGCGCTGGAAGCCCGGCGACACGGTCGACATCGGCGCCGAGGTGTTCCGCACAGCGGTCCGCATCGTCGCCCGCTCCGTCCTGCACGTCGACTCGGTCGACGAGCGCGCCGACCGGCTCAGCTCCTCGCTGCACACGGTCTTCAGCGGTCTGTACCGGCGCATGGTCCTGTCCGTCGGACCCTTCTACCGGCTGCCGCTTCCGGCCAATCGCCGATTCGAGCGGGCGTTGGCCGATTTGCATCGGCTGGTGGACGAGATCATTGCCGAGCGGCGCGCATCCGGAGTCAATCCGGGCGACCTGCTCGCGGCATTGCTCGGCGCCGAGGACGAGAATGGCGAAACGGTCGGCGAGCAGGAGGTGCACGACCAAGTCGTCTCGCTCGTCGTGGCCGGCGCGGAGAATGTCGCGTCGACCCTCACGTGGACGTTCCAGCTCCTCGCGGAACACCCGGGGCAGGAAAGGAGGTTGCACGACGAGGTTGAATCCGTGACGGATGGCCGCCCCGTCGCATTCGCCGACCTCAAGGGCCTAATCCACACGCGCAATGTCATCACGGAGGCGATGCGCATACGGCCCGCCGTATGGATATTGACGCGGCAGGCCGCCGTCGATACCGAGCTCGGCGGCTATCACATTCCGGCCGGTGCCGACATCGTCTACAGCCCGTATGCGATGCAGCGCGATCCGCGGTCCTTCCGTGACCATCTGGAGTTCGACCCCGACCGCTGGCTTCCGGAACGCGCCGCGGAAAGCCGGCAGAGCGCGATGATGCCGTTCAGCGTCGGCAACCGGAAGTGCCCCGGCGATCACTTCAGCATGGCCGAACTGGCCATCATCCTGGCCACGGTGACGCCCCGCTGGCGGCTGGTTCCGGTCGCGGAGACGGACACCACGGCCCGCATCGGGATCACGCTCCAGCCCAAGCGGGCGCTGCTGCGGGTGGAGGAGCGTGGGTAGCCGCGGCGCTGTCGGACGCGCGGGAGGCCGGTCCGCCGGCTCCCCGCGCGCCCGGCCCGATCCGAACGAAAGGCCCTAGGCCGCGGACCGTACGCGGAACGTGCGCCGGAAGGCGTTGGGCGTCGTGCCCAGCGCCTTCATGAACTGATGCCGCATCGCCGCCGCGTTGCCGAACCCGGCCCGCCCGGCGATCGACTCCACCGTCTCGTCCGTCTGCTCCAGCAACTCCTGGGCCAGCAGCACTCGTTGGCGGAGCAGCCAGCGGTACGGCGTCGTGCCCGTCTCCTGCTGGAAGCGGCGCGCGAAGGTGCGCGGCGACATATGGGCGCGCGCCGCGAGCTCCTCGACCGTGAGCGTCTCGTCCAGATGCGCCTCCATCCACGCCAGCACGCTTCCCACGGTGTCGCAGGGAGTGACGGGCAGCGGGCGCTCCACGTACTGGGCCTGCCCGCCGTCGCGGTGCGGCGGGACCACCATGCGGCGCGCGATGGCGTTGGCGACCTCGGAGCCGTGCTCCGTGCGGACGATGTGCAGGCAGGCGTCGATGCCGGCGGCGGTACCCGCCGAGGTGATGACCGGCCCCTCGTCGACGTACAGGACGTCGGGGTCGACGCGGGTGCGCGGGAAGGCGACGGCGAGTTCGTGCGCGTACCGCCAGTGCACGGCGCACCGGCGGCCGTCGAGGAGTCCGGCCTCGCCGAGCACGAACACCCCCGAGCAGACGCTGAGGACCCGCGCGCCCCGGTCGACGGCCCTGCGCAGCGCGTCGAGCAGCTCGGGAGGGTAGCCCTCGCGGACGCGGCCCGCCGCGGGGACGGCGATGAGGTCGGCCTCCTCGAGCCGCTCCAGGCCGAACGGGGTGGAGACCGTCATGCCCGGTACATGGGTGGCCAGGTCGGGCCCTTCGGCGGACACGGCCGCGAAGTCGTACACGGGCAGCCCGGCATCGCCGCGGTCGAGGCCGAACACCTCGCAGATCACGCCGAGTTCGAAGGGATGCACACCGTCGAGCAGCACTGCGGCCACGTTCTTCAGCATGCCGTCCAGTGTGCCCCAGGCTTGGCAGTAATTCGAGGGTCAGTGACAGTCCTGCCACTGCCGGATGCGTCCGCGGGGGACGAGAGTGGAGGACATGAACACAGCGATGAACTACCTCACCGTCCTCTTCGTCTTCCTCCTCCTGGCCGCCCCGTCCCTGTACGGGATCGCCAACGACCGCCGGATCGACCGGCAGCTCCGGCAGGCGCGGCGGGACGCCGAACGCCCGTCCCGCCGCGCCGAGTTCACGACCGTCGCCTAGAGATCCCGACCGGAGATCCGGCCGGAGGTCCCGGCCTAGAAGTCCTCGTCGAACCCGACCGAGCCCTCGACCGCGACCTGGTACGCCGACGGCCTGCGCTCGAAGAAGTTCGTCAGTTCCTGGACGCCCTGGAGCTCCATGAAGGAGAAGGGGTTCTCCGAGCCGTAGACCGGCGCGAAGCCGAGGCGCTGGAGGCGCTGGTCGGCGACGCACTCCAGGTACTGGCGCATCGAGTCGGTGTTCATGCCGGGCAGGCCGTCACCGCACAGGTCGCGGGCGAACTGGAGCTCGGCCTCGACCGCCTCGCGCAGCATCGCGGTGACCTGCTCCTGGAGCCGGTCGTCGAACAGTTCCGGCTCCTCCTTGCGGACGGTGTCGACGACCTCGAACGCGAACGACATGTGCATCGTCTCGTCGCGGAACACCCAGTTGGTGCCGGTCGCGAGCCCGTGCAGCAGGCCGCGGCTGCGGAACCAGTACACGTAGGCGAACGCCCCGTAGAAGAACAGGCCCTCGATGCACGCGGCGAAGCAGATCAGGTTGAGGAGGAAGCGGCGGCGGTCCGCCTTCGTCTCCAGGCGGTCCAGCTTCTCGACCGAATCCATCCACTTGAAGCAGAACTCGGCCTTCTCGCGGATGGAGGGGATCTCCTCGACCGCGTCGAACGCGGCCGCGCGGTCCTCCGGGTCCGGGAGGTAGGTGTCCAGGAGGGTCAGGTAGAACTGGACGTGCACGGCCTCCTCGAACAGCTGGCGCGACAGGTACAGGCGCGCCTCGGGGGAGTTGATGTGCTTGTACAGCGTCAGGACCAGGTTGTTCGAGACGATCGAGTCACCCGTCGCGAAGAACGCGACCAGCCGGCCGATCATGTGCTGCTCGCCCGGCGACAGCTTCGCGAGGTCGGCGACGTCCGAGTGGAGGTCGACCTCCTCGACGGTCCAGGTGTTCTTGATCGCGTCCCGGTAGCGCTCGTAGAAGTCCGGGTAGCGCATGGGACGCAGGGTCAGCTCGAAGCCCGGGTCGAGCAGGTTCTTGTTCTCGCTGGTCATTACTGGCAGGCCTCGCAGGACTCGGGGTTTTCGAGGGAGCAGGCGACGGCCTCGGGGTCGGCGGCCTGCTGCGCGGGAATGGGGGCGGCGGACGCCGCGCGGGCGATCCGCGTCGCCGGGCGTGAGCGCAGGTAGTACGTCGTCTTGAGACCCGACTTCCAGGCGTACGCGTACATCGACGAGAGCTTGCCGATGGTGGGCGTCTCCAGGAACAGGTTCAGGGACTGCGCCTGGTCGAGGAACGGCGTACGGGCCGCCGCCATGTCGATGAGGCCGCGCTGCGGGATCTCCCACGCGGTGCGGTACAGCTCGCGCACCTCGGCCGGGATCCAGCCGAAGCCCTGCACGGAACCGCTGGACTCGCGCAGCGCCTCGCGGGTCTGCGCGTCCCACACGCCGAGGCGCTTGAGCTCCTGGACCAGGTAGGAGTTGACCTGGAGGAACTCCCCGGACAGCGTCTCGCGCTTGAACAGGTTGGAGACCTGCGGCTCGATGCACTCGTAGACGCCCGCGATGGAGGCGATCGTGGCGGTGGGCGCGATGGCGAGGAGCAGGGAGTTGCGCATGCCCGTGGCGGCGATGCGCTCGCGCAGCGCGGCCCAGCGCTCCGGCCAGGCCGGCTCGACGCCGTAGTGGTCGGGGTGCAGTACGCCGCGCGCGGTGCGGGTCTTCTCCCACGCGGGCAGGGGCCCGTTGCGTTCGGCGAGGTCGGCGGACGCCTCGTACGCGGCGAGCATGATGCGCTCGGCGATCCGCGTGGACAGGGCCTTCGCCTCGGGGGAGTCGAAGGGCAGCTTCAGCTGGAAGAAGACGTCCTGGAGGCCCATCGCGCCGAGGCCCACCGGGCGCCACTTGGCGTTGGAGCGGCCGGCCTGCTCGCTCGGATAGAAGTTGATGTCGACGACGCGGTCGAGGAACGTGACGGCCGTGCGGACGGTCTCGTCGAGGCGCTCCCAGTCGATCTCCCCGCCGTCGGCTCCCTGCCGCACGAAGGCGCCGAGGTTGACCGAGCCCAGGTTGCAGACCGCGGTCTCGCCGTCGTCCGTGACCTCGAGGATCTCGGTGCACAGGTTCGAGGAGTGGACGACGTTGCCGCGCTCCGCCGTCTGGTTGGCGGTGCGGTTGGCGGCGTCCTTGAACGTCAGCCAGCCGTTGCCGGTCTGCGCCAGGGTGCGCATCATGCGGCCGTACAGCTCGCGGGCGGGCATCGTCTTCTGCGCGAGCCCGGCGGCCTCCGCCGCGCGGTACGCGGTGTCGAACTCCTCGCCCCACAGGTCGACGAGGTCGGGCACGTCGGACGGCGAGAAGAGCGACCACGTGCCGTCGTCGGCGACGCGGCGCATGAACTCGTCGGGGATCCAGTGCGCGAGGTTGAGGTTGTGGGTGCGCCGGGCGTCCTCGCCGGTGTTGTCCCGCAGCTCCAGGAACTCCTCGATGTCGGAGTGCCACGTCTCCAGGTAGACGGCCGCGGCGCCCTTGCGCCGGCCGCCCTGATTCACCGCCGCGACGGACGCGTCGAGGGTCTTCAGGAACGGCACGATGCCGTTGGAGTGCCCGTTCGTGCCGCGGATCAGCGAACCGCGCGAGCGGATCCGCGAGTACGAGAGTCCGATGCCGCCCGCGTGCTTGGAGAGCCGCGCGACCTGGTGGTAGCGGTCGTAGATGGAGTCCAGCTCGTCGAGGGGCGAGTCGAGGAGGTAGCAGGACGACATCTGCGGGTGGCGGGTGCCGGAGTTGAAGAGCGTCGGCGACGACGGCAGATAGTCGAGGCGGCTCATCAGGCGGTACAGGGAGGCGACTTCGTCGAGCGCGCGGACCGAGTCGTCCTCGGCGAGGCCGCACGCGACGCGCAGCATGAAGTGCTGCGGGGTCTCGACGACCTGCCGGGTGATCGGGTGGCGCAGCAGATAGCGGCTGTGCAGGGTGCGCAGTCCGAAGTAGCCGAAGCGGTCGTCGGCGCCCTCGGTGACGGAGGCGGTGACGAGCGCGTCGAGGCGCTCGGCGTGCAGCGTCACGAAGTCGTACGTGCGGTCGGCGATCAGGCCCTCGCGGTGGCCCACCGCGACGGACTCGGAGAACGAGGTGACGCCCTGCGACGCGGCCTCGTCGGCGATGCTGATCGTCAGGAGCCTGGCGGCCAGCCGCGAGTACGCCGGGTCGTCGGAGATGAGGCCCGCGGCGGCCTCGGTGGCCAGGGAGCGCAGTTCGGCGGTGGCGCCGGAGTCCGCCACCGCGGACCTGCCGCGCAGCGCGGCGGCGGCGACCTTGCCCGGGTCGGTGTCCGGGAGGTCGGCGGTCAGTTCGGTCAGGGTGCGCAGCAGCGCGGTTCCCGGAGCGTCGTGCTGCTCGGGGTTCCCTGCCAGCTCTGAGGCCGGTTCGGCGGGCGCGATGGTCACGTGGGGCTCTCCCTCGCTCGGCTCTGGGCCTGACGGGGAGGAGGGCACGGGGGCATGGCGGGACCCGCGTCACCGGCCCACTCCACGAGACCCGGACGTCGTCATCCCGGGCCGGACGGCTCGGGCAGGCTGTCGACAGGTCCTCGGACTCGCGTATGCGTGCATACGTACACCGTTGCGGGACAGTTCCGGACTTGCACCGGATTCCCCTGCGGCGACAGCGAGCATGAGCATACATCTTGTGCCGGGCTCGGATGGCAGCCCCACATCTTGTGTCGAATAGGGTTGTGGTCGAACTGGTGGCCTAGCAGGGGGAGGCACGGGTGCGGGTGCGGGGAGCGGGCTGTGCCGCGGTACTGCTGATGCTGGTCGCCGGATGCGGGGGCGCCGGGGACAGTGGGTCCGGGCAGCGGGGTGAGGGCGGGAGCGAGGGCGGGAGCCGGCAGCCGTCGGCGTCCGGCGTCGACGGTACGGCGGATCCCGCGAAGGTCTTCACGGGCGCCGAGTTGGGCGCCGCCCTCCTTCCGGCCGAGGCCGTCGGCAAGGGCGCGAAGGCGTACGAGCTCTACCTGGGACTCTTCGATCAGGGTTCCGGGGGAGGCGACTGGAGCACCTGCGCGGCGGGTCGGGACGCGCGCGGGGAACTGTTTCGCATGCGGGGCGCCAGCGCCGAGCGGACGTTCCGTCCGGACCCCGCGGCGGTGGGCGACGACGACCCCTTCGTCCACGAGCGCCTGGTCTCGATGCCGGCCGCGCGGGCCGGGCGCTATCTCGAACTGCGCCGCGAGCTCCACGAGGCGTGCGCCCGCGTCACCGTCGACACCGACGGCGCACCCGTCGAGGAGCACCACGAGGTCCGGCCGCTGCCGGACCTGGGCGACGAGGCGGTCCTGGAGACCACACGGACCACGGGCGGCGACGAGTACGACGGGAGTGCGCACTACGAGGTCGAACTGCGGGTCGGCGGCGTCCTCGTGATCGTGGGGGCGGGCACGGACAGGGACCTGACGCTCTCGTCGGCCGCGGAGGCGGCGCGGCGGGTCGGGAAGGACCTCTACGGAGCCTCGTGAACCCCGGGTACGGCCACGGGCCGCCGGAGGGATCCGGCGGCCCGTTGTGCCGTATTCGGGGGGAGTCGGGTCAGTGCCCGCCGGTGCCCGCCGTCGCCTCCGGCAGCTTCTTCAGGACGCCCGGGTCGCCGGCGTCCGCCGTGTAGTCCGCCGCGGACGTCTCGTCGACGCCCTCAGGGGCCTTCAGCGCCTTCAGGACGAAGGTGAGGACCACCGTGACCACCACGTTCATGACGAACGCCGTGAGGCCGATGTAGCCGATCTCGCCGATGCCCGGGATCTCCTTGGCGCTGCCGCCGAAGTGCTTCTGCGTCGGCGACGCGACCCCGTACGCGGCGAGCGTGCCGTAGACCATGCCGACCGCCCAGCCGGCGAGCAGCGCCCAGCGGTGGAACCAGCGGGTGAACAGGCCGCCGACGAGGGCCGGCATGGTCTGGAGGATCCAGATGCCGCCCAGGAGCTGGAAGTTGATCGCGACGGTCTTGTCCATGGTGAGGACGAAGGCGAGCGCGCCGACCTTCACGAGGAGCGACACCAGCTTGGAGACCTTGGTCTCCTGCTCGGGCGTCGCGTCCGGCTTGATGAAGTCCTTGTAGATGTTGCGCGTGAACAGGTTCGCCGCGGCGATGGACATGATCGCGGCGGGCACGAGCGCGCCGATGCCGATGGCCGCGAACGCGACGCCCGTGAACCAGTCGGGGAACATGTCCTCGAAGAGCTGCGGGATCGCCAGCTGTCCGTTCTGCACCTTGATCCCGGCCGCGATCGCCATGAAGCCGAGCAGCGCGAGCAGGCCCAGCATCAGGGAGTACAGGGGCAGGATGGTGGTGTTGCGGCGGATCACGTTGCGGCTGCGCGAGGACAGCGTCGCCGTGATCGAGTGCGGGTACATGAAGAGCGCCAGCGCCGAGCCGAGGGCCAGCGTCGCGTACGTCCACTGCCCGGCCGGTGCCGGGGCGAGCGATCCGACCGGCTTGCCCGTCGCGGGGTTGGGTGTCGCGAACTTCTCGTTCGCCGCGTGGAAGATGGCGTCGAAGCCGCCCAGCTTGATCGGGATGTAGATGATCGCGACGGCGATGACGAGGTAGATCAGGCCGTCCTTGACGAACGCGATCAGGGCGGGGGCCCGCAGACCCGACGAGTACGTGTACGCGGCGAGCACCGCGAACGCGATGAGCAGCGGCAGGTCCTTGATGAACCAGTTGGTCGACTCGTCGCCGCCGACGCCCATGACGTCCAGGACGGCCTGGATGCCGACGAGTTGGAGCGCGATGTACGGCATCGTGGCGAGGATGCCGGTGACGGCGACGGCGAGGGACAGGCCCTTGGAGCCGAAGCGGCCGCGCACGAAGTCGGAGGTCGTCACATAGCCGTGCTTGTGCGACACCGACCACAGACGCGGCAGGAAGGTGAAGATCAGCGGGTAGACGAGGATCGTGTAGGGCACGGCGAAGAAGCCGGAGGCACCGGCCGCGTAGATCGCCGCCGGGACGGCCACGAAGGTGTACGCGGTGTAGAGGTCGCCGCCGAGCAGGAACCAGGTGACCCAGGTGCCGAACGACCGTCCGCCCAGGCCCCATTCGTCGAGGCTCTGCTCGTTGTCGGCCCTGCGCCAGCGCGCGGCCAGGAAGCCCATGGCCGTGACGGCGATGAAGAAGAAGATGAAGACGCCGAGTGCGACGCCGTTGACTCCGCCGTTCATGCCTGCCCACCCGTCTTCCGGGCGCGCTGGTCACGCTGCCACAGCTTGTACGCGATCATCGTCAGCGCCGTGGAGATGAGGACCCACAGCATCTGGTACCAGTAGAAGAACGGAATACCGATGAAGGTCGGGTCGACCTTTGCGTAGGAGCCGACCCAGAGCATCGCCACGAACGGCGCGACGAGGCACAGGGCAATGATCACTCGCACCGGTGTGACCACCGGCCGTTTCACTTCAGGCACATCCGACATACGGCGGTCCGTCCCCTCGCTGCTCCCGCTTATCTCATGCTTAACGTGGCGGAAATCTAGGCGACGATCTCGTCGTATGGAACCCCTGTCCGGATAACGGACAATGCGTGGCCGACATGCCGTTCATGTGCCGACTCGTCGGTCGGCGCAAGTGGATTCGCGTACGGCGCCCGTCAGTCCGTCGGGCGCTTGAGACGGGCCACGAACTTGTAGCGGTCGCCCCGGTACACCGAGCGCACCCACTCGACGGGCTGTCCCGTGCCGTCCAGGGAGTGCCGCGACAGCATCAGCATGGGCAGACCCACGTCCGTGCCGAGCAGGCCCGCCTCGCGCGGGGTGGCGAGGGACGTCTCGATGGTCTCCTCGGCCTCGGCCAGGCGCACGCCGTAGACCTCGGCCAGCGCCGTGTACAGGGACGTGTACTTGACCAGGGAGCGGCGCAGCGCGGGGAAGCGCTTGGCCGACAGATGCGTCGTCTCGATGGCCATCGGCTCGCCGCTCGCGAGGCGGAGCCGCTCGATGCGCAGGACGCGGCCGCCCGCCGTGATGTCGAGGAGCCCGGCGAGGGTATCGTCGGCGGTCACGTAGCCGATGTCCAGGAGCTGCGACGTGGGTTCCAGGCCCTGGGCGCGCATGTCCTCGGTGTACGAGGTCAGTTGCAGCGCCTGCGAGACCTTGGGCTTGGCGACGAACGTCCCCTTGCCCTGGATGCGCTCGAGCCGGCCCTCGACGACCAGTTCCTGAAGGGCCTGGCGCACGGTCGTGCGGGAGGTGTCGAACTCGGAGGCGAGGGTGCGCTCGGGCGGGACCGGGGTGCCCGGGGGCAGCGTCTCGGTCATGTCCAGCAAGTGCCGCTTCAGGCGGTAGTACTTGGGCACGCGCGCGGTGCGGCCCGCTGCGGGTGCCTCCGCCGTCGTGGCGCCGCCCGCATCGGTTCCGTTGCTGCCCGCATGGGTGCCCATGGTCCGCCTTCCCGGCTCCTGTGGTGCTGCCGTCACCGGCTCCTCCGTCTGTCGCGGCTCACATCGTGGCACGGCCCTCCCCGGGGGTGCCGTGCTCCCTCAGGTGTCGGTCCGATAACGGACGTGACAGCCCTTCTTATACACCCTTGACACCCCTAAAGGTCTAGGCCAAGCTCCGGGTACTGGTCTACACCATTAAAGACCAGGTCCCAGTCCCACGTGCAGTACCACGTCGAGTTTGTTGTGTTCGTCGTATCCGTCGTCGTGGGCGGGGGGTTGCTGGCATCCCTGAGGAGGGTGACGTGAAGCGCAGGCTCATTGCGGCTATCGGTGTCGCGGGCATGTTGGTTTCGATCGCGGCTTGTGGCAGTGGTGATGACGGCGGCAAGGACAAGAAGGCCGGCGCCGACGGCTACAAGGGCCAGACGCTGACCGTGTGGGCCATGGACGGCTCGACGCCGGACACCTGGCAGAAGGACGTCACGGCGGCCTTCGAGAAGAAGACCGGCGCGAAGCTGAAGATCGAGATCCAGCAGTGGAACGGCATCCAGCAGAAGCTGACCACCGCCCTGTCCGAGGAGAACCCGCCCGACGTCTTCGAGGTCGGCAACACGCAGACCCCCGCCTACGCCAAGACCGGCGGCCTCGCCGACCTCTCCGACCTCAAGTCCTCGGTCGGTGCCGACTGGGCCGAGTCGATGAACAAGTCCGCGGTCTCGGACGGCAAGCAGTACGCCGCCCCGTGGTTCGTCGTGAACCGCGTCGTCATCTACAACAAGAAGATCTGGGCCGACGCCGGCATCAAGGACACCCCCAAGACGCGCGACGAGTTCTACAAGGACCTCCAGACCATCGGCAAGAAGACGGACGCGGAGCCGATCTACCTGCCCGGGCAGAACTGGTACCACTTCGTCGGCCTGACCATCGGTGAGGGCGCCGAGCTCGTCAAGAAGGACGGCGACACGTACGTCTCCAACCTGGGTGACCCCAAGGTCGCCGCCGCCATGGAGACGTACAAGAAGTTCCAGGCCCTGTCCAAGGCTCCCAAGGACAAGGACGAGGCCACCCCGCAGCAGGCCGAGGTCTTCGCCAAGGGCAAGACCGGCTCCTTCATCGGCATGGGCTGGGAGTCCGCCCTCGCCATCAAGGCCAACCCGAAGATCGAGAAGGAGATCGGCTACTTCACCGTCCCGGGTGTCTCGGCCGACAAGCCCGAGGGCGTCTTCCTCGGCGGCTCCAACCTGGCCGTCGCCGCGGGCAGCAAGAAGCAGGACCTCGCCAAGGAGTTCCTGAAGCTCGCGCTCTCCGACAAGTTCGAGGGCCAGCTCGCCAAGGAAGGCGGCGTGATCCCCAACAAGGAGGCGCTGCAGTCCAACCTCAAGGGCAACGCGGCCGCCGAGGCCGCCGCTCCCGCCGCGGCCGGCGGCGGCACCACCCCGCTGATCCCGGAGTGGGCCCCGGTCGAGAACGCGCCCAACCCGATCAAGACCTACATGACCGCGGTGCTGAAGGGTAAGTCCCCGGCCGCCGCCGCCAAGCAGGTCGAGGCCGAGTTCAACAAGCGCCTCTCGCAGAAGCAGTAAGGCAGCAAAAGGCCCCGCGGGGACGGAGAGCGCCGGCAGGCCCTCCGCCCCCGCGGGGTCCACGGTGTCCCGGCAGGCCCAGAAAAGAGATGGCGAGCATGACCGTGCAGACCGAACGGCCGCCCTCCGGTCCGGCGGAGGTCCGGAAAGCGGACGGCGGGGGATCCGGCGGACCGAGAAAGCAGGCCCGCGCACGGGCCGGGGCCCTCACGCCCTATCTGCTGCTGCTTCCCGCGGTCGCGGCCACCGTGCTGCTCCTCGGCTGGCCGCTGCTCAAGGACGGGCTCCTGTCGTTCCAGAACCTCAACATGGGACAGCTGATCCAGCATGTCACCGAGTGGAACGGCTTCGACAACTACCAAGAAGTACTGACCAGTTCGGACTTCTGGCGGGTGACCGGACGCTCCATCGTCTTCACCCTCGTCAACGCCATCCTGATCATGGTGATCGGCACCCTCGTCGGTCTGCTCCTAGCCCGGCTCGGCAAGCGCATGCGCGTCCTGCTCCTCGTCGGGCTCGTGCTCGCCTGGGCGATGCCCGTCGTCGCCGCGACCACCGTCTACCAGTGGCTGTTCGCGGAGCGCTTCGGCGTCGTCAACTGGGTCCTCGACAAGCTCGGCTGGCACTCCATGGCCGACTACAGCTGGACCGGCAGCCAGATGTCGACGTTCTTCGTCGTCACCGTGCTGATCGTCTGGATGTCGATCCCGTTCGTCGCGATCAACCTCTACGCCGCGACGACCACCATCCCCAAGGAGCTCTACGAAGCCGCGTCCCTCGACGGCGCCGGCCCCTGGAAGAGCTTCCTCTCGGTCACCCTGCCGTATCTGCGGCCCTTCCTCTACGCGACGACGTTCCTCGAGATCATCTGGGTCTTCAAGGCGTTCGTCCAGGTCTTCACGATCAACGGCGGCGGCCCCGACCGGCTCACCGAGATCCTGCCCGTGTACGCGTACATCGAGGGCGTCGGCAACCAGCACTTCGGCATGGGCGCGGCGATCGCCGTCCTGACGATCCTGATCCTGCTCGTGCTGACCGCCTACTACCTCCGGATCGTACTCAAGCAAGAGGAGGACGAGCTGTGAAGCGCTCTGCTTCGTCGACGTTCCGCCGCGCCTGGCCCAACGTGACGGCCGTGATCCTGTTCATCGGCTTCGTCTTCCCCGTCTACTGGATGTTCGCGACGGCGCTCAAGCCGACCGGCGACATCATCAGCGAGAACCCCGTCTGGTTCCCGACCGACATCACGTTCGAGCACTTCAGGACGGCGATCGGCGCCGACAACTTCTGGACGCTGGTGCGCAACTCGGTCACCGTGACCGTGCTCGCCGTCGTCTTCTCGCTGGTGATCGGCCTGGCCGCGTCGTTCGCCCTCGCACGGATGCGGTTCAAGGGCCGCCGCGGTTTCGTCATCGGGTTCATGCTGGCCCAGATGGCGCCCTGGGAAGTCATGGTCATCGCGATCTACATGATCGTGCGCGACGCGTCGATGCTGAACAGCCTCGTCCCGCTGACCCTCTTCTACATGGTGATGATCCTGCCCTTCACCCTCCTCACGCTGCGCGGCTTCGTCGCCGCCGTGCCCAGGGAGCTGGAGGAGTCCGCGATGGTCGACGGCTGCACCCGTATGCAGGCCTTCCGCAGGGTGATCCTGCCGCTGCTCGCGCCCGGCCTGATGTCGACCTCGATGTTCGGCTTCATCACCGCCTGGAACGAGTTCCCGATGGTCCTCGTCCTCAACAAGTCGCCCGAGGCGCAGACGCTGCCGCTGTGGCTCTCCAGCTTCCAGACGGCCTTCGGCGACGACTGGGGTGCGACCATGGCCGCGTCCTCGCTCTTCGCGATCCCGATCCTGATCCTCTTCGTCTTCCTGCAGCGCAGGGCCGTCAGCGGCCTCACCGACGGCGCCGTGAAGGGATAACACCGCCAGATGACGACACTCACCGCACGCGGCACCGACACCCTCACCCGGGACGCGCTCACCGTCCTCCAGCCCGGCTTCACCGGCACCAGCGCCCCCGACTGGCTGCTGCGCCGGCTCGGCGAGGGCCTCGCCTCCGTCGGCCTGTTCGGCCGGAACATCGCCTCGCCCGAGCAACTGACCGCCCTGACCGCCCAGTTGCGGGCCGAGCGCGACGACGTCCTGGTCGCCATCGACGAGGAGGGCGGTGACGTCACCCGACTGGAGGTGCGCTCCGGCTCCTCGTTCCCCGGCAACCACGCCCTGGGCGCGGTCGACGACGTGGAGCTCACCCGGTCCGTCGCCGCCGAACTCGGCCGCCGCCTGGCCGCCTGCGGCGTCAACCTCAACTGGGCCCCGTCCGCGGACGTCAACTCCAACCCGGCCAACCCCGTCATCGGCGTACGGTCCTTCGGCGCCGACACCGGCCTCGTCTCCCGCCACACCGCCGCGTACGTCACCGGCCTGCAGTCCGCGGGCGTCGCCGCCTGCACCAAGCACTTCCCCGGCCACGGAGACACCGCCGTCGACTCGCACCACGACATGCCGCGCATCGACGTGGGCCTCGACGTCCTCCACGAGCGTGAACTCGCCCCGTTCCGCGCGGCGATCGCGGCCGGCACGCGCGCGGTGATGAGCGCCCACATCCTCGTGCCCGCCCTGGACCCGGACCGCCCCGCCACCCTCTCGCGCCGCATCCTGACCGGCCTGCTCCGCGAGGAACTGGGGTACGAAGGGCTGATCGTCACCGACGGCATGGAGATGCAGGCCATCTCCGCCACGTACGGCATCGAGCGCGGCAGCGTCCTCGCCATCGCGGCCGGCGCCGACGCCATCTGTGTCGGCGGCGGGCTCGCCGACGACGACACGGTCCTGCGGCTGCGCGACGCTCTCGTCGCCGCGGTGCACGCGGGGGACCTGCCCGAGGAGCGGCTCGCCGACGCCGCGGCGCGGGTGCGTTCGCTCGCCCGGTGGACCTCGGAGCCGGGCGCGGCCGCGCACGCGGGGGGCGCGCCCGACTCCGGGATCGGCCTGGTCGCGGCGCGGCGGGCGGTGACCGTCACGCGCGGTGAGCACGCAGCCCCCGTCACCGAGGCGCCGTACGTCGCCGCCTTCACGCCCGTCGCCAACATCGCCGTCGGCGACGAGACGCCGTGGGGTGTCGCCGCCGAACTGGAGCGGCTGCTGCCCGGCACGGAGACCGGCAGCTTCTCCGGCGCGGACGCGGGCGCCGCCGCCCTCGCCGCGGCGGGGGACCGCCGCATCGTCGCCGTGGTCCGCGACGCCCACCGCCACGCGTGGATGGCTCAGTCGCTGGACACGCTCCTCGAGGCCCGCCCCGACACGGTCGTGGTCGAGATGGGCGTACCGCAGGCGCCGCCGCAGGGCGCCCTGCACGTGGCGACACACGGCGCGGCCCGGGTGTGCGGTCTGGCGGCCGCCGAGGTGATCGTCGCCGGGTGAGCCGAGCGTCCCTCCCAGGGGCGCCGCCGCTCGCGCGGACGGCAGACATGAAGGTGCCGGTCACCCCCGGTGAGGGGTGACCGGCACCTTCATGTCTGCCCGGACTCGCTTACAGCCCCTGCCAAGCGGGCTTGTTCGCGTACGTGTGCCGGAAGTAATCGGAGAGCTTGAGCTTGGACGCCGCCCCCTCGTCGACGACGACCGTCGCGTGCGGGTGCAGCTGGAGCGCCGACGCCGGCACCACGGAGGCCACCGGTCCCTCGACGGTCGCCGCCACGGCGTCCGCCTTGCCCTCGCCGGTGGCGAGCAGCACCAGATGCCGCGCCTCCAGGATCGTGCCGATGCCCTGCGTGATGACGTGGCGCGGCACCTGGTCGAGGTCGCCGTCGAAGAAGCGCGCGTTGTCCGCGATGGTCTGCTGGGTCAGCGTCTTGATCCGCGTACGGGAGGCGATCGACGAGCACGGCTCGTTGAAGCCGATGTGTCCGTCGGTGCCGATGCCGAGCAGCTGGAGGTCCACACCGCCGGCGGCGGCGAGCGCCTTGTCGTACGCCTCGCAGGCCGCCTGCACGTCCTCGGCGCTGCCGTCCGGGCCCATGAAGGAGCCCTCGCTCAGGCCGAGCGGCTCGACGACCTCGCGCAGCACGGTCGCCCGGTAGGACTCGGGGTGTCCGGTCGGCAGTCCCACGTACTCGTCGAGCTGGGCGATACGGGCCTTCGACGCGTCGACCTCGCCGCCGCCGACCTTGGCGGCCAGCGCCTCGTAGATGGGCAGCGGGGTCGAGCCGGTGGCCACACCGAGCAGGGCGTCGGGCTTGCGGCGCAGCAGCTGGGCCATCGCCTCGGCGATGAGCTCGCCGCCTGCCTTGGCGTCCGGGACGATCACAACTTCCACGCTGGGCCTGCCGATCTGGTCGAGGATGGGGTGCTGCGCATGTGGTATAGACCAATCTAGCAGAGGATGCCCGGCCGGTCACGGGGCGTACGCCCCCGTCCGACCATGCTCGGCGCTCCCCGAGCCGACGGCACCTCGAAGCCGCCACGCCCGGACCCGCTGACGCGGGCGAGCGCCCGCGTCAGCCCCCAGAGTGGAACCGAGCGTGCACAGGAGGAGCCCGGCCGGCCCCGCCCGCCGCACCCGCGACCGCCCCTCCGGAGGAGTCCACATGACCGCCACCCCGTCGGCCCCGAAGAGCGAGCAGCCGGGCCGGATCATGGCCCGCGAGATGGCCGAGCAGCCCGCGGTGCTGCGCCGCCTCCTCGACACCGGCGCTCCCCGCATCCACGAGGTGGCCCGGCTGGTCGTGGCGCAGGCGCCCCGCTTCGTCCTGCTCACCGCCCGCGGCACCTCAGACAACGCCGCCCTCTACGCGAAGTACCTGCTGGAGATCCAGCTCGGGATGCCGTGCGGCCTGGCCTCCATGTCCACCACGACGGCGTACGGCGCCCGGCCCGACCTGCGCGACGTGCTGGCCGTCACCGTCAGTCAGTCGGGCGGCTCGCCCGACCTGGTCGCCTCCACGAAGGCGGCCCGCGCGGCCGGCGCGATCACCCTCGCGGTGACCAACAACCCGGACTCACCGCTCGCCGCCGTCTCCGAGCACCACATCGACATCATGGCGGGCCCGGAGAAGGCGCTCCCGGCCACCAAGACGTACACCGCGTCCCTGCTCGCGCTCTACCTCTTCGTCGAGGGACTGCGCGGCGGCGACGGCTCGCCCGCCGGTGTGCTGCCCGGCCTCGCCCAGCAGCTCCTGGACCGCCAGGACGAGGTGCGCACCCTCGCCTCCCGCTACCGCTTCGCGAACCGCATGGTGATCACCTCGCGCGGTTACGGCTATCCGACCGCCAAGGAGGCCGCCCTCAAACTCATGGAGACCAGCTACATCCCGGCCCTGTCCTACTCGGGCGCCGACCTGCTGCACGGCCCGCTCGCCATGGTCGACAACATCTCACCGGTCATCGCCGTCGTCACGGACGGCAAGGGCGGCAGCATGCTCCAGCCCGTGCTCGACCGGCTGCGCGGCCGCGGCGCCGACCTCGTCGTCATCGGCCCCAGGGCGCAGGTGGACCAGGCATCGGCAGGGTTCGTCCTGCCGACCGAGGGCGTCGCGGAGGAGGTCCAGCCGGTCCTGGAGATCATCCCGCTTCAGCTCCTCGCGTACGAGGTCACCATCGCCCGTGGCCAGGACCCGGACGCCCCGAGGGCGCTGGCGAAGGTGACGGAGACGCACTGACTCCCGCTCTGCTTCGGCACCCGCTCTTCTCTAGCGCCCGCTATAGAATTCGCGGATGGCGACCAAGCAGCGCGGACGGCCCCGCTCCTTCGACCGGGACGCCGCCCTGGAGAAGGCGATGCACGCCTTCTGGGAACACGGCTACGAGGCGACGACGGTCGCCGACCTGACCCGGGCCATGGATATCGGCGCCCCCAGCCTCTACGCGGCCTTCGGCGACAAGAAGACACTGTTCGACGAGGTCGTCAGGTTCTACAGCGCCGCGCACGCCTCGTTCGGGGAGCGCGCCTGCGCCGAGGAGCCCACGGCCCGCGCCGCGCTGGCCCGCCTGCTCCACGAGGCCGCGGCCGCGTTCACGCGCCCCGGCCTGCCGCACGGCTGCCTGGTCGTCCACGCGGCGGCCAACTGCACCACGCCGGGGATCGAGGACGGCCTGCGCGACCGGCGGCAGGCGGATATCGCCGCTTTCGAGACCCGAATTCGTGCGGGTATCGCGGAAGGGGAGCTTCCGTCCGACACGGACGCGGCGGCTCTGGCACGCTATACAGGGGCGGTCTTCCAGGGGATGTCCCAGCAGGCCCGCGACGGCGCGAGCCGGAGCGATCTCGAGTCACTCGCCGACCTGGCGATGGCGGCCTGGCCCGCGGCCGCGAAAGCGGATACGAAGAGACAACAACAAACATCGTCCAACGCGTAGACATGACAGAATGGTCTAGTCCACAATGCGATGGTAAAGCCTCCGTCCTCCCCGCACAGGAGGACGGACCGAGGAACCGGCGCTCTCTGCCCTGACTGCGGCGGGTCCTCACATGGCCGACGGGACCGCACACCCGACGGCTGTTGCAACTCCGGGCTGCGGTGCCGGGAGGGCTGAGGGTCCCTCCCAGGCGCCGCGGCCCGCGGGTGTCTTCGGGCCGGAACCCGCCAGGTACCCTCGGCTCCGTGCCCTCCATGAACGACCTCGTACGCCAGCACACGGCCCTCGGTGACTCCGACCTCGAGTGGCTGCATCTGCTGGTCTCGGAGTGGCAGCTGCTCTCCGACCTGTCCTTCGCCGACCTCGTGCTGTGGGTTCCCACGCTCGACGGCACCCGTTACGTCTCCGTGGCGCAGATGCGGCCCAACACCGGCCCCACCTCGTACCAGGACGACATGGTCGGCCATCTCGTCCCGCGCGGCCGCCGCCCCCTTCTGGACGCCGCCCTCGATGAGGGCCGCATCGTCCGCGAGGGCGACCCCGAGTGGCGCGAGGAGGTCCCGGTACGGGTCGAGTCCATCCCCGTACGCAGGGAAGGGCGCGTCCTCGGTGTGATCGCCCGCAACACGAACCTGCTCACGGTCCGTACCCCCTCCCGCCTCGAACTGACCTATCTCCAGTCGGCCTCCGACCTCGCCCAGATGATCGCGGCCGGGTCGTTCCCGTTCCCGGGTCAGCAGGTCGACATGGACGCCTCCCCGCGCGTCGGCGACGGCCTCATCCGCCTCGACGCGGACGGCGTCGTCCAGTACGCGTCGCCGAACGCGCTCTCCGCGTACCACCGGCTCGGCTTCTCCGCCGACCTGGTCGGGCACCACCTCGGCCGGACGACGGCCGAACTCGCCCCGTCGCGCGGCCCGGTGGACGAGGCGCTCGCCAAGGTGGCCAGCGGCTGGGCGCCGCGCGAGTTCGAGATCGAGGGGGAGGAGGGGTCGATCCAGCTCCGCGCGATCCCCCTCAAGCCCAAGGGCACCCGGATCGGTTCCCTCGTCCTCCTGCGCGACGTCACCGAACTGCGCCGCCGCGAGCGGGAGTTGATCACCAAGGACGCGACCATCCGGGAGATCCACCACCGGGTGAAGAACAACCTCCAGACCGTCGCCGCCCTGTTGCGCCTCCAGGCCCGCCGCATCGACTCCGACAGCGGTCGCGAGGCCCTGGAGGAAGCGGTGCGCCGCGTCGGCTCGATCGCCATCGTCCACGAGACGCTCTCCCAGAACCTGGACGAGCGCGTGGAGTTCGACGAGATCGCCGACCGGGTCCTCGCCATGGTCGCGGAGATCTCACCGGGCGTGGTCACGGGCCGGCGTACCGGCCGCTTCGGCATCCTGGACGCGGAGGTCGCGACGCCGCTGTCGATGGTCCTCACCGAGGTCCTGCAGAACGCCCTGGAGCACGGCTTCCGTCAGGGCGACACCGGCACGGTCGAGGTCTCGGCGGTGCGCGGCGGCACCACCAAGGACGCCCGCCTCCTGATCACCGTCACCGACGACGGCGTGGGCCTGCCCGAGGGCTTCGACCCGAAGCGCGCCGGCAACCTGGGCCTGCAGATCGTACGCACTCTGGTCGAGGGTGAGTTGAGTGGATCGTTCGACATGGTTCCGGCGCCCGGCCGCGGCACACGGGTCGTCCTCGACATCCCGGTGACCGCCGACAAGTAGCCCGGCCCGGCGCCGGGCCGCCCGCGCCGGGCAAACCGACACAGCCGCAAACGCCAGTGAGCCCCGGACCGTTCGGTCCGGGGCTCACTGTTCGCGTTGCCCGGTTCTACATCCCGGGCGGAGCCTGGGTGGAGCATCGGGGGTACTGCGCGCTGCGGCTCGGGGGCGGGAGTTGCGTACTCGCTGTACGCGCCGCCGGGCTCAGGCTCGTGGGGGGCGTGGGCGTCAGGCGCTGGCCTGGCGAGCACGGTTGCGGGCGGCGCGACGCTTCATTGCGCGGCGCTCGTCCTCGCTGAGGCCACCCCAGACGCCGGAGTCCTGGCCGGACTCGAGCGCCCACTGCAGGCACTGCTCCATGACGGGGCAGCGGCGGCAGACGGCCTTGGCTTCCTCGATCTGCAGCAGCGCAGGACCGGTGTTGCCGATAGGGAAGAAGAGCTCGGGGTCTTCTTCGCGGCAAACGGCGTTGTGACGCCAGTCCATGGCTGCTACCTCTCCTTGGTATTACGTGCTGGTTGCTTGTGAATGTGAACGCTTTCACGAATCCCCCGACAACGGAAGGGACTTTCGTCACATCTGCGACGATGTCCTGTGGTGTTGAGGAGGGGGTTCGGGCTCTCTGTGGGGCCGATGTTGCGGGCCGTCCCGAGCGCCATGTAGAGATTCGCAAACCTCGGCGGCGGATACAACCCCTTCAGGAAAGTTTTTTTTGATTCCTCGGTGTCGGCTAGGTCACAGCCGTACTTCCATGGGGTGGATCCTGGCCCAAACGTTCGAGATAAAGGACTTTGGGCTCTTCCACTCACACAATCACACGCAGTGCACGGCGTACGCCTGTGAACGTCACGCTCGTTCGCAGCCCCAGGTGGTCACCGTCCATCTGGAGGGGCAGGGGGACCTTCGATTGCAAGGTGAAGTCGGTCAGGTCGTGCAGCGTCACGGCGTTCTTCCCGTGGGGTCCCCGGACGGGTGACGAGGTCAGCAGCTGAGTGCCGTAACGGGCCACTGAGGGAGCGGACAATTTCTTGAGTCCCAGCACGTCAAGGCCGGTGTCGAAGGACGCCTGAGGGGACGCGTAGAGCGGCCTGTTCCCCAGATATGACCATGGGGAGGTATTGCAGACTATGGACAGGACCAGATCCGTGACGGGGTTCTCACCCGGCCGGTCCAGTGTGATCGCGCCGTGCCGGCGGTCGTGCTCACCGAGGAACTGACGTACGACCTGACGCAAATAGAGCGCGTGTGTCGATCGCTTTCCGCGTTCGCGTTGCTGTTCGACCCGGCCGATGACGCCTCCGTCGAAGCCGAGACCGGCACAGAACGTGAACCACCGGGACGGGGCGGCCTCGTCCGGCGTGCCCGGCGTGCCGCCCGCGCGGCCGAGACCCACCGTGCGCTCCCGGCCCTCGCGCAGAGCGTCGAGCAGGGCGCCCGTCGCCTCCACCGCGTCGTTCGGCAGGCCGAGGGCGCGGGCGAAGACATTGGTGGAGCCGCCGGGGACGACGGCGAGGCGGGGGAGGCGGTCCGGGGCGGGGCCGTGGTGCAGCAGGCCGTTCACGACCTCGTTGACCGTGCCGTCGCCGCCGAGGGCCACGACCAGCTCGATGTCCTTGCTCTCCGCGGCCTGCCGGCCGAGGTCCCTGGCGTGCCCGCGGTACTCCGTGGTGATCGCCTCGAGCTTCATCTCGCTCGCGAGCGCGTGGATCAGTACGTCACGCGTACGCGCACTGGTGGTGGTTGCCGCCGGATTGACCACAAGAAGTGCACGCATGCGAAGCAGGGTACCTACCGGGTGGTACTCGGCCCAGACCGAGGTAGGAGTCGGGTAAGAAACCGGGGCCGCCGCGGGCCCACCCGGGGCGGCCCGGAGGTACGGGCCGAGGGCTACCCTGCTTGGGTGACCTCAGAGCAGAACCCCAGCCCCGAAGACGCCGCGACCACCGACGACGGCCCGCGCCCCGGACGGCTGACCGCGGCCGCCGCGCTGGCCGGTCTCGAGGGGGCCGCCCTGCTCGTGGGCGGCGTCTCCATGCTCGTCATGGGTCTCGCGGGTCACCCCGACAACCCCGAGCAGGCCGTGACCGGCGGTGTCACGCTCGCCGTCCTCGCGCTGCTGCCGCTGATCGCGGCGCGCGGGCTGCTGAAGCGGCGCAGCTGGAGCCGGGGGCCCGCGATCATCACGCAGATCATGGCGCTCCCGGTCGCCTACACGCTGCTCCAGGCCGAGAGCGTGATGATCCCGGGCGGGATCGCGCTAGCCGTCGTCGCGGTGACGGCGCTGGTGCTCCTGGTGAACCCGGCCACGACCCGGGCGCTCGGCATCACGACTCCGGGCGCCGCGGGCGACGTAACGGGCCAGAAGTAGCCGGCCCGTACGTCGCGGAGCTCACTCCTCGGGGCTCACTCCTCGACGAGGAGCTTCTCGCGCAGCTGGGCCAGAGTGCGGGCCAGCAGGCGCGAGACGTGCATCTGGGAGATGCCGACCTCCTGCGCGATCTGCGACTGCGTCATGTTCCCGAAGAAGCGAAGAAGCAGGATCCGCTTCTCGCGCGGCGGCAGGTCCTCCAGGAGCGGCTTGAGGGACTCGCGGTACTCGACGCCCTCCAGCGCCTCGTCCTCGGATCCCAGTGTGTCCGCCACGGCAGGCGACTCGTCGTCCGTGTCCGGGACGTCCAGGGACAGCGTGGAGTACGCGTTGGCCGACTCCAGGCCCTCCAGGACCTCCTCCTCCGAGATCGCCAGCTTCTCGGCGAGCTCGTGGACCGTGGGGGAGCGGCCGTGCAGCTGGGACAGCTCGGCCGTCGCCGTCGTCAGCGCGAGACGCAGCTCCTGAAGTCGCCGCGGGACGCGCACCGCCCAGCCCTTGTCGCGGAAGTGGCGCTTGATCTCACCGACGACCGTCGGCGTCGCGTACGTGGAGAACTCCACGCCGCGCTCCGGGTCGAAGCGGTCCACCGACTTGATCAGGCCGATCGTGGCGACCTGGGTCAGGTCGTCGAGCGGCTCGCCGCGGTTGCGGAAGCGGCGGGCCAGGTGCTCGACGAGCGGCAGATGCATACGGACCAGCTGATTGCGCAGGTCCGCGTACTCGGGGCTGCCGTCCGTCAGGGTGCGCAGCTCGATGAACATCAGCCGTGCGCCGCTGCGGTCCCGCGGATCGTGCGTGCGCTGCTGGTCACCGTGTCGCTCGTGCTCGCTCATCCATCCCGCCCGTCGCGCGTCCGGTCCTGCGGAGATCTTCTCCCCGCCGGCCGGCTCTGCCTGCTCCGACGCATCGGCCACCGCCGGCGGACCCGGCCGTTCGAGGTCCGCGGGGTCCTCCGGGTGCGGCCGGGCCTGCTGTTCGGGGATGCCCTCGGCAAGCCGCCGCATCCCGTCCCCGCCGTCGGCCGGGAGGTCCTGTGTGCCGTGCTTCTCGTCCCGCACCGGCCCGTCCCCGTTCGTCACGCCGGCCCGGGACCCGCGCCGCGCTGTTTGTAGAGGCTGATCGAGACGGTGTTGTCGTCGGCGACCGTGGAGTCCACCTTGCCCGCGAGGGCCGACAGCACAGTCCAGGCGAAGGTGTCGCGCTCCGGGGCGCGGCCGTCGGTGGTGGGCGCCGAGACCGTCACCTCCAGCGAGTCGTCGACGAGCCGGAAGATGCAGCTGAGCACCGAGCCGGGCACGGCCTGCTGGAGCAGGATCGCGCACGCCTCGTCGACAGCGATGCGGAGGTCCTCGATCTCGTCGAGGGTGAAGTCCAAACGCGCCGCGAGGCCGGCCGTGGCCGTCCGCAGCACCGACAGGTAGGCACCCGCAGCCGGCAGCCGGACTTCTACGAAGTCCTGATTCCCGGGCTCGCCTGCGATCTGGGACACCCTCACCTCCATGGTGGTACAAGCACTTTCGGGCTCCGGAGGGTACGTCCCCCGGGTGACGCGCTACGTGTTCAGCGGTGACGCTACCGCGCACCCAAGTCTTCTGTCCCGGGGACCCCCGGCCCGTTGGTGTCACTCATAGTAAGCCTATGAGTACGGACAGTGGCTAGAGGGTGTGCGGACTCAATTGGAAAGAGCGGGCGCCGGGTTGACGTACCCAGGCCTCGCACGGTCGAACCGCAAACCGGCGCGGTCCTCAGACGAGCAGGTTGTCCACGAAGCACCAGCGCCAGCTCTCGCCGGGCTCGAACGTCCGGATCACCGCGTGGCCCGACTCGTTGAAGTGCTGCGTCGCGTGCTTCATGGGCGAGGAGTCGCAGCAGCCCACGTGCCCGCATTCCAGACAGAGCCGCAGCTGCACGGGGTGGCTGCCGGCCGCGAGGCACTCCGGGCAGGTGTCGCTCAGGGGCGCGGGTTCGGGGTGAGGCAGCGCGTCGACGTGCGGGCACTCGTTCATGATTGTCAGGTTACGACGGGCGGCGGCGTGGCGGACTGTGGAGGGACGGGTTGATGGACGTATTGCCCCTGGTGGCACTGATCGCGGCGAGCGCGGCGGTCGCGGGGGCCGCGCGCCGGACGCCGGTCCCCGCGCCGCTGCTGCTCGTCGCGGTCGGACTCGTGGCGTCGTATCTGCCCGGGGTGCCGCAGTACACGCTCGACCCGCACATCGTGCTGCCGCTCATCCTGCCCCCGCTGCTGCACACCGCGGCCCTGGAGAGCTCGTACCTCGATCTGCGGGCCAATGTCAGGCCGGTGGCGCTGCTCTCCGTCGGGTACGTGCTGTTCGCGACCGTCGCCGTCGGCTGGCTCGCGTACGAACTGATCCCCGATCTGCCGCTGACGGCCGCGCTGGTGCTGGGTGCGGTGATCGCCCCGCCGGACGCGGTCGCCGCGACGGCCATCGCGCGCAAGGTGGGGCTGCCCGCGCGGATCACGACGATCCTCCAGGGCGAGTCCCTGGTGAACGACGCCACCGCGATCACCGCCTACAAGGTGGCGCTGGCCGCCGCGGTCGGGGAGGGCGCGAGCTGGGCGGGCGGGATCAGGGAGTTCCTGGTGGCGTCGGTCGGCGGCGTCGGCGTCGGGCTCGTCCTGATGGTGCCGCTGCACTGGCTGCGGACGCACCTGAAGGAGGCGATCCTCCAGAACACGCTCTCCCTGCTCATCCCGTTCGTCGCCTACGCGGCCGCCGAGCAGGTCGGCGCTTCCGGAGTGCTCGCCGTGGTCACGGTCGCCCTCTATCTGGGGCACCGCTCCTGGCAGGTCGACTTCGAGACTCGGCTCCAGGAGGCCGCCGTGTGGAAGGTGGTCGCCTTCATCCTGGAGTCGGCGGTCTTCGCGCTCATCGGACTCCAGCTGCCCGTCGTCCTCAAGGACCTCGGCGAGTACAGCGTCGGGGAGGCCCTCGGGTACGCCGTCGCGGTCTTCGTGCTCGTCGTGGTGATGCGCTTCGTGTGGTCGTATCCGGCGACCTACGTGCCCTGGTGGCTGTCGGCGCGGATCAGGGAGCGGGAACGGGACAGCGACTGGCGGCGGCCGCTCGTGGTGAGCTGGGCCGGGATGCGCGGTGTCGTGTCGCTCGCGATCGCCTTCTCGATCCCGGTGTTCGTCGACGACGGGAGCCGTTTCCCCGCTCGCAACCTGGTCCTGTTCCTGACGTTCACGACGGTGATCGGAACCCTCGTCGTGCAAGGGCTCTCGCTGCCCTGGCTGATCAGGATCCTGAAGTTGCCGGGACGCGACACGCAGGCCGAGACGCTCGCCGAGGCGCAGGCGCAGAACGCCGCTTCCCGGGCCGCCGAGGAGCGCGTGAACGAGCTGATGGAGGACGAGCGCAACTGTCTGCCCGCGCCTTTGGAGGACCGGCTGCGGACCGTCCTGGAGCGTCGTCGCAACTCTGTGTGGGAACGGCTCGGCCACGCCAACCCGGTGACGGGGGAGTCCGCCGACGACACCTATCGCCGCCTCACGCGGGAGGCCATCGCGGCCGAGCGGGAGGTCTTCGTACGGATGCGGGACGAGCGGCGGATCGACGACGAGATGATGCGCACGCTGCTGCGCAAGCTCGACCTGGAGGAGGCGGCGGCCTACCGGGAGGTCGGCGACTGACCGGCCCGCTACGGGGAGGGCGTTCCCGTGACGACGGCCATGAGCCGGGTGCCCGGCGCGAACGCGCCCTCCTCGGTGAGGGTGAGGAGCCCGTACAGGAGCTTGGCCACATAGAGGCGCTCGACGGGCAGGCCGTGACGCTGCTCGAAGTCCTCGGCGAAGGCGAGGAGGGCGGGGGTGGTGCGGCCGTAGCCGCCGCAGTGGAAGCGCTCGTCCAGGGACCAGTCGCCCCGCGGACCGCCGAACGCCGCCTTCTGGAGGGTGCGTATCTCGTCGCCGAGGAAGCCGCCCTTCAGGACGGGTATGCCGAGTGCTCGCTGCCCCTCGCCGAGGCCGGCGGCGAGGCCGGCGAGCGTGCCGCCCGTGCCGCAGGCGACGCCCACCACGCCGGCGGTCTCTCGCAGCTCCTGCCCGAGTTCCGCGCAGCCGCGGACGGCCTCGGCGTTGCTGCCGCCCTCGGGGACGACGTAGGGCGTGTCACCGTCGCGCGGCGCCACCTCGCGCAGGATGCGCGCGAGGGTGGCCGGATCCCGCTTCTCCCGGTACGTCGTCCGGTCGACGAAGTGCAGGCGCATGCCGTCGTCCGCGCAGCGCGCGAGAGAGGCGTTCAGGGGCTGCCCCGCGAGTTCCTGGCCCCTGACGACGCCGATGGTCCGCAGGCCCAGGAGGCGGCCCGCGGCGGCCGTGGCGCGCAGGTGGTTGGAGTAGGCACCGCCGAACGTGAGCAGTGTGCCGTGGCCCGCGGCGGTGGCCGCCGCCAGGTTCGGGGCCAGCTTGCGCCACTTGTTGCCGGGCAGGTCGGGGTGGATGAGGTCGTCGCGCTTGAGCAGGAGCCGCACCCCGTGCCGGTGGAACCGGTCGTCGGCGACCGGCTCCACCGGCGAGGGCAGCCGGGGGTGCAGGGGCGGGCGCGGGACGTGCGGGGTCACCTGCTCATTGTGCAGGTGGGAGGGCACGGGCCGCGTGCGGAGGGCGCCTACTTGAGCCGGTCGCGGATGCGCCCCCGCATCGAGGCCATCGTGAAGCCGCGCGGGTCGACCTTGCCCGGCTGCCACTCCAGGTGGCCGATCACCGAGCGCTCCGTCCAGCCGTGATGGCGGCACACCGCGGCCGCCGCCCGCTCGATGGCCTCCAGCTGCGCGGCGGGCCAGGGGTCCTCGCCGTCGCCGAGGTTCTCGCACTCGAAGCCGTAGAAGTGGCGGTTGCCGTCCGTGTTCGCCTCGTTGTCGTGGGGCAGCGCCTTCTCCGCGACGACCGCCCGCAGCACGTCGTCGTCGCCCAGACCCGCGTGGTTGGCCCGGCCGTAGCCGACGAGGTGGACGCGGCCGTCCTTCGTGATGACGCCGTGGCACAGCGGCCCCGGCAGGTCCGCGCGCCCCTTCCGGCAGAGCTCGACGGTCTGCTCGCTGCCCGACGTCACGGTGTGGTGGATCATCACGCCGTTCACCGGGCCCCAGGGGCCCTTGTGGTTGCGGTTGTGGTGTCTCCAGTCACCGACCTCGACCACCGTCAGGCCTTCACGGCTGAGGGCGGCCAGGAAGCTGCTCGCGGACATGGGTGGGGACATGGCCGCCTCCTTCGCGGGGTGCGACGGAAGCGGGGCGCGTCCGTCTTGTACGCCGCTTGTACCCGAACCGGCCCACCGGAACTACTTGTTCGCATCGCGTGCGAGCCGTTCCGGTCATCGCGGGATGTTCCGGTCAGGGGGAGGCAGGCATGCAGGCGTACGTGCCTGCGTGCTACGTGCGGTCGGGCAAGAGGCGGTGCGGCGGTCTCAGCTCCGCAGGAAGCCGTCCCCGTGTTCCGCGACGTGGTGCTCCAGGGCCGCGACCGCGGCCTGGGTCGCCTCGGGAGTGCCGGTGCCCTTCCGCTCCGCGTAGTAAGCGGCGCCCAGCTTCTTCAGGAGGTCGCCGCCCGCCCGCTGCGCCTGCACCTCGTCCAGCTTCTGCTTGCCCTGCGTGAGTCCTCGCTGCGCCTGCTCCTTGGCGCGGTCCAGGAAGCCTGTCATTGCTGTCTCCCGTCATCGGTGCCTCGGTGTATCGGTTGAACGCCCGCCGGGATCATGAAGTTCCGCCGAGTTCCCCGTCGGAAGTTCCCTACCCGGAAAATCGGGCATCGTGCCCCGTCCACTCTCACCCAACCCCGCTCGTTTGTGTAATGGCGTGGCCACAATGTGTGCTGGAAGTGTTGTCGCCGCAGGTCAGTTCTTGATCGGGAGGCATAGCCCATGTCGGTAGGCGAAGAGGTCCGCACGGAGCAGGCCGGGCCGCAGCAGAGTCTCGGCACATCCGCCGCGCGGAATCTGGCCACCACCACCAAGTCCGCGCCACAGATGCAGGAGATCAGCTCCCGGTGGCTGCTGCGGATGCTGCCCTGGGTGAACGTGCAGGGCGGCACGTACCGGGTGAACCGGCGGCTCAGCTACTCGGTCGGCGACGGACGCGTGACGTTCGTGAAGACCGGAGACCGGGTGCGGGTCATCCCGGCGGAGCTCGGCGAACTGCCGGTGCTGCGGGACTACGGGGACCAGGAGGTGCTCGAGGAGCTCGCGGTGCGGTGCCGGCAGCGGGAGTACGCGCCGGGTGAGCGGCTCGCCTCGTTCGGCAGCCCCGCGGACGAGGTGTTCCTGCTCGCCCACGGCAAGGTCGAGAAGATCGGCACCGGCCCCTACGGGGACGACGCGGTCCTCGGGGTCCTGGCCGACGGGGCGTACTTCGGCGAGCAGGCGCTGCTCGACCCGGATGCCATCTGGGAGTACACGGCGCGCGCCGTGACCGCGTGCACCGTGCTCGCGCTGCCCCGCCAGGATCTGGAGCAGGTCGCGGAGCGCTCCGAGAGCCTGGCCGGGCATCTGGGGGCGCTGCGGTCCGTCCCGGAGCAGCGGGCGAACAAGTTCGGCGAGAAGCAGATCGACGTCTCCGCCGGCCACGTCGGCGAGGCGGTGCTCCCGGGTACGTACGTCGACTACGACGCGGCACCGCGCGAGTACGAGCTGAGCGTCGCCCAGACCGTCCTGCGCATCCACTCGCGCGTGGCGGACCTGTACAACCAGCCGATGAACCAGACGGAGCACCAGCTCCGGCTCACCGTCGAGGCGTTGAAGGAGCGCCAGGAGCACGAGCTCATCAACAACAGGGAGTTCGGCCTGCTCAACAACTGCGAGTACGACCAGCGGCTCCAGCCGCACGACGGCGTGCCGAGCCCGGACGACATGGACGAGCTGCTCAGCCGCCGCCGGGGATCGAAGCTGTTCCTCGCCCACCCGCGCGCCATCGCCGCGTTCGGCCGCGAGTGCAACAAGCGGGGGCTCGTCCCGGAGTCCATCGACGTGGGGGGCAGTCGCATCCCGACCTGGCGCGGGGTGCCGATCTTCCCGAGCAACAAGATCCCCGTGTCCGACGCGCGCACGACGTCGATCATCTGTATGCGTACCGGCGAGGAGGAGCAGGGCATCATCGGCCTCCAGCAGGCGGGCATCCCGGACGAGATCGAGCCGAGCCTGTCGGTGCGGTTCATGGGCATCAGCGAGCAGGCGATCATCTCGTACCTGGTGACGACGTACTACTCGGCGGCGGTGCTCGTGCCGGACGCGCTCGGCGTCCTGGAGAACGTCGAGATCGGCAGGTGGCGTTGAAGCTCAAGTCGCAGACGGAGCAGTCCATAGCGCCGCGGCAGCAAGGGGGACCGGGCGGACGGGACGGAGGGATGGCCGCGGACGGTCAGGAAGCGGCGGTGATCCTGGCGCAGGCCAGGGCACAGGTCGACCCGGAGCTGCGCAGGGCCGTGGAGAGCCTGCCCACGTCTTTGCGCCGCATCGCGCGCTACCACTTCGGGTGGGAGCAGGCGGACGGCACCACGGCCGCGGGGCACGCGGGCAAGGCCATCAGGCCGGCGCTCGTCCTCGCGGCGGTACGGGCGCTGGGGGGCGCTCCGGAGCTCGCGGTACGGGCGGCGGCGGCCGTGGAACTCGTCCACAACTTCACGCTCCTGCACGACGACGTCATGGACCGGGACACCACGCGCAGGCACCGGCCGACCGCGTGGGCCGTCTTCGGGGAAGCCGGCGCGATCCTGGCGGGCGACGCGCTCCAGGCGCTCGCGCAGCGGCTGCTCGCCGAGGACCAGCACCCGGCGGCCCGGCCGGCGGCGGCCCGGATCGCGGCCTGTGTGATGGAGCTGTGCGAGGGCCAGGTCGCCGATGTCGCCCTGGAGACGCGCGAACCGGAGCGGGTCACGCTGGACGAGTGCCTCGTCGTGGCGGAGGCGAAGACGGGTGCGCTGCTCGGCTGCGCCTGCGCGGTCGGGGGGCTGTACGCGGGGGCCGGAGAGGAGGAGGTCGCGGCCCTCGACGGGTTCGGCAGGCAGGCCGGGCTCGCGTTCCAGCTGATCGACGACGTCATAGGGATCTGGGGGGATCCGGCCCGTACGGGCAAGGCGGCGGGCGCCGATCTCGCGGTGCGCAAGAAGTCGCTGCCGGTGGTGGCGGCGCTGGCCTCGGGCACGCCCGAAGCCGGTGAACTGGCCGCGCTCTACGGGGTCCTGGGGCCGGAGGACGGCCCGCCGGAGGAGGGGGAGCTGGAGGCCATGGCGCTGGTCGTCGAGCGCGCCGGGGGGCGCGACTGGGCGCAGCTGCACGCGGCGGACCGGATGTCCCGGGCGGTGCACCAGCTGTCCAGGGCGGTTCCGGCACCGGAGGCCGCGGACGGACTGCTGTCGCTGGCCGAGTTCGTGACGCGGCGCAGCTACTAGGGGGAATCCATCAGCAGGGGAGAGGAGTTGAACTGACGGCGGGCCCCGCACTCCGGGAGGAGCGAGGGGCCCGTACCCGCGTGCGGAACCGATCGCCTAGGCTGCAGCGGGCCGACGCGTGGCGGCCGACCGGCGCAGGGACACGGCCCGTTGAGGCGGGCCGCGACGTGAGGGGGCGGGCCATGGGCGTGGCGATCCGGAGGGCCACGGAGGGCGATCGGGCAGACCTTGTGCGGCTGCTCGACGAGGCGTTCATGGACGACCCGGTGAGCGGCTGGGTCTTCCCCGAGCCGGCACACCGGCGCCGCAGGCACGCCGGTCTCATGGCGGCCTTCATCGACATCTCGCTGAGCGAGGGGTACGTCGACATCACCGAGGACGGCGCCGCGGCCGCCCTCTGGCTGTCGGTGCCGGCCCGGCCGGACGGGGCGGGCGGCCCGGACGAGGGTGACGACGGCCCGGCGCAGCTGCGCGCCGCCGTGGACCCGGACAACGAACGGGTCGAGGAGATCGGCCTGTTGACCTCCGGGATCCATCCCCGCCACCGCGCGCACGAGTACCTGTGGATGATCGCCGTCGACCCGGCGCGACAGGGCCAGGGCCTCGGCACCGCGCTGATGGAGCCCGTCCTCGACCGCTGCGACCGCGAGGGCGTGGCGTCGTATCTGGAGGCGAGCAGCGACCGCAGCCGTGTGCTGTACGAGCGGCTCGGCTTCGTGTGCACCGGCAGCGGGATCGCGCTGCCGGACGGGCCGACGATGTGGCCCATGTGGCGTGACCCGCAGGTGAGTTGAGCTCCGGCCGTCAGGGTGCGAGCGGCTGCTCCTGGGGCACGATCGTGCGGACGATCCGGTCCATCAGCCCCTCGGGGACGCTCACGCCGGGCACGGCGCCGTCCAGCATTCCCGGCATCGTCAGGTGTTCCAGGATGAGCCCCAGCGCGGCGAGGTAGAGCACGGTCACCGTCTCCGCGCCGCCGGGGAGCCCGGACTCGGTGTGGAACGAGATCCCGAAGTCCAGGTCGCCGCGGAGCGACTTCATGAGGGACGCCCGCAGTTCCGGCCTGCGCCCCGCCTCGAGGCGCATCTCCATCATGGCCAGATAGCCCGTGCGGTCGCGCTGGGCGCGGCCCAGCAGATCGTGCATGAACGCGGCGACCAGCTCGCGGTCCCGCGGCCGCTCAAGGAGTTCCGCGACCACCGCCGGGTCCGGGGCCAGCCGCTCGTGCAGCCACGCGTCGATCTGGTGCAGCAGGTCGTCCCGGCTGGTGAAGTAGTTCGACGACGTGCCCGTGGGGACGGCCGCCGCCGCGTCCACCGCGCGGAAGGTCAGGCCGCGCGCGCCCTCGGCCGCGAGCACCTCCACCGCGGCGTCCACCAGGGCCACCCTGCGCTCCGCGTTCCGTGCCATCTGTGCGCTCCCTCTGACCGGAGATCCGGAAGTCCGCCGAATCGGATATCCGCATCCTCTTGCAACCACTACAGATGAAGCACTATAACTGCAGTTGTTCGAGCGGGGTCACGGCTTCGGAGTCACGGCTCCGGACGGAGCCACCGGCGCCGAAGCCCGTACGACGGCCCGCCCGAACACCTCTGTCACCTGCGGAAAGAGACCCACTTGCGAAAGCTCACGTACTTCGTCGCCGTGTCGATCGACGGTTTCATCGGCCGCCCCGACGGAGACGCGAACGCCTTCATGCCCTTCGTGGACGAGGAGTTCCTCGAGTTCCTCACGACCGAGTACCCCGAGACCATCTCGGCGGAGGGCCGGCGGATCCTCGGCCTGGAGCACCTGGCCAACAAGCGGTTCGACACCGTCATCCAGGGCCGGGCCAGCTACCAGCTCGGCCTCGACGCCGGTCTGACCAGCCCGTACGGGCACCTGCGCGAGTACGTCGCGGCGCGCTCGATCGAGAAGTCCCCCGACCCGAACGTGGAGATCGTCGCCGAGGACGTCGTCGGCAAGGTCCGTGAACTGAAGGCGGAGGACGGTGAGTTCGACATCTGGCTGTGCGGCGGCGCGACGCTCGCCGGTGTGCTCGCCGACGAGGTGGACGAGCTCGTGATCAAGACGTACCCGCTGGTGTTCGGCTCGGGCATGCCGATGTTCGGGTCCGGCTTCGCGATCGGAGAGTTCGCCCTGGAGGAGAACCGGACGTTCGGCAACGGCGTGATCGTGCGGACGTACAGCAGGAAGAGGCAGGGGCTCCCCGGCTAGAATTTTTCTCCGGTGCGGTGTCGAGGACGCTGCTGCCGCTCCGACGTCTCCAGTGAAGCCGCCCGCGCCCGGCGGGCGGCTTGGCCGAAGGAGCGCAGAGCCATGAAGTATCTGATGATGGTCACGGGCACCCAGCTCGACTACGAAGCCATGGCGGGCAAGGCGTCCGAGGGCAATCCGGCCTGGGGCGAGAAGGACATCCAGACGATGTTCGCCCACATGCAGAAGATCAACGACGACCTCGCCGAGACCGGCGAGATGCTCGCCGGTGAAGGTCTGGCGGAGCCCGCGAAGACCCGGTTCGTCACGCCGGACGCGCAGGGGCGGCCCGTCATCAGTGACGGCCCCTACGGGGAGACGAAGGAGCTGCTCGCCGGTTTCTGGATCCTCGAGTGCGAGAACCTCGACCGCGTCACCGAGATCGCCGAGCGCGTGGCCGAGTGCCCCGCCCCCGCGGGCGCGCCCGCCCGCCCCGTCGTGATCCGCCCCATCCTGGACAGCGGTGGCGACCTTTGCTGACCGCGTCGACCGAGGACCTGCTGCGCCGCCACGCGCCGCAGGTCCTCGGCGCGCTGGTCCGCCGCTACGGACACTTCGACGCGGCCGAGGACGCCGTCCAGGAGGCGCTGCTCGCCGCCGCACGCCAGTGGCCCGAAGCCGGGGTGCCCGACAATCCGCGCGGTTGGCTCATCAAGGTCGCCTCGCGCCGCCTCGTCGACGCTCTGCGCAGTGACGACGCGCGGCGCAGGCGTGAGGAGGCGGACGCCGCGCTCACCCCGCGCGACGCGTTCACGGCCCCGCCGCCCGGCGAGAGCCGTGCCCCCTCCGAGGACGACACCCTCACCCTGCTCCACCTGTGCTGCCACCCCGATCTGACGCCCGCCGCCCAGGTCGCCCTCACCCTGCGCGCCGTCGGCGGCCTCACGACCGCCGAGATCGCCCGCGCCCACCTGGTCCCCGAGCCGACGATGGCGCAGCGCATCAGCCGCGCCAAGCAGCGCGTACGAGGCGTGCGGTTCCGCCTGCCCGAGGACTGGCGGGAGCGGCTGCCCGCCGTGCTCCAGATCCTCTACCTGATCTTCAACGAGGGGTATACGGCCACGTCGGGGCCCCAGTTGCAGCGCGCCGACCTGGCCCGCGAGGCGATCCGGCTGACCCGGGCCGTGCGGGCGCTGCTGCCCGGCGACAGCGAGGTCGCGGGGCTGCTCGCCCTCATGCTGCTGACCGACGCGCGCCGCGCCGCCCGCACCGACGCGGCGGGCGAACTGGTCCGCCTCGACGAACAGGACCGCGCCCTGTGGGACCGCGCCGAGATCGACGAGGGCGTCGCGCTGGTCGCCCTCGCCCTCCCGCGCGGACCGGTCGGCCCGTATCAACTCCAGGCGGCCATCGCCGCGTTGCACGACGAGGCGGCGAGCGCCGAGGACACCGACTGGCCGCAGATCCTCGCCCTGTACGACCTGCTCGTGCTGGCCGTGCCCGAGGGGGAGGCGATGGCCGCGCTCGGCCGGGCCGTCGCCGTCGCCATGGTGCACGGCCCCGCGGCGGGCCTGGCGGAGACGGACAAGCTGGCGGACGCCCTCGGCGGGCACCACCGGCTCGCCGCCGTCCGGGGCCACCTCCTGGAGCTGGCCGGGGACCGCGACGCCGCGCGGGCGGCCTATCAGGAGGCGGCGGGCGGCACGCTCAGCCGCCCGGAGCAGCGCTACCTCCGGCTGCGTGCGGCCCGGCTCGGCTGAGGCGGGCCGCTTCGGCCGAGGGGCGGTACCGGCCCGAGTGATCGGCTCGTAGGTTGGTGCGCATGACCGAACTCCTGCACATCACCGAGCGCTCCCTGTGGGACGCGGCCCGCGCGTCCGGCGCCTACGAGATGTCCACACGCGGCAGGACCCTCGCCGAGGAGGGCTTCATCCACTGCTCGCTGGCGCATCAGCTGCGGGGGGTCGCCGACTTCCTGTACGGCGCGTACGACGGGCCCGACGAGCTGGTGGTGCTGGTCATCGACAGCGAGCGGGTGCCCGCGCCGGTCCGGTTCGAGGCGCCGGAGCCGGGTGCCGACGAATTCCCGCACATCTACGGGCCGTTGCCGGTCGAGGCCGTCACCGAGGTGCGGCACTGGGGCGGTGGGCGGGTCCGCTGAGGTCCCCACGGCCCGCCCGTCAGTCGGACGGGAGTTCGGATCCGGAAGCGGCTCGCCTCCGGACAGGGACGGGTCGGCGCGAGCCGGCCGAGGGGGTTCGGGGTCGCCCTGGAGAAGGCGGCCAGGAAGGACCAGCCGATGCGGCGCGTGCTCAAGGCCTGGTCGCAGTGCGTCGTGGACAAGGGCTCGAGCGGTACGCCACCCCTGACCGCGCCTTCCGTGACGCGGCGTGGAAGCGCGACGGCGGGGGCGGCACCTCGCCTGCGCGGCGCGAGCTGAACACGGCCGGGGTGTGGTGGTCCGTGCTGTCCGTGGAGCGGCGGGCGGACCTCGCGCGCCACAGGTCCGCGTACGCGTCGGCGTGGCGGGGCCAGGAGACGGTGCGGGACACCATGCGCGAGGCGCTCGCCACCACGTAACGGGACTACGGTTCCCTTAAGGCTCTCCGCTCTGCTACGTTTGGCGTGCCTTAACGGGAATGCAGAACCATTTAAGGAGTGCCTCCATGTCGGCGCCCACGCACACCGCCCCCGCCCCGGCCGTCGCACCGTCCCCACGCATGACGGCCCGCCAGAAGCTCGTCCTCACCCTCCTCCTCGGCGCCCAGTTCATGATCGCCGTGGACTTCTCGATCCTGAACGTCGCGCTGCCCGTCGTCGGCGAGGGGCTCGGCTTCCCGCTCTCCCGTCTCCAGTGGATCGCCACGTCGTTCGCGCTCGCCGCCGCCGGGTTCACGCTCCTCTTCGGCCGCGTGGCCGACCTCGTGGGCCGCAAGCGGCTGTTCCTCGCCGGCATGGCGGTCCTCGGCGTCTCCTCCCTCCTGGGCGGCCTCGCCACCTCGCCCGAAGTCCTGCTCGTGGCAAGGGTGTTGCAGGGGCTCGCGACCGCGGCCGTCACCCCGGCCGGGCTCGCCCTCCTGACCACCGCCTTCAAGGAGGGTCCGCTGCGCGAACGCGCCCTCGGCCTCAACGGTGCCCTGATGTCCGCAGGGTTCACCGCGGGCGCCATCCTCGGCGGGCTCCTCACCGACCTGCTCTCCTGGCGCTGGGCCTTCTTCGTCAACGTCCCCGTCGCGGCCCTCGTCCTCGTCCTCGCCCCGTCCGTCATCACCGACTCGCGCCCGGACCGCCGCCCGCGCCTCGACGTACCGGGCGCCGCGACCGTCACCGGCGGACTCCTGCTCCTCGTCTACGGGCTCACGCAGGCCGGCGAGACCGGCTGGGGCGCCCCCGCGACCCTGGTCGCGCTCCTCTCCGGAGCCGCGCTCCTCGTCGCCTTCCGGTTCGTCGAGAAGCGGGCCGCCGCGCCCCTCGTCCCGCTCCACATCCTCAAGCGGCGCACCGTGATCTGGGGCAACGCGGCCGGGCTCATCGCCTTCGTCACCGAGACGTCCCTCGTCTTCCTGCTCACGCTCTACCTCCAGGAAGTCCTCGGCTACTCGCCGCTCGCGACCGGGCTCGCCTTCGGCGTCCTCGGACTCGGCACCGTGATCGGCGGCACGCTCGGCGGCCGCGCCGTCGGACGCCTCGGCAACCGGACCACGATCGTCCTCGGCGGCGCCGTCCAGGCCGTGGCCACGCTCGCCCTGGTGGCGCTCGGCACGTCGGGGGTCTGGATCTGGCTGCTCCTCGCGGCCACGTTCGTCGGGGGCGTCGGCAACATGCTGGTGATCGTCGGCTTCATGGTGACGGCCACGTCCGGGCTGCCCGACGAGGAGCAGGGCCTCGCCACCGGCCTCGCGACCATGACCCAGCAGGTCGGCATCACCCTGGGCATCCCGGTGATGAGCGCGATCGCCACGGCCCGCATGGGCGGGGCGAGCGGTCCGGACTCGGTCCTGTCCGGAGTCTCCACGGCCGTACTCGTCAACTCCCTCCTGGTGGCCGCGGGTTCGGTGCTCGCCGCACTGTTCCTCGCGCCCCGGCGACCGCGTGACAGGGCGGACGCCTGAGCACCCGGCCCTGCATGATGGGGCCATGCCCGACCACACGGAGAACACAGCCGCCGCACCGGCCCTCCCGGTGGCCGTCGACCAGGACGCGCTCCTCGCCCTCGCCGACGGCCACCACGCGCGCGCCGTACGCCCGTTGGGCAGCGGTGAGCACGGCGGTCACCTCGTCAAGTCGTACGCCGTCGAGGCGCCGGGGCGCACGGTGACGGAGCGGGACGTCGCCGCGGTCATGCCGCTCGTCGGCGCCCACCTGGCGCTCGGCGCCGTCCGGGGCTCGCTCGGCCTCGCCGTGGTCCTGCTGCACGCGGGGGGAGACGGGGACTACGTCCTCGTCCACACCTGGATCGAGGGCCACATGTCCGACCTGGCGGTCTTCACCGGACCCGCGGGCCACCCGGAACTGCTGCGGCCCGGCCGCACCGGCCTCGCGCCCTGCGTCTGGGAGGCGGCCGTGCTCGCCCACGAGCGCACCGCGTTCACCCGCCATGTCCTCGACGGCGAAGGCCCCCTCCGCGACCGCCTCGCCGCCTGGTCCGCGGACGTCACGAAGGAGGACGCCCGGTGACCGACGCACAGGTGAGCGTGCGGCACGCCCGCCCCGGCGACCTGCCCGAAGTGGCCCGGCTCGCCGCGGAACACGCCGCGTACGAGAAGGCGGACCCGCCGGCACCCGGCCTCGCCGACCGGCTCCACACGCTCCTGTTCAGCACCGCCACGCCCCGCCTGCGCTGTCTGGTCGCGGAGCCCGCCGACGGCACACTCGTCGGCTACGCGACCTGCGAGCCCGCGATCTCCACCTGGGACGGGTGCGAGTACCTCCACATGGACTGCCTGTACCTCCGCCCCGGCCACCGCGGACTCGGCCTCGGACCGCTCCTCATGGACGCCGTGGCCGCGGAGGCGCGAGCGCTCGGGATCGCCGAGATCCAGTGGCAGACGCCGGTCTGGAACGACGGGGCGATCCGCTTCTACCGGCGCCTGGGCGCCCGCGAGAAGGACAAGCTCCGTTTCAGCCGGCCGTCTTCGTCAGGCCCCGTCGGCCAGTAGCCCCCGCAGCGAGTCCGCCATCGCCGCCACGAACGTGTCCCGTGTGCCCGCGTCGACCAGATCCAGGGACAGATACGGATTGAGGTCCTCCAGCTCGACCAGGAGCAGCTCGCCCTCCGGCGTGCGGCACGCGTCCACGCGCTGAATGCCGTGACCGATGGTGTTCCAGTCGACGAACTTCTGCGCGAACTCCCGGTCGGCGTCGGTGGGTTCGTACGGTTCGAGGACCCACCGCTCCTCCGGCCGCGGCGCGTACAGGGCGTACTGGAGAGTGCGGTCGACGAAGTAGAACGACACCTCGTACCGGAAGCGGATCCGCGGCTGGACGAGGATGCCGTCGAACTCCAGGCCGGACAGCGCCTCGCGGCCGACGAACTCGAGACCGATGGAGTCGGCGCCGAGCAGCGGCTTGACCACGTACTCGTCCGCCTCGGGCAGCAGAGGGAGATCGGCGGCGCGGGCGACGGTCGGGATGACGGGATACCCGGCCGTGGTCAGGTCGAGCAGATAGCCCTTGCCCGCCATGTCGGCCTTCCCCGACAGCGCGTTGTAGACCCGCACCCCGCGCGCGAGCGCCTGCTCACGGAACGCGTCGTAGGCGGCCTGGTAGTGCAGCACGGGCCCGCTGTTGCGCACGACGACCGCGTCGAAGCCGTCCATCAGCGCGGCCGCGTCCAGCGGATGGCACAGCGCCACGTCGAACTGCTCGCGCAGCCGCGCCGAGAGGGCTATGTCCTCGTCGCAGTAGCGGCGGCCACGGGCCGGGTACGCGAGGTCGGTGACGTAGAGGATGCGGGGGCGACGCGAGTGGTCCATCCGGGGGACGCTACCCGAGCGGCCCGCAGACGCCGACAGCACCCGGCTCCGCTCGGACGCCGGGTGCCGTCGGACAGATGACGCGAAGGCGCCTGGCCGTCTTCGTCGACGTGGCGTGCTTGGTTGCAGGCGAGACCATATCGAGTGAGCATATGGCTGGTATTTTGTGTTCATGGCCGCTGACGTTCCTCACCAAGACGCCGCCGCGCGGGCGACTGATCGCCCTGGGGACACGTCCCCCTTCGCTCTCGGTCTGCTGCTGCGCCGGGCGCACTGGCGCGCGGCCACGGTGATGACCGAGGCGCTCAGGCCGCTCGGCATCGAGCTGAGGCATTTCGCCGTGCTGGTCGAGGTGGTCAACCACGGGCCCATGGTGCAGCGGGATCTGGCGGCTGCGACGGGGTCGGACAAGGCCGGAATCATGCGGGTCGTGGACGACCTGGAGCGCAAGGGGCTGGCGGTGCGCAAGGCCGTTCCGGGGGACCGGCGGGCGCGGGCGGTGGAGATCACGCCTCAGGGGCTCGAACTTTTCGACGCGGCCCACGCGGCGGCGGAACCACTGGCCGAGCGCCTGGTCCTCGAACTGGGGCCCGGCGAGTCCGCGCAGCTGACAGATCTGCTGACGCGGATCGCCTATCCCGAGGGCGGGGGCGCGTAAGCACCGCCGCGGCCGGCCCCGCGTCGAGGCGTCGCCCTCACCGTCGGAGAGGTTCAGGCACCCAGGGCGCCGTGTGACGCCCTGGGTGGGCCGCCGCACGGCGTCCACGGGGCCGGGGGTTACGCGGCGAGGCGCTCCGCGAGTTCCTTGGCCTTGGCGGTCGCGTCCTCGAATGCGCGCCGGCGGGAAGCCTCGTAGAGGGGGACCAGTTCGGACATGGCCGGGTTGCGGGGTGCCATCGTGAGTTCCGGGACGATGAAGTCGAGGTCCAGGCCGAGGGTGCCGGTGAAGACGGCCTCCAGGTAGTTCTGTACGAACTCGTAGTTCTCGCGCGGGGTGCCCGGCGCGTAGGAGCCGCCGCGGCTGGCGACGACGATGGCGGGTGTGCCCTGGGCGGAGGGGGTCTCGCCCGCCGTGCGGCCGAGCAGGAGCACGTTGTCCAGCCAGGCCTTGAGGGTCGACGGGATCGAGTAGTTGTACATGGGCGCGCCGATCAGGACGGCGTCCGCCTGCTCCAGCTCCTCGATGAGCTTCACGCGCGCGGCAAACGCGGCGGACTGCTCCGGGGTGCGCTCGGACGGAGCGGCATAACCGGCGGACCAGGCGTCGGCGGTGATGTGCGGGACAGGGTTCGCGGCGAGGTCGCGGTAGATCACCGTGCCCTGCGGGTGCTGCTCCTCCCAGCTCTTGCGGAAGGCGGCCGTGACCGAACGGGACGAGGACGCCTCACCGGGGAAAACGGACGAGTCGATGTGCAGCAGTGTGGCCATGGACTTTCTCCAAAGATCCAAAGAACGGTGCCAGAGGCGGGGAACCAAGGGCCGGGGATTCGTGCCCGATGATAGTTGCATACGAGATAGTGTTGATTGATACCATCGTGAGCGTAACGAAGATGGACCCGTTGGCCAGGTGAAGGAAGGCGATCATGGACGTCTATGAGGCGGTCACGAGCCGACGGGCGGTGCGCGGGTTCACCGACCGGCCTGTCCCGAGGCCGGTGCTGGAGCGCGTGCTGTCGGCCGCGGCCCGGGCGCCGTCCGGTTCGAACCTCCAGCCGTGGCACGCCTTCGTGGTGACCGGCGCGCCGTTGGCCGAGTTGAAGAAGTGCGTCCACGAGCGCCTGGCCGCAGGCGACCCCTGGGACGAGCCGGAGTACGAGATGTACCCGCCCGCACTGACGTCCCCCTACCGCGAGCGCCGTTCGGCGTTCGGCGAGCAGCGTTACGGGGCACTCGGCATCCCGCGCGAGGACGTGGAGGCGCGCCAGCGGGCCTCTGCCGCGAACTGGGAATGTTTCGGTGCGCCCGCCGCCCTGTTCTGCTACATCGACCGCGACCTGGGGCGGCCTCAATGGTCCGACGTCGGGATGTATCTGCAGACCGTCATGCTGCTGCTTCGCGCCGAAGGGCTGCACAGCTGCCCGCAGATGGCATGGGCCAAGTTTCACAGGACCGTCGCGGAGGTCCTGTCACCCCCGGACGAGCTGATGCTCTTCTGCGGCATGTCGATCGGATTCGAGGACATCACGGTGAGTGACGCCCGCACGGGCCGGGCGCCGCTCGACGAGACGGTCACGTTCGTCGGCGGTCCGTGACTCCGCCTGCCCCCTCAACCGGCCGAGGGACCGTTTCTTGCTGTACCCACATATCCGTGCATGTGCCACATTGCGCACGTAATCCCCACGAAAGGCATTTCATGAAGATCGCAGTCATCGGCGGTACCGGCCTGATCGGATCGCAGGTCGTCAGGAACCTGAACGCCGCCGGGCACGAGGCGGTACCGCACTCGAAGTCCAGCGGAGTCGACGTCATCAGCGGCCAGGGACTGGAAGAGGCGGTGGCGGGGGCCGACGTCGTCGTCAACCTGACGAACTCCCCGACCTTCGACGAAGCCTCGGCCGCCTTCTTCCAGACCTCGATGGACAACCTTCTCGCCGCGGCCGGGAAGGGCGGCGTCGGCCACTTCGTCATCCTCTCGATCGTCGGCGTGGACCAGGTGCCGGAGCTGGACTACTACCGGGCCAAGGCGCTCCAGGAGAAGCTCCTCGTGGACTCGTCGGTTCCCTACTCGATCGTCCGGGCGACGCAGTTCATGGAGTTCATGGATGCCGCTCTGTCGTGGACCGCCGACGGCGACTCCGTACGGTTGCCGGCCACACCGATCCAGCCGATCGCCTCCAAGGACGTGGCCGGCGAGGTGGCAGAGGTCGCCGCCGGCGCCCCGCTCAACGGCATTCGCAACATCGGCGGCCCCGAGATCTTCACCCTGGACGAGCTGGGCCGCGTCACCCTGTCCCACAAGGGCGACAAACGCACCGTCGTCACCGACCCCACCGCCGGTATGTTCGCCGCGGTCAAGGGCGATGTCCTCACCGACAAGAACGCCCACCTCGCCTCCACCCGCTACGCCGACTGGCTCTCCTGATCCGCTCGCGGCTCCCGCGGACGCGGCGGGCGTCACGCTCGCCGGATCGGGCTTGTGAAGAGGCGAGTTGCTCCGCCCGAGGGCGTCGGACGTCGACCGCCGGGTCGCGCGCCGGCGCCTCCAGCCCGGGAAGACCGGCCCGCAGAAGAGCGCCAAGTCCCGGCGCACTGTCCCGGTCGGCGAGGTGAGCGAGCGTCAAGCCGGTCCAGCGGTCCGCGGCCACGCCTCCGGCGTCATCAAGTGGTGCAGATACGCCCACCTGTGGCCGGGCGAAAAAGACCGCACCCGGTCCGTCATGGACGCCGTGCTCGGCGGCCTGCGGACCGGGTGCGGACCAGAAGACCAAGCAACCAAGGAAGTTGCAGGTCAGGCGGCTTGATCGAGGATCAGGCCTTCTTCGTCTCCCAGAAGATCTTGTCGATCTGGGCGATGTAGTCCAGAGCCTTCTGGCCCGTCGCCGGGTCGCTCGACGCCTTGGCGGCCGAGAGGGCCTTCAGGGTGTCGTTGACCAGCTGGCTGAGCTCCGGGTACTTCTCGAAGTGCGGGGGCTTGAAGTAGTCGCTCCACAGCACCGAAACGTGGTGCTTCGCGAGCTCGGCGCGCTGCTCCTTGATGACGATGGCGCGCGTCTGGAACTGCGGGTCGTCGTTGCCGGCCATCTTTTCCTGGACGGCCTTGACCGACTCCGCCTCGATGCGGGCCTGGGCCGGGTCGTACACGCCGCACGGCAGGTCGCAGTGCGCGCTGGCCTTCACCTTGGGGGCAAACAGGCGGGAAAGCATGTAGCAGTCCTTCCTCGTGATCGTCTTCTCAGGTGGGACATTACTCCGTGACAGACGGGTTTTCTCGGGTGCCCCCATGGGCTTAGGACAAAAGTCCAGGGCGAGACTGGGACTGGTGGAGGATGGGACCGCAGGACCGGCGGGCGGAACCGGGGAGGATGTCTGATGCCTGAGACGGCAGAGGAGACGCGGGAGGCCAGGGTGCCGTTTCAAATCATCGAGGTGGACGGGCCGTCCATGGTGCCCACGCTGTATCCCGGCGACTGGATGCTCGTGCAGCACGGCGCCCGGGTACGGCCGGGCGACGTGGTCGTCCTGCGGCACCCCTTCCAGCAGGATCTGCTCGTGGTCAAGCGGATCTCCGGGCGCCGGGACGGGGGTTGGTGGGTGCTCGGAGACAACCCCGACGCCGGCGGCGACAGCGAGGTGTACGGGGCGGTGCCCGACGACCTCGTGCTCGCCAAGGTGCGCGGGCGTCTGCGCCGCCGCAAGCCGTGGGTGGAGGGCGAGCGTCAGCGGTCCGTGGCGGCCGTGGCCTCGTGGGCCTTCTCGGCGCTGCGCCCCGTGCTGTCCGACCGGTCCGCCTCGGCGCGCTTGCGGGCGCGGTAGGCGGCGACGTTGGCGCGGGTCGCGCAGCGGTCCGAGCAGTAGCGCCGGGAGCGGTTCGTCGACGTGTCCAGGTAGGCGTTGCGGCACGGCGACGCCTCGCACAGGCCGAGGCGGTCCACGCCGTACTCCGTGAGGTGGAAGGCGAGGCCCATGGCGGCGATCGCCGCGTATCCCGCTGTCGCGTTCGACGGGTGGTCCGCGAGGTGCATGTGCCACAACGGGCGGTCGTCGTCGTCCCGGTGGTCGTGCCCGGAGATCTGCGGGCTCACCGGGAACTCGAGGAGGAGAGAGTTCAGCAGGTCGACCGCGAGCGTCTCGTCGCCGCCGTCCGCCGCCTCGAACACCGAGCGCAGGCGCGCCCGTACGCCGCGGAAGCGGGTCAGGTCGGCGTCCGTGGCGCGCCGGGCCGCCGACCGGTTCGCGCCGAACAGGTCGCGCACCGCCTCGACCGTGGTCAGGGAGTCCTTGCCACGCCCCGGCTCCTCGCTGTTGACCAGACGCACGGCGTAGTCCGAGTAATAGGCCAATTCCACTTGTAGTCCTTACCGGGGCGGTCTATCTTCGTCAGTGACGGGAGTAATAGCTGCTCTTGCTTCGAGGGTATTACGTACGGGAGGGTTCTCGATGACGGGATCTACGGAAACCGCCGGAGTCACCGCCGACTGGCGCGCCTGGCAGGACAGCTGGGACCGGCAGCAGGAGTGGTACATGCCCGACCGCGAGGAGCGGCTGCGGGTCATGCTCGACATGGTGGAGGCCTTCGCCGGGCCCACGCCGCGCGTGCTCGACCTCGCGTGCGGTACGGGAAGTATTACGGACCGGCTCCTGAAGAGGTTCCCCGGAGCCACCAGTGTCGGCGTCGACCTCGACCCCGCGCTGCTCGCCATCGCCGAGGGCACCTTCGCCGGCGACGACCGCGTCACCTTCGTGACCGCCGACCTCAAGGACCCGCACTGGGCCGCGCGGCTGCCGCACACCTCGTACGACGCCGTCCTCACCGCCACCGCCCTGCACTGGCTGCACAACGAACCGCTCGCCACCCTCTACGGACAGATCGCCGGCCTCGTCCGCGACGGTGGTGTCTTCATGAACGCCGACCACATGATCGACGACACCACGCCCCGGATCAACGCCGCCGAACGCGCCCACCGCCACGCGCAGATGGACCGCGCCAAGGCCTCCGGCGCACTCGACTGGGCCGAGTGGTGGGCCCTCGCCGCCAAGGACCCGGTACTCGCCGGACCCACCGCGAAGCGCTTCGAGATCTATGGGGAGCACGCCGACGGCGAGACCCCGTCGGCCGACTGGCACGCCCGCACCCTGCGCGCCGCCGGATTCGCCGAGGCCCGCCCCGTCTGGCGCTCGCCCTCGGACGCACTGGTGCTCGCGGTCAAGTAGCCCCGCGCATACGGGAGGGGGCGGTACGGACACCAGGTCCGTACCGCCCCCTCCTTCCGCGTACGCGGAGCTACAGCACCTTCGACAGGAAGGACTGCGTGCGCTCGTGCTGCGGGTTCGTCAGGACGTCGCGCGGGTGGCCCGACTCGACGACCACGCCGCCGTCCATGAAGACGAGGCTGTCGCCGACCTCGCGCGCGAAGCCCATCTCGTGCGTCACGACGATCATCGTCATGCCGGACTCGGCGAGGTCACGCATCACGTCGAGGACATCGCCGACGAGCTCGGGGTCGAGGGCCGACGTCGGCTCGTCGAAGAGCATCAGCTTCGGGTCCATGGCGAGGGCCCGGGCGATGGCGACGCGCTGCTGCTGGCCGCCGGACAGCTGCGAGGGGTAGTTCCCCGCCTTGTCGGCGAGGCCCACGCGCTCCAGGAGCTCGCCCGCCCGCTGCCGCGCCTGTGCCCTGGACTGACGCTTGACCTGGACCGGCGCCTCCATGACGTTCTCGAGAGCCGTCAGGTGCGGGAAGAGGTTGAAGCGCTGGAACACCATGCCGATGTCCCGGCGCTTGAGCGCGACCTCGCTGTCCTTCAGCTCGTAGAGCTTGTCGCCCTTCTGCCGGTAGCCGACCAGCTCGCCGTCGACGTAGAGCCGACCGGCGTTGATCTTCTCCAGGTGGTTGATGCACCGCAGGAACGTCGACTTGCCGGAGCCGGAGGGGCCGATGAGGCAGAAGACCTCGCCCTCCTTGACCTCCAGGTCGATGCCCTTGAGGACCTCGACGTGGCCGAAGGACTTGTGAACGCCCTCGGACTTCACCATGGCGTTGGTGGTCATCACGCGGCTCCCTTCGGCCTGCCGAGCGACAGCAGGTTGGCCCTGATCTTCTGGAACGGCGTCGGAGGCAGCGAGCGGCTGGAGCCGCGGGCGTAGTAACGCTCCAGGTAGTACTGCCCGACGCTAAGGATCGAGGTCATCACGAGGTACCAGGCCGCGGCGAGGAAGTACATCTCCACCGGTGCGCCGGAGTTCTGCCCGATGTCCTGGGCGTAGCGGAAGAGTTCGTAGAACTGCACCGCCGACACCAGCGAGGTCGTCTTCAGCATGTTGATGACCTCGTTGCCCGTGGGCGGCACGATCACGCGCATCGCCTGCGGGATCACGATCCGGCGCAGGGTCTTCGCGTGGCTCATGCCGAGGGCGTGCGAGGCCTCCGTCTGGCCCTCGTCGACCGAGAGCAGGCCGGCGCGGCAGATCTCCGCCATGTACGCGGCCTCGTTCAGGCCGAGTCCGAGCAGCGCCGTCAGGAACGGCGTCATGAACGAGGACCAGTAGTCCTTGTAGATCGGGCCGAGGTTGATGTACTCGAAGACCAGGCCCAGGTTGAACCAGACGAACAGCTGGACCAGGACCGGGGTGCCGCGGAAGAACCAGATGTAGAACCAGGCGATCGACGACGTCACCGGGTTGCGCGAGAGGCGCATCACGGCGAGCAGGATGCCGCCCGCCACGCCGATGACCATGGAGATCACGGTCAGGAGCAGGGTCTGGCCGACGCCCTTGAGGATGCGGTCGTCGAAGAAGTACTCGGGGATCGCGCCCCAGTTGATCTTGCCCTGGGCGAACGCGTAGACGATCGCTGCCAGGACGGCTATCGCGACGACCGCGGCGACATAGCGGCCGTAGTGCCGGACCGGGATCGCCTTGATGGCCTCGGGTCCCGCCTTGGGCGGCGGGACGTCCTCGGGCCCGTCCGTCTTGTCGATGTCAACAGACACGGGTGTTGCCTTTCAAGCGGCTGGCTGACGAAAGGGACGCGGTCACTTGCCGCCGTTGACGGAGGCTTCCTTGACCGAGCCCGCCTCGACGCCCCACTTCGCGATGATCTTCTCGTACTCGCCGTTCTTGATGACGGCGTCGAGCGCCGCCTTCAGGGCGTCCCGCAGCTCGGTGTTGCCCTTGGCGACCGCGATGCCGTACGGGGCGGCCTCGACCTGCTCGCCGACGAGCTCGAAGTCCTTGCCGCCGCCCGCGGTCTTCACCGCGTACGCGGCGACCGGGAAGTCGGAGGAGCCGGCGTCCGCGCCGCCCGAACGCAGCCGGGTCTGGGCCTGCTGGTCGTCGTCGAAGGACTCGATGGCGAGCTTCTTGCCGGCCGGGCACTTCTTCGCCTGCGCCTTGGCCAGGTCGTGCGAGACCGTGCCGCGCTGGACGACGATCTTCTTGCCGCACAGGTCGTCCCAGGTCTTGATGCCCTGGGTCTTGCCCTTCGGCGTGTAGATCGAGACGCCCGCGTCGAAGTAGTCCACGAAGTCGACGCCCTCGCCGACCTTCTTGCCGGTGTCGGAGTCGACACCGTTCTGCCGGTCCTTGGTGTCCGTCATCGCCGACATCGCGATGTCGTAGCGCTTGGAGCGCAGGCCGGTGATGAGGGTGTCGAACGTGCCGTTCTGGAACTCGAACTTCACGCCGAGCTGCTTGCCCATGGCGGCCGCGAGGTCGGGGTCGATGCCCGCCGTGTTGCCGGACTTGTCCTTGAACTCGACCGGCGCGTACGCGATGTCCGAACCGACCTTGATGACGCCCTTGTCGCGGATCTCCTTGGGGAGCTTGTCCGCGAGGGGAGCGTTCTTGGTGGAGTCGGCGGGCGCGCCCTTGTCCTTGGTCTGGTCACCGCAGCCGGACAGCAGCAGAGTGCCGGCGACCGCGATCGCGCCGACCATGGCAATCCGGGACTTCGCGGACTTCGCAGCGGTCGAACGACGGGTGGTGCTTGCGGTCATTTCTGGTTCCTCCGGCAGGGTGAGGGAGTAGCCGATGCAGAGATCCGGCACACATCTTCGAGTGTCGCGACCTCGTGTGATTACGGCATCTTGCCATTCGGACCGGGCCATTCAGGGCTCTCGCTATGTCAAAATCGGATAACGGGTTACCCCCGTACCGCTCACGGACCCCGACAGGTCGGTACATCGCGCCGACGGGCGAGCGAATATCTGCGGCGACAGCGCCGTCAGGCCGGAAGATCTGCGGCCCCACGGCTCACGTCTCACCATGTGAGCGATGCTCCGTCGGCTTTGAGCTCGACTTGAGGTCGGGCCCCTAATATCCGGATCCTCGGCTATGAGTCATGTCACCGCGCTGTGATCGATCACAAATGGACTCGTCCGGGGTGGCGTCCGTCAGGTAAGAAGGTTCTTTACACCCCTCATCCGGGGCTCAGGGCGCGCGTGCGGCGCGCCCATCGCGTACTGACCCGTACGAGTGCAAGACACCCGACACGTGGGTCATACGCGGTGCCCGCCCGTTCCTCAACCAGGAGCGGACCCACCCTCAACTGATGATTAAGACTTAAGGGGTCATACAAGTGGCAGCGGAGATCGTCAATCCTCGCAGCGACGCCGGTTCCGGCCAGGCCAGTGCGGGCCCGGCGCATACCGGCAACGAAAGCGCCGAAGAGCCCTTCGATCCGGCCTTCGCACTGCACCGCGGCGGCAAGATGGCCGTGCAGGCCACCGTGCCGGTGCGCGACAAGGACGACCTGTCCCTGGCGTACACGCCGGGCGTCGCGAAGGTCTGCTCCGCGATCGCGGAGAATCCCGAGCTCGTCCACGACTACACGTGGAAGTCGTCCGTCGTGGCCGTCGTCACCGACGGCACCGCGGTGCTCGGCCTCGGGGACATCGGTCCCGAGGCGTCCCTCCCGGTGATGGAGGGCAAAGCGATCCTGTTCAAGCAGTTCGGCGGCGTCGACGCGGTGCCGATCGCGCTCGGCACGACCGACACGGACGAGATCATCGAGACCGTCGTCCGCCTCGCTCCCTCGTTCGGCGGTGTGAACCTCGAGGACATCTCGGCGCCGCGCTGCTTCGAGATCGAGCGCAGGCTGCAGGAGCGGCTCGACATCCCGGTCTTCCACGACGACCAGCACGGCACCGCCGTGGTCACGCTGGCGGCGCTGAAGAACGCGGCCAAGCTCAGCGGGCGCTCGCTCGGCGAGCTGCGCGCCGTGATCTCGGGCGCCGGCGCGGCCGGTGTCGCCATCGCCAAGTTCCTCCTCGAGGCGGGGCTCGGCGACGTGGCGGTCGCGGACCGCAAGGGCATCGTCAGCCGGGACCGCGAGGACCTGACGGACGTCAAGCGCGAGCTGGCCGAGCTCACCAACAAGGCCAACATCACGGGTTCGCTCGAGACCGCGCTCGCCGGCGCGGACGTCTTCATCGGCGTCTCCGGCGGTACGGTCCCGGAGCCCGCGGTCGCGTCGATGGCGCCCGGCGCCTTCGTCTTCGCGATGGCCAACCCGAACCCCGAGGTTCACCCGGACGTGGCCCACAAGTACGCGGCGGTCGTCGCGACCGGGCGCTCCGACTACCCGAACCAGATCAACAACGTCCTCGCCTTCCCCGGCATCTTCGCCGGTGCGCTCCAGGTGCGGGCGTCGCGGATCACCGAGGGCATGAAGATCGCGGCCGCGGACGCGCTCGCCGACGTGGTCGGTGACGACCTGGACGCCGGGTACGTCATCCCCTCGCCGTTCGACGAGCGGGTCGCTCCCGCGGTGACCGCGGCCGTCGCCGCCGCCGCGCGCGCCGAGGGCGTCGCCCGACGCTGACCAGGCCGCAGGCCCCGACCGCGCCCCGTGCCCCACGGATCGACTCCGTGGGGCACGGGGCGCGGCGCGTGTCACAGCCCTACGGTGTTCCGCACGGCACCCGCCGGACCTAGGGTCAAGGTCATGTTCGCTGCCTACGCCGCCCGAATCGACCGTGACCAGCCGCTGAACGGCCTTGAGTTGGGGGATCGCCCGGCCCCCGAGGCCCGCCCCGGCTGGACGACCGTGAACGTCAAGGCCGCCTCCCTCAACCACCACGACCTGTGGTCCCTGCGCGGGGTCGGACTCGCTGAGGACAAGCTCCCGATGATCCTCGGCTGCGACGCCGCCGGGATCGACCAGGACGGCAACGAGGTCGTCCTGCACTCCGTCATCGGCCAGTCCGGTTACGGGGTCGGGCCCCGGGAGGGCCGGTCCATCCTCACCGAGAAGTACCAGGGCACTTTCGCCGAGCAGGTGACCGTGCCCGAGTGGAACGTGCTGCCGAAGCCGAAGGAGCTCAGCTTCGAGGAGGCGGCCTGTCTGCCGACCGCGTGGCTGACGGCGTACCGGATGCTGTTCACCAACGCCGGGGTGCGGCCCGGTGACTCCGTGCTCGTGCAGGGCGCGGGCGGCGGGGTCGCCACGGCCGCGATCGTCCTCGGCAAGGCGGCCGGTCTCAAGGTCTTCGCGACCAGCCGCGACGAGGCCAAGCGCAAGCGCGCCCTGGAGCTCGGCGCCGTCGAGGCCGTCGAGTCGGGTGCGCGGCTGCCGCAGCGCGTGGACGCCGTCATCGAGACGGTCGGCGCGGCCACCTGGTCGCACTCCATCAAGTCGCTCAGGCCCGGCGGCACGGTCGTCATCTCGGGTGCCACCAGCGGTGACCGTCCCTCGCACGCCGAGCTGACCCGCGTCTTCTTCCTGGAGCTGAAGATCGTCGGGTCGACGATGGGCTCGAAGGACGAGCTCGAGGACCTGCTGTCGTTCTGCGCGGCCACCGGCGTGCGCCCCGTGATCGACGAGACCCTCCCGCTGGACCGCGCCCGGGAGGGCTTCGAGCGGATGGAGGCCGGCGGCCAGTTCGGCAAGATCGTGCTGACGGTCTGACCTTGCTGGACCCTGCCTGACCCGGCGGATCCGTGAGGGTCGAGGGGGTGTGCCCCTCGACCCTCCCCGCGCCGGCCGTCGCGCGGGTCAGTCCTTGGGTGTCCGCAGGGACGCCCCGATGTGTGCCGCCGCCTCCGACAGCCGGCGCCGGGCCTCGCGGAGTTGGTCCTCCGTCACCCCGTGGTCCCTGGCCGTGTCGCGGATGTCGTCGCGGAAGCGGTCGAGGAGACGGTCCAGATCACGGGCCGGGTCGCCGGTCGAGTCCTCGTGGCTCCACGACGGCAGATACTCCGCGGGGATGTCGCCATGGGTGACCCGCGCCTCGGGCCCGGCGCCGTCCGAAGGGGCCGCGCCGCCCGCCTCCTTGCCGAAGTACTTGCCGAAGTCGCCGAACTCCTTGGCCAGTTCGGTCAGGCCCTCCCGGACCCCCGTGGGCCAGTCGCCCTGCGCGAAGTGGTCCTGGACCTGGTCCTGCACCCGCTTCGCCAGACGCTGGACCTGCTCCTGCGCCTGCTCGCGCGCCTGCTCCTGCGCCTCCTTGGCCTGCCGGCGCGCCCGCTGGGCCTCCTCGCGGGCCCGGCGGCTCTCGTCCTTCGCGCGCCGTGCCTGCTCCTTCCATTCCTGCCGGGCGCGGCGCAGCTCCTCCTTGGCCGCGCGCCACGCCTCCTTGTCCCCGAAGTCCTGGAAGTCGCCGAACGGGCCCGGCCGCTCGCTCTTGCGCGTGGTCGTCCCCGACCCGTTCCTCGCCTCCGAGGCGGCCGCCCGCATCTCCCGGCGCAGATCGCCCGCCGCGCCCCGCACGTCGTCCCGGATCTCGGCGGCGAGCTCCGCCACGGACTCGCGGATCTCCAGCTCCAGGTCGGCCAGCTCACCGCTGCGGTCGGCCAGCTCGGCGCGGCCCGCGTCGGTGATCGAGTAGACCTTTCTGCCGCCCTCCGTGGTGTGGGTGACCAGCCCTTCGGCCTCCAGCTTCGCCAGGCGCGGGTACACCGTGCCCGCCGAGGGCGCGTACAGGCCCTGGAAGCGCTCCTCCAGGAGCCGGATCACCTCGTACCCGTGGCGCGGGGCCTCGTCGAGCAGCTTCAGGAGGTACAGGCGCAGGCGGCCGTGGGCGAAGACGGGGGGCATGTCAGAGCACCTTCTTGTCGGCCGGGCCGCCGGCGGCGGCGTCAGGGGCGGTGGGGGAGTCGGCAGCGGGGGAGCGCTCGACGGGGGCGTCCGCGGCGGGGGCATGGGTGTCGTCCTCCGCCGGAGGCCGCCGCAGGAGCGCGATCGATCCGGAGACCGTCGTCGCCTTCAGCTTTCCGCGGCCCGTGCCGAGCCTGCCCGTGATGCTCTTGGCGCCCCAGTGACCGGCGACCCGCAGATCCTCGAAGGCGTTCGACACGGATCCGCTCGCCGTGTTCGCCTCGACCTCGGCGTCCGCGGGGTGCGGGAGTCGGATCGCGATCTCGCCCGAGACGCTCGTCAGGTTCACATCCGTCGCCCGGTCGGCCGGGTCGAGGTCCACGATCATCGAGCCGCTCACCGAGTCGGCCCGCACGGAGGGGCCGGCGCCCTCGACGACGGTCAGGTCCCCGGAGACGGAGTTGAAGCGCAGATCCCCGGTCACCGCCTGGGCCTCGACATTCCCGGAGACGGTGTCCGTGCGCACATCGCCCGCGACGCCGACCAGTGTCGTGTCGCCGCTGACGCCCTTGACCTCCGTACGCCCCTGCATCCCGGACACGACCGCGCCGGCGCCGACGACGCCGACCTCGACTCCCGTGGCTGCCGGGACCGCCAGGGACACGACCGCGCTGCGGCGCCAGCCCTTGGGGTCGAGCCACTTGAGGAAGCCCTTCCAGGGCAGATCGTCGTACGCGACGGTCAGCACGCCGTCCGTCAGGGTCACCTGGAGCGGGGGCCCCTCGATCGCGGACACCTCGAGGCGGGCGGAACCTTCGTCGGTGCCCACGACGTTCACCGTTCCGTTGACGATGCGTACGTGGAGCGTCGACACGGGCTCGTCGAAGGCGAGCTTGTGGGGCTCTGCCACGGACCACTCGGGCATGGTGCGACCTCCTCGGAGGGACGGCTCGGGAGCGGACGCGTTGTATCGCATCCTCGTGAGACACGATATATCGCGGATACGGAAAGTCAAGACAGTCGCGACTGGATTCTGTCGCATCAGCCACTGCGTGCAGGGACATTCATGGGCCGAACCACGCAAACTGGCCTAGCGTTGAGTCCATGCCGTCCGACCCCACCGCCGACTCCGCCGGCACCCCCGCCCCGCAGGCCCGGGCCGCGGGAGCGCTGCTGCTGTGCCGCGCCGACCCCACCACCGTCGGTCCCGCCGCCCAGCTCCTGCGCGAACGCATGCTCATCGCCCCGGCGGGACCCGACTGGAGCGTCCTGGTCCCCGAGGGCAAGCCCTGGCTGCACGGCGGCGAATCCGTCGACAGCGTCCTCGCGGGCTGGGCCGCGGCCCTCGCCGTCAGCGTCCCCTGGCCGGTGCTCGCCCTGTGGTGGGACTCCGACCACGGCGGCTACACCCTCGCCTCGGGGTTCCGCCGCCCCGTCGGCTACGTATGGCTGGCGAACGGCACACCCGTCGGCGAGGACGAAGCGATGCGCTCGTTCGCCGCGCGGCTCGGCCTCGACCCGGTCCTGGACCTGCAGTCGCTGGAGGAACTCACACGGTCCGACAGCGGGGCGGACTCCCGCGCCCGTCTGCTCGGCCTGCTCGCGGTCCTCACGCGCGCGGGGCTCACGCTCCCGGCCGGCCTGACCCCCGGCGAGCCCGCCGACCGGCTGCGCGAGGTCGCGCGCGTGCAGCCCGGCGCCGAACACATCGAGTGGTCCGGCTGGCGCGACGCCGTCCGCGCGGAACTCGACGTCGTCGAACGCGGCGCCCTCGGACCCTGGCTGCGCGGCCCCACGGCGGGCACCGCGGCGGCGGTCCAGCTCGCCGTGGGCGTCCCGCTCACCGTGTGGGGCCTGCGCCGGCACGGCATCGGTTGGGCGGTCGCGGGCGCGCTCCTCGTCGTGCACGGCGCGCTCGGCCTCGCCTACGACCGGCTGCGCGCCTGGGACTGAGGCCTGCTCGGGAGCGCTACTCGTCGTCGTCCTCGTCGTCGAGCCGCGCCAGCCATGTCGCAAGCCGCTCGACCGGTACCTCGAAATCCGGGTTCAGGTCGACGAACGTGCGCAGCTGCTCGGCGAGCCACTCGAAGGTGACCTCCTCCTCGCCGCGCCGCTTCTCCAGTTCCTCGATGCCGCGGTCGGTGAAGTACATGGGCCAGTCGCTCCTGGGGTGATACGGATGTGGGGCCCGGAACGACGTTCCGGGCCCCACAATCGTACGTACGAGGTCAGGCTGCTCAGGCCTCGAAGACCTCACGCACCAGCTGCTCCTGCTCCGCCTGGTGACGCTTCGCCGAGCCGACCGCCGGGGACGAGCCGTGCGGCCGCGAGATGCGGCGCAGGCGCTCACCGTGCGGGACGTCGGCGCCGACCGCCAGGTCCAGGTGGTCGATCAGGTTGAGGGCGATGAAGGGCCATGCGCCCTGGTTCGCCGGCTCCTCCTGCGCCCACAGGTACTTCTCCGCGTTCGGGTACTTGGAGATCTCCGCCTGGAGCTCAGCACCCGGCAGCGGGTACAGGCGCTCGATGCGGATGATCGCCGTGTCCGTCACGCCGCGCTTCTGACGCTCGGCCTCGAGGTCGTAGTAGACCTTGCCCGCGCAGAAGACGACCTTGCGGACCGCGGCCGGGTCCACCGAGCTGTCGCCGATGACGGGACGGAAGCCGCCCGTCGTGAACTCCTCCGCCTTCGACGCGGCGGCCTTGAGGCGCAGCATCGACTTCGGCGTGAAGACCACCAGCGGCTTGTGGTGGGGGTTGTGCACCTGCCACCGCAGGAGGTGGAAGTAGTTCGACGGGAGCGTCGGCATGGCGACCGTCATGTTGTTCTGCGCGCACAGCTGGAGGAAGCGCTCCGGGCGGGCGGACGAGTGGTCCGGGCCCTGGCCCTCGTAGCCGTGCGGCAGGAGCAGCGTGACGCCGGAGGTCTGGCCCCACTTCTGCTCGGCGGCCGAGATGTACTCGTCCACCACCGTCTGCGCGCCGTTGACGAAGTCGCCGAACTGCGCCTCCCACATCACGAGCGACTCGGGACGGGCCAGCGAGTAGCCGTACTCGAAGCCCATGACCGCGTACTCGGAGAGCAGGGAGTCGTAGACGTTGTAACGCGCCTGGTCGTCCGAGAGGTACAGCAGCGGGGTGAAGTCCTCGCCCGTCTCACGGTCGATCAGGACCGCGTGGCGCTGGCCGAACGTGCCGCGGCGCGAGTCCTGGCCCGAGAGGCGCACCGGGGTGCCCTCCAGGAGCAGGGAGCCGATGGCGAGCGTCTCGCCCATGCCCCAGTCGATCGTGCCGTCCTCGATCATCGCCGCGCGGCGCTGCAGCTGCGGCAGCAGACGCGGGTGGACGGTGACGCGGTCGGGAATGTTGACCTGCGACTCGGCGATCCGCTTCACGGTCTCCTGGGAGATCGCGGTGCTGACGGCGACCGGGAACTCGGCCTGCGGGTCGATGGCCGGGACCGGGGCCGGGAGCGACGTGGCCTCGCGGACCTCGGCGAACACCTTCTCCAGCTGGCCCTGGAAGTCCTGCAGCGCCTGCTCGGCCTCTTCGAGCGTGATGTCGCCACGGCCGATGAGGGACTCGGTGTAGAGCTTGCGCACCGAGCGCTTCTTGTCGATCAGGTCGTACATCAGCGGCTGCGTGAACGCCGGGTTGTCCGACTCGTTGTGACCGCGGCGGCGGTAGCAGATCAGGTCGATGACGACGTCCTTGTTGAACGCCTGGCGGAACTCGAAGGCCAGACGGGCAACGCGGACGACGGCCTCGGGGTCGTCGCCGTTCACGTGGAAGATCGGCGCCTCGATCATGCGGGCCACGTCCGTGGCGTACATGGAGGAGCGCGACGACTCCGGGGCGGCGGTGAAGCCGACCTGGTTGTTGATGACGATGTGGACCGTGCCGCCCGTGCGGTAGCCGCGCAGCTGCGACATGTTGAGCGTCTCGGCGACCACACCCTGGCCCGCGAAGGCCGCGTCACCGTGCAGGGCGACCGGCAGGACCGTGAAGTCCGTGCCGCCCTTGTTGATGATGTCCTGCTTGGCGCGGACGATGCCCTCGATGACCGGGTCGACCGTCTCCAGGTGGGACGGGTTCGCGGCCAGCGAGACCTTGATCTGCTCGCCGTCCAGGCCGGTGAAGGTGCCCTGGGCGCCCAGGTGGTACTTCACGTCGCCGGAGCCGTGCATCGACTTCGGGTCGAGGTTGCCCTCGAACTCGCGGAAGATCTGCGCGTACGACTTGCCGACGATGTTCGCCAGGACGTTCAGGCGGCCGCGGTGGGCCATGCCGATGACGACCTCGTCCAGGCGCGACTCGGCGGCGGAGTCGATGACCGCGTCGAGCAGCGGGATGACGGACTCGCCGCCCTCCAGGGAGAAGCGCTTCTGGCCGACGTACTTCGTCTGCAGGAACGTCTCGAACGCCTCGGCCGCGTTCAGCCGGCGCAGGATGCGCAGCTGCTCCTCGCGCTCCGGCTTGGTGTGCGGGCGCTCGACGCGGTCCTGGAGCCACTTGCGCTGCTTCGGGTCCTGGATGTGCATGTACTCGATGCCGGTGGTGCGGCAGTACGAGTCGCGCAGGACGCCGAGGATGTCGCGCAGCTTCATCATCGACTTGCCGGCGAAGCCGCCGACCGCGAACTCGCGCTCCAGGTCCCACAGGGTGAGGCCGTGCTCGGCGATGTCCAGGTCGGGGTGCTTGCGCTGGCGGTACTCCAGCGGGTCGGTGTCGGCCATGACGTGGCCGCGGACCCGGAAGGAGTGGATCAGCTCGAAGACGCGGGCGGCCTTCGTGACGTCGTCGTCGTGCGAGGCGTCGATGTCCTTGAACCAGCGGACCGGCTCGTAGGGGATCCGCAGCGCCTTGAAGATCTCGTCGTAGAACTCGCCCTCACCGAGGAGGAAGTTCGCCACGACGCGCAGGAACTCGCCGGAGGCGGCGCCCTGGATGACCCGGTGGTCGTAGGTCGACGTGAGCGTCATGACCTTCGAGATGCCGAGCTTGTTCAGGGTGTCCTGGGACGTGCCCTGGAACTCCGCGGGGTAGTCCATCGAGCCGACGCCCATGATGACCGACTGTCCGGGCATCAGGCGCGGCACGGAGTGGACGGTGCCGAGGCCGCCGGGGTTGGTCAGCGAGACCGTGACACCGGTGAAGTCGTCCATGCCGAGCTTGCCGTCGCGGGCGCGGCGGACGATGTCCTCGTAGGCCTGCCAGAACTCGAAGAAGTTCAGCGTCTCGGCCTTCTTGATGCCCGCGACGACCAGCTGGCGCTCGCCGTTGGGCTTCACCAGGTCGATGGCGAGGCCGAAGTTCACGTGCTCCGGCTTGACCAGGGTCGGCTTGCCGTCCTTCTCCGCGAAGGAGTAGTTCATCGACGGCATGGCCTTGATGGCCTGCACCATCGCGTAGCCGATGAGGTGGGTGAAGGAGATCTTCCCGCCCCGGGCGCGCTTCAGGTGGTTGTTGATGACGATGCGGTTGTCGAACAGCAGCTTCACCGGGACCGCGCGCACGGACGTCGCCGTGGGGACCTCGATGGAGGCGTTCATGTTCTTCGCGACGGCGGCGCTCGGGCCGCGCAGCGTCACGAACTCGGGGCCGCCGGCGGCCTCGGTCGCGGGCTGCGCCTTGGCGGGAGCGGGGGCCTTCACGGCAGCGGCGGCCGGCTTCGCGGGCGCCGCGGCGGCGGGCTTGGCCACCGGGGCGGCCGGAGCGGCCTTGGCCGGAGCCGGAGCCGGAGCTGCGGCCGGAGCCGGGGCTGCCGGAGCGGCGGGCGCCGCGGCAGTGCCCGCAGCCCCCGCGGCTGCGGTACCGGCGGTGCCGGGACCGGAACCCTGTGCGGGGGCTCCGGTCGTCGGCTGGGCCGGGGCACCCGGCTTGTAGTCGGCGAAGAAGTCCCACCAGGCTCGGTCAACCGAATTCGGGTCCTGGAGGTACTGCTGATAGATCTCGTCGACGAGCCACTCATTGGGACCGAAAGCGGCTGCAGGGCTCTTGCCCTGCCCCTCTTGGTCGGTCGAGGTGCTCGAGTTACTGGGGGACTGTGGCGACACGGCGGTAACCGCCCTCTTCCGCTTCTCACAAGGTGATGGACAGCGGGAATAAAGGCTACGCCTCCAACACCGGGACTTGCAGACCGGGCCGGGCATCCGTCGCGTAAGTCACACCGGAAGCCGTGTTTCGGCGCTGGAAATGGCGGGAAACAAGCGGGGTTCCGGTTCACCTTGGGTACGTCCTTGTACGAGTGCGGCCCATGGGCCCGCACCCCGTGACGAACAGCACGGCGATCTTGTGCTTCCGGTTCGAACCCTACGTCAACCTTGAGTGCGGGGCAGGCCCGGAAGAGTGACCTGGATCCGGCAGCCACGAGCCGATTCGGCCACGCCGATCCGGCCGCCGTGCAGGTCCACGGCCCACCGGGCGATGGCGAGGCCGAGACCGGTGCCGCCGTCGCTGCCGGGACCGTGTGCGGCGCCCTTCACATGGCCGCCCCGGTTGAAGCGCTCGAAGACGCGGTGCCACTCGGAGCGGGGGATGCCGGGGCCCTCGTCGAGGACCTCCAGATCGAGCGACTCCGGATAGAGGCCGCGCCGCGCGAGCACGGTCACCCGGCCGTGCGGCGGGCTGTGTTTCACGGCGTTGTCGATGAGGTTGGCCACCACCTGGTGGATCCGCTCGGGGTCCGCGTGCGCGGTCAGCTCGGGCGGGGACACGTCCAGGTGCAGATGCACGTCCGTACGCGTGTGGGTGCCGGAGCCCGAAGCGATGCCGGCGCGCTGCGAGGCGACCATGTTGGCCTCCTTCAGGACGCCCGACAGATACGGCCACACCTCGAAGCGGCGCGCCTTGAGCGGGACCACGCCGTTGTCGAGCCGCGAGAGGTCGAGCAGCGTCTCGACCAGCCGGCCCAGGCGCTCGGTCTGTTTCAGGGCGGTGCGCATGGTCTCGGGGTCGGCGGCCGAGACCCCGTCCACGACGTTCTCCAGGACGGCGCGCAGGCCCGCGATCGGGGTGCGCAGCTCGTGCGAGACGTTCGCCACGAGTTCCTTGCGCTGCTGGTCCTGGGCCTCCAGGTCGTCGGCCATGCGGTTGATGGTCGCGGCCAGGTCGCCCAGCTCGTCGCGCCGGTCGGCGCCACGGACCCGGCGCGTGTAGTCGCCGTGCGAGATGGAGCGGGCGACCGTGTTCATCTCGTCCAGCGGCGCGGTCAGCGAGTGCGCCACGAACTGGGTGATGAGGAGCGTCGCGATGACTGAGAAGACCGTGATGAAACGGAGCTCGGTCTGGGTGCGGACGGCGACCATCAGCAGTCCGGTCGTGATGAACACCGAGACGACGACCAGCGTGCCGAGCTTGGTCTTGATGGAGAACGGCCGCAGACCGCCCTGCACCCAGTGGCCCGCGAGGGGCCGGGCGGCCGGGGGAGCACCGGGCGGGAGGCCCGGCGGCCCGGGCTCGTACCCGTCCGCGTCCCGTACGTCGGATGCGCCGCCGCTGCCGGTCATGGCGTCGGCGTCTCCAGCGCGTAGCCCACACCGTGGACGGTGCGGATCCGCTCGGCGCCGATCTTCCGGCGCAGCGCCTTGATATGGCTGTCGACGGTCCGGGTGCCCGACGCGTCCGCCCAGTCCCACACCTCGGCGAGCAGCTGCTCACGCGAGAGGACGGCGCGGGGCGTGTTGGCCAGGCAGACCAGGAGGTCGAACTCCGTGGGCGTCAGATGGACGTCCTCGGAGCGCACCCGCACCCGGCGCTGTGCGTGGTCGATCTCCAGCTCGCCGAGCCGCAGGATGCCGCTCCTGGGCGTGGCCGCCGCGAGCGCAGCGCGCTCGACCCTCCGCAGCAGGACGTGCACGCGCGCAGCGAGCTCCCGCATCGAGAAGGGCTTCGTCATGTAGTCGTCGGCACCCACGCCGAGCCCGACGAGCATGTCCGTCTCGTCGTCGCGCGCCGTGAGCATCATCACCGGCACCGGCCGCTGCGCCTGCACACGGCGGCAGACCTCGAGCCCGTCGAAGCCGGGCAGCATGATGTCGAGGATCAGCAGGTCCGGCTGCCATGCCTCGGCCGTGTCGACCGCCGCCGGACCGTCCTGTGCCGTTTGCACGAGGAATCCCTCGGCACGCAGCCGCGCGGCGATGGCGTCGACGATCGTGGGGTCGTCCTCGACCACCAGGACCCGTCGCTGGGCACCCGGCGTCGCCGTGCTGCCGTTGTGGGAGGTGTGTGTCTGCTCCATCGCCCCGCCCCTGAATGCGCACATCCGTGTGCGCTTGACGCTTGAATGATCTGGGTTTCGGCAGTCAGCGTACGGGGAGTTACCGCGAGTCGGCTACGCAGCCCTGACCCCGAGATGTACGACGTCCGGAACGCCCCGGACAACCGGGATCTCTTCGGTGCGGACCGACCGGAATCCGGCATTCCGCAAGGTTCCTTCAAAATTTGCGGAGGGCTGTGCGGACCACACGGCGAGGACCCCGCCAGGGTTGAGCCGTGCCCGGCAGGCCGCGAGACCTACCGGTGAGTAGAGACTGTCATTACCCTCCGTCACCGTCCAGTCGGGTCCGTTGTCGACATCGAGGCACAGTGCGTCGTACGTCTCGGTCGATTCCTGGACGTACGAGACAAGGTCCGCCTCCACAATCTCCGTGCGCGGATCGGCGAGCGCGGACCGTGACAGCTCGGACAGCGGGCCCTCGCGATGCCAGTCGACGATCGCCGGCTCGCGCTCGACGACGGCGATGCGGCCCCAGCGGGAATGCGCAGCCGCGTGTGTGAGGGAGAATCCGACACCGAGCCCGCCGATGAGAATTCCGGGCGCCGGGCGGTCGTCGAGGGCGTCCAGCGCCGCGTCGACCAGGAGGCGCTCGGAGCGGCCGTCGGACGTGTCCATCAGGAAGCATCCGTTGGCGATGATCTGGAGCAGCGCGCCGTGGCGCCGCAGTACGACCTCTCCGAACGGCCCTTCGCGCCGGTCGAGAACGACGGGGGCGGTGTGGTCGGTGTCGTACGGGACGGGGTACGAGGTGGACATGGCGTCCATCCTGCCGCAACCGGCGCGACGCCTGGCCGTCCCTGGAAACGGAGTTGGGGGCACTCCTGTGCAGGTCCTGTGGATCATGCCGCACGTGGCGTCGGTCATGGACAGCGCGGGTACGAGTGGCGAAAGCTGGGGCGGGCCGGAAGGGAAAGGATGCCGCAGGTGGAGCGTGGCGTGACGGTCGAGGCCGGCGGGGCGGACATTTCTTCGAAGGCTGTTTCTTCGGGGGCTGTCTCTCCGGCGACGCCTTCTCCGGGGACGCATTCTCCGGCAACGCCGCCCGAGGCTTCGAGGCGCCTGCTCGATGCCGTCCCGGCTCAGTCGGCGGCCTGTGGCAGCGCGCCCGCCGCTCCCGGATCCGTGACCGGCGAGCGCACACCGCCCGAGACCGTCGGCCCCCGGCGCCGGATTCGCCCCTGGCGGCTGCTGCCGACGCCCACGGGAACGCCGTTCACCTTCGCCTACGCCGCCGTGCTCGTCGGCACGTCTCTCTTCGTGCTGTTCGCCGAACCCGGCGTCGTCGCGTCCGCGCTGCGGGGTTCCAGCACCGACGTGGCGCACCTCGCGCACACGCCCGTGTTCGTGCTGGTCGCCAGTGCGCTGTGGATCGACGGCGGGATCACGTCGCCGTTCGCGATCGCCTTCCTGGTCGTCCTCACGGCGCTGGAGCGCCGGATCGGCGGCCGGCGCACCGCCGGTGTCTTCGTCCTCGGCCACACCGTGGCGACGCTCGCCACGGAGGTGCCCGTCGGGCTCTCCGTGATGGCCGGACATCTGCCCGAGAGCTCGCTGCACCGCCTCGACTACGGGATCAGCTTCGGCGTGGCCGCGAGCGTCGGGGCGCTCGCGGGTCTCCTCACGCCCTGGCCGCGCTGGGCCGTGCTCGCCGTCGTCGGCGGGATGCTGGTCGAGGACCTCGTCGAGTTCACGGACCCGATGACGAGCTGGGGTCACCTCATGGCGCTGGCCATCGGCGTCGGGACCTGGCCGCTGGTGCGCCGGTGGCGCCGTGCGCCGGGACCGTCCGTGGCCTGACGCGTCACCCGTCCCCCGGCCGGCCCATCGTCGGGTACGTCACACACCCCCTCTGAGCTGTGGCTTTCCCCTGCCCGTCCACTGATCGCCGAGAGCGAACAGCGCCGGGGGAACATTCGGAGGCTCACGTGCATTGAGTCGGCATAGCTCAACTTGACTGCTTAAGGGGAGATCATGGCATCGACGTCCACACCGCTCACCCTGCCCGTGCTGCCGCTCGACGACGAGGTCGTGCTGCCCGGAATGGTGGTGCCCCTGGACCTCAACGACAACGACGTACGCGCCGCGGTGGAGGCCGCCCAGGCGGCGGCCCGTTCCAGCGGATCCGTGGGCGGCAGCAAGCCGAAGGTGCTTCTTGTTCCCCGGATCGACGGCACGTACGCGAACACCGGCGTCCTCGGCACCGTCGAGCAGGTGGGACGGCTCGCCGACGGCGACCCCGGTGCCCTGATCCGCGGCCGCAGCCGCGTACGGATCGGCGCGGGCACGACCGGCCCCGGCGCCGCCCTGTGGGTGGAGGGCCTCGCGGTCGAGGAGACCGTGCCGGAGCCGCTGCCCGGCTCCGTGGCCGAGCTCGTCACCGAATACAAGGCACTCGCCACGAACTGGCTGAAGAAGCGCGGCGCCTGGCAGGTCGTGGACCGCGTCCAGCAGATCGACGACGTCTCCGCGCTCGCCGACAACTCCGGTTACTCGCCCTTCCTGAGCACCCCGCAGAAGGTGGAGCTTCTGGAGACGGCCGACCCGGTCGCCCGGCTCAAGCTGGCCACCGAGCAGCTGCGCGAGCACCTCGCCGAGCAGGACGTGGCCGAGTCCATCGCCAAGGACGTGCAGGAAGGCGTCGACAAGCAGCAGCGCGAGTTCCTGCTGCGGCGCCAGCTGGACGCCGTACGCAAGGAGCTGCGTGAGCTGAACGGCGAGTCGGAGGGTGAGGAGTCCGACGACTACCGCGCGCGCGTCGAGGCCGCCGACCTTCCCGAGAAGGTCCGTGAGGCCGCGCTCAAGGAGGTCGAGAAGCTGGAGCGGTCCAGCGACCAGTCCCCCGAGGGCTCGTGGATCCGCACCTGGCTCGACACCGTCCTCGAACTGCCGTGGAGCGAGCGCACCGAGGACGAGTACGACATCCAGGGCGCCCAGCGCGTTCTCGACGCCGAGCACTCCGGCCTCGAGGACGTGAAGGAGCGCATCACCGAGTACCTGGCCGTGCGCAAGCGGCGTTCCGAGCGCGGGCTCGGCGTCGTCGGCGGACGCAGGGGCGGCGCGGTGCTCGCGCTCGTCGGCCCGCCCGGCGTCGGCAAGACCTCGCTCGGCGAGTCCGTGGCGCACGCCATGGGCCGCAAGTTCGTCCGCGTCGCCCTCGGCGGCGTACGGGACGAGGCGGAGATCCGCGGACACCGGCGTACATACGTGGGTGCCCTGCCGGGCCGGATCGTGCGCGCGATCAAGGAGGCCGGGTCGATGAACCCGGTCGTGCTGCTCGACGAGATCGACAAGGTGGGGTCCGACTTCCGGGGCGACCCGGCGGCCGCCCTGCTCGAAGTCCTCGACCCGGCGCAGAACCACACGTTCCGCGACCACTACCTGGAGGTCGAACTCGACCTCAGCGACGTCGTGTTCCTCGCGACGGCCAACGTCCTGGAGGCCATCCCGGAGGCGCTGCTCGACCGCATGGAGCTGGTCCGCCTCGACGGCTACACCGAGGACGAGAAGGTCGTCATCGCCCGCGACCATCTGCTCCCGCGCCAGCTGGAGCGGGCCGGTCTGGACAAGGACGAGGTCACCCTCGGCGAGAGCGCGCTGCGCAAGCTCGCGGGGGAGTACACGCGGGAAGCCGGCGTGCGCAACCTGGAGCGGTCCGTCGCACGGCTGCTGAGGAAGGTCGCGGCCCAGCACGAACTGGGTGAGCGCGAGCTGCCGTTCACCGTCGAGGACACCGACCTGCGGAGCCTCATCGGGCGCCCGCACCACGTGCCCGAGGCGGCGCAGGACCCGGCCGAGCGCCGTACGGCGGTGCCGGGCGTGGCCACCGGACTGGCGGTCACCGGAGCGGGCGGCGATGTCCTCTACGTAGAGGCGTCCCTCGCCGACCCGGAGACGGGCGCGGCCGGCCTGACCCTGACCGGTCAGCTCGGTGACGTGATGAAGGAGTCGGCGCAGATCGCGCTCTCCTTCCTGCGTTCGCACGGCGCCGAACTGGAGCTGCCCGTCGCCGACCTGAAGGACCGGGGCGTGCACATCCACTTCCCGGCGGGCGCGGTGCCCAAGGACGGCCCGAGCGCGGGTGTCACCATGACGACCGCCCTCGCGTCGCTGCTCAGCGGGCGCCAGGTCCGTACGGATGTGGCGATGACCGGTGAGGTGTCGCTGACCGGGCGTGTGCTGCCGATCGGCGGCGTCAAGCAGAAGCTGCTCGCCGCGCACCGGGCCGGCATCACCACGGTCGTCATCCCGAAGCGGAACGAGGCGGACCTGGACGACGTCCCCGCCGAGGTCCTGGAGAAGCTGGACGTGCACCCGGTGACGGATGTGCGCCAGGTTCTCGAACTGGCGCTGGCGCCGGCCGCGGTGGAGGTTCCGGTGGCGGCGTGACGGACGCTGCCGGATGAAGAAGGCCCGAGTCCCCTTGGGGGCTCGGGCCTTCCGCGTGTGCCCGGTGCGGACAGGCCCTAGTCGATTGTCAGCCAGCCGCGCAGTGCCGCCTGCACCCCCGCCTGGAACCTGGTCTCCGCGTTCAGCACCGCCATCAGCCGGGTGATGCGCCGGCGCACCGTATGCACATGGACGTCCGGGCGGCGGGCTATCGCCTCGTCCTTGAGGCCGGACGTGAGCAGCGTCAGCAACTCCCGGTCCTCCTCGGTGATCTCCTCGTCCGTGACCGACCCGATGGGCACGGCGCGCTCCCACACCGTGTCGAAGAGCGGCACCAGGGCGTGGCTGAGCAGGGAGTCGCTCACCACCAGGGCGGTCGCGGTCGGGTCCGCCGCGTCGGTCGGCGGGAGCAGCGTGATGCGCCGGTCGACGGTGATCAGCTTGGTCGGCAGATCGGTGCCCACCCGGATCTGGACCCCCTGCTCCGACAGCTCGTTGAGCCCTCGGGCCCGCCCGGGGAAGCTCAGCCCTTCGCGGTCCACGACCACCCGCACCCGCGCCCCGCGCCGCACCGGCGCGCCCACGTCCAGCGGTGCCGGCATGCCGTCCGGCTGGCTGGAGGCGTAGGGCGGGCGGTCGATCAGGGCCACCTCCTCGCGCGCCGACATCAGCAGTGAGGCGACGCGCTCGGCGATGGCCGGACCGCCGCGCACGGTCTCGATGCCGATGGCGCGGGGACCCTGCGCGGTGCTCAGGAGCAGGGCGGAGATCCGGTCGACCGACCCCGTCAGCTCCTCCAACTCGGCTGACCTGTGCAGCAGTTGCGCTCGATGCTGATGCAGCAGGCCGCGCGGCGCGGTGGCCGGGGCGACGGCCTGAGGGAGTCCCGGGCCGTCGGCGGTCCGGACGAAGCCGTGCTCGGTGAGCTGGCCGAGAGCGGCCGTGACCCGGCGCACGGTCAGGCCGAGGGAGCGGGCGAGCGCGCTCCGGGACCCGTGCGCGGGCAGGTTCAACAGGGCCTCGTACACCTGGAGTCCGTCGGCCCCGAGTCCGAGGGCCTCCCACTGCGCACCCACCTCGGACTCGTTCACGGAGCCGATTCTCGTCTTGATCACGCAGGCCACACAAGTGTGCACGTACACAAGTAGGCACCGGAAACGCATTGTTCGCAGGGCCTGTACCGGCATTTGCATGTCCGCATCCGATTTCCGTTCACCCGCCCATGGCAGCGAAGGGATCAGTCGTGCGGACTTCAGCGCGCAGAAACAGAGCAGACAGGTCGGGCGGCATAGCCGTCGGCCAGGGAGTGGCGGCCGTGCTCGCCGCCGCCGGACTGCTCGTCACCGGCATGACGGCCGCCCACGCCGACACCGCTCCGACGGCGGCCACGGCCACCACCGCCGGCAGTGAGACGGACACACCGTCCCTGGTGACCGGGCTCAGCGAGGAGGCCGCCGGTACCGGCAGCGCCGCCGACGCCGCCCGCGGGCACCTCAAGGCGAAGAAGAGCCGCTACCACATCGCCGACACCTCGGCGAAGGACCTCTCGGCGGTCTCCACCGACAGCGAGGGCGGCAAGGAGACGGTCCGTCTCCAGCAGAAGTACAAGGGCGTCGACGTCCTCGGCGGCCAGTAAGTGGTCCGTATGACGAAGAAGGACGGCAAGCGCACCGTCACCGGCACCTCCGGCAACTACTTCACCGAGTTGAAGCTCGACTCGGTCAGCCCGAAGGTCTCGGAGAAGACCGCGATCGAGCGCGCCATCGGTGCCGTCACCTCCCAGCTGGGCGGGGCCCCGCTGCACGCCCCGGCCAAGGGCGAGAAGCTCGACAGCACCCCGCTGACCGGCAAGGCCGTGGACGTGACGATCCTGCCGCAGGGCACCGGTGTGCTCACCCGGCACATCACCGTCACGGGCACCAACCCTGCGGACGGCACGGCCGTCAAGCAGGAGGTGTACGTCGACGGCCACTCCGGCTTCCCGGTCATGCAGTACAGCGGCATCCAGACGTTCGGCGCGACGGGCGCCGCCGCCTCGGGCTCCGCGAACGGGGCCGCGACGACGCCGGGCGACGCCTCCACGACGGCCGTCCCGCCCTTCCTCGTCAAGGGATCCGGTACCCGCTACAACGGCCGGAAGGTCGACCTCAACCTGTACAAGGGTTCCGACGGCACCTACCAGATGTACGACTACGGGTTCCGGGACGCCGCCGACCCGTACAACGGCCCGCTGCTGCAGACCTGGGACGCCCACGGCGCCGACGTCTCCACGGCGTCCGGTGCCTGGCCCTCCGCCGCCACGATCTTCAAGTCGGCGACCCCCGACGTCGGCGCGGACTTCACCGACTCCGGCGTGGTCGACGCCCACTGGGCGGCCAACAAGGTGTACGCGTACTACGAGAACCACTTCGGCCGTAAGGGGCTCGACGGCAAGGACGGGTACATGTACTCGCTCGTCGGCGTCACCGCCAACGGCCAGCCGTACGACAACGCCTTCTGGGACGGCTCCAAGATGGTGTACGGCAAGGGCGGCGGCGACTACCGCACCTTCTCCGCGGTCACCGTCCTGACGCTGCCGCCGGCCACGTCGTGGGCCAACGCGACGCCGCCGAAGCTGTACCAGGTCGCGCCCGACGGCAAGGGCGGCGCCCAGCGTGTCTCCTGCAACCGCGGCGACCAGGTCTACCCGGCCGCCGACGAGGGGCAGCGCGTGCTGTGGCTCGACGGCACCACCGGCTACACCGACCTCGTGAAGCGGGACCGCCCGGCGGGCAGCTGCTGACCCGCCCTCGCACGAGCGGCCGGACCCCTGGGGGAGTCCGGCCGCCCCTCGCCTTCGCAGGCTCAGCCGTTGGCCAGTGCCTGCAGCCGGTCGTAGGCGCCGTTGAACTTGCTGTGGTCGCCGACCGTCGGGCCGGACGACGTGTACTGCCACATCGTGTAGTAGCCCCAGCCGGCCGGGAGCGCGCCCGGGTCGGTGTTGTAGCGGGCGATCCAGAGCGGGTTGGTCGCCCCGAACGCGCTGGAGTTACCGGTGCACTCGGTCCACCAGCTCGTCGCCGTGTAGATGACGGCGTCGCGGCCGGTGCGGGCCTTGTACTGGTTCAGGAAGTCACGGATCCAGCTGACCATTCCGGCCGCGGTCTTGCCGTAGCAGGACGCGCCGTACGGGTTCCACTCGATGTCGAGCGCGCCCGGCAGGGTCCGGCCGTCCTGGGACCAGCCGCCCCCGTGGTCCACGAAGTAGTTGGCCTGGGCGGCACCGGTCGTCGTGTCCGGGGTCGCGAAGTGGTACGCGCCGCGGATCATGCCGACGTTGTAGGAGCCGTTGTACTGCTGGGCGAAGTACGGGTTCGTGTAGTACGTGCCTTCCGTGGCCTTGACGTAGGCCCACTTCACGCCGCTGTTCCAGAGCGTCGACCAGGCCACGTTGCCGTTGTGGCTGCTGGTGTCCACACCCTCGGTCTGGACGGCCTTGTCGCCGGTGGGCAGTCCGCCTCGGCCGTCGTGCTCGGCGACGCCCATGCCCATCGTGGCGGAGCCACGGGCGGGGACGTCGGCGGCCTGGGCCGCGGTGGGCAGGGTGAACAGCAGCGAGAGCGCTGCGAGGATGACTCCGGCCGCCGGGAAGCGCCTGAGACGCGGGCGGCGGACGGTTCCGGATCTGTGCACGGGCATTGCGTGCCTCCGAAGGCCTCGTTGAGCTTCTGTGAGCTCGGTGGGGGGACCTTTCGACATGTCACTGGTGTGGACATGTCACCAATGAAGCTACGCACGTAGACCGCCGGGAGGGAAGGGGGCCCGGATGATGCCGTTGGTCTACTCCTGCGAAATACTGGCGGAGCTGCGGCAATGGCCGCGAATGGCGGAAACTTTCAGAAACGGGAAACCCTGGCATGGGTGCTGACGTGCACGAGGACGGGAACGGCGGGCGGCCGGGCGCCGAATTCGACGCGACGGAGAGTGGTGTGGACCACGAATTCTTGTCCCTGGAAAGGGAGTTGACGGTCTTCCTCAGGCGAGCACGCGCGTCCTCCGGCGAGATGGCGCGCGCTGTCCACCCGGACCTCGAACCCGCCGCCTACGGACTCCTCGCGCGCCTGGAGGAGTGCGGCCGGCAGCGGGCCACCGAACTCGCCGCGTACGTCGGCGTCGGCAAGGCCACCATGAGCCGGCAGCTGCGCGCCCTGGAGGACCTCGGTCTCGTCGCGCGCGAACCCGACCCCGCCGACGGCCGCGCCTGGCTCGTCCACCTCACCGACGAGGGCCGCGCCAACTTCCGTCAGGTACGCGACGCCCGCCGTGCCACGTACGTACGCCAGCTCGCGGGCTGGGACCGCAGCGAGGTGGCGGAACTGGCTCGGCTGCTCCACCAGTTGAACGCGGGCGCCGAGAGCTAGCCACTACAGCTCCAGGTACACCGCCGTCGCGTCGTCGTGGGTCTTGCTGCGCCGCAGGAAGACCCGGTCCCGCTCGTCCGCGTCCTCCAGGGCACGTACGCGCGCGACCACCGCCTCGGCGCCCTCCTTGCGTACGAGCGCGAACAGGTCCGCCCAGTCGCCCTCGCGGAACTTCTCGACCCAGCGCGTGACTCCGTCGGTCAGCGCCACGAGCGTGCGCGCCCGCGCGCGGGGGAGTTCACCCGTGACCGCCCGCTCGGCGACCGAGGGGTCGGCGGCGGCCGTGAAGAAGCCGCCCTCCTTGTTGCGCACGGTCGCGTCGGCCACCTCGTCCGAGACGAGGGAGGAGCGCGGCACGCGGTCGAGCCGGTCGTCCACCATCGCCGTGACCGATCCGGACGCGTCCTCGACCAGCAACACCGAGTCGGACAGCACCAGATACTCGACCCGCTCCGCGTCCCACCGCGCCAGGACCACGGTCGCCTGAGGCGTACGCGGGTGAGAAAGGTCACATGCCTGCCGATGGGCGTCGGCGGTGCGGCGGATCGCCTCGGCGAGGACGGCGGTCAACGTCATATCCCGCCGCGAAACGGACAGTTCACCCAATGCGCCGCCCAGTCGCGCCGTGAACCAGGGGACGGAATGCAGGCAGCCGCTCTCACCCCGGGGCGGGGTGACCCCGTCCAGGACCACCAGCGTTCCCCCCTGTCCGGAGGCGGGTACGGCCGCCGAGGCGAAGTCCTCGTTGGGTCGGTCGGGGTTTCCGGGCTCCGTCGCGAGTTCGATGCGCATCCAGCCAGTCTGCACGAGGCCTTCACAAGCGGCCCGTTGAGCCGGGAGTTGAGCCACATCGGCAGGTCAGACGCCTGGTTTCGACCGGAATGATCAACTCCGACGGGGAGTGGCGGGGCATCTTGCCAAAGCCTGTGAGAGACGTCCAACCGGCGCCCCGTTCGGGCCCCGTGCCCATGCCACCGGGACTTGCTCCCCAACTCCCGCTCGATGTTCACTCCTTCGGGTGGCTGGCTAGGTGATGCGCGACCACTGCTCACCGGCACTGGAATGGTCTGGAGCCATACCAGGGGGCGCGCGTGTTGACAGATCGTCACCCGGGCCCATGGGTAGACGAGTCAGGAATGCGAGCACCGGTGCGGAAGATGCGGCCTCGACGCAAGGGCAAGCAAGCGGCCTCCGAAGCGGACGAGGGGCGCACGACGGTTCCCGCAGGAACCGCCGCGCACGCCCCGGCGGGCACCCCCGCCGACCCCGGAGGACGACGCACCGCGCGGGTGCGCAACCGGCTCATCATCGCCGTAGCGGTCGTCGCCGCGGCGATCGCCGGCTCTGCCGCACCCGCCCTCATGACCGCGTCCGGGCAGGTCAGTGACTCGCAGGAGCTCGTCGACCTCGCGGCACGGACCCAGCAGACCGTCACGCTCTCCCACTCCCTGGCCGACGAGCGCGACGAGGTCACCGCCTTCATCGCCGCCGGGCGGCCCAAGGGACAGGGGCTCTCCGAGAGCCGCAGCGCCCGCGTCGACCGGCAGCTCGAAGAGCTCCGCACCGACGCCCCGGCCCCCCTGCGACGCGATCTCGCGGGCATCGCGGCCGTCCGCCGGGCCGCGCTCACCGGCAAGGGCAGCGCCCTCGAGGCACACAAGGCGTACTCCGGCGCGATCAACGAGCTGCACGGCACCGCCGAGCAGCTCGCCGAGAGCACCCCGCCCCGCGCGGGCTCCGGAGCGCACGCCTTCGCCGACCTCGACCGGGCCGTCGAGCAGGCCTCCGCCGCGCGCGGGCTCCTGCTCGCCGCGCTCTCCGTGCCCCGCACCAACCAGACGTCCACGGTCATCGACCCGGTCACCGGACTGCCGAAGACGGTCGTCTCCCAGGACTCCGCCGACAGCAAGCAGCGCGACGCCCTGAGCACCGCCGCCCAGCAGGCCCACGTACGCGAACAGGCCGCCCTCGCCGACTTCGAGGACGCCGCCCCGGCCGCGTCCGTCGCCTCCTACGGCGCCACGGTCACCGGGCCCGACGTCACCAAGGCCGACAAGTACCTGGCCGCCCTCACGGACGAGCCCACGCTGTCCGCCGACGACCTCGCCGCCGGCCCGAAGAGCATCGACGCCGCGCTCTCCGCCCGCATCGACCTGATGCGCGGCGCCGAGTCGTCCCTCTACGACCGGCGCACCAAGGACCTCGCCCTGCTGCGCGACGACGACGTCACCGCACTCGAGGTCCGCATCGCGCTGGCCGGTCTGTGCCTGCTCGTCGCCGTCGGCGTCTCGATGGCCATGGCCCGCACGCTGACCAGGCCGCTCGCGGTGCTCCGCCTCGGCTCGGCCCGGCTCGCCGCGGACCCGGCGAGCGAGGAGCCGGTCAAGTTCACCGGCCGCAACGACGAGTTCGCCCAGGTCGTACGGTCCGTCAACGCACTGCACGCGCACGCACTCGGCCTCCACGAGCGCCTCACCACGCTCGAGGCCGACCGCAAGCATCTGATCGGCCAGCGCGCGACCATGGCCGACGAGCGCGAGAAGCTGCGCACCGAACTCGCCTCGGCCTCGGCCCACCTGGACCGGGTCCGGCACAGCATCCACGGCACGTTCGTGAACCTCGCCCTGCGCACCCTCGGCCTCGTGGAGCGCCAGCTCGGCGTCATCGAGAACCTGGAGGAGCGCGAGCAGGACCCCGAGCGCCTCGCGACCCTCTTCAAGCTCGACCACTTCGCCACCGTCATGCGGCGGCACAGCGAGAACCTCCTCGTCCTCGCCGGCGCCGAGCACGGCCACGGAAACCCCGGCGCCGTCCCGCTGGTCGACGTCGTGCGCGCCGCGGTCAGCGAGATCGAGCGCTACGAGCGGGTCCGGATCTCCGCGCTCCCGCCGCACGCGCACCTCGCCGGGTTCGCCGCCGACGACCTCAGCCACCTCGTCGCCGAAGTCCTCGAGAACGCCACCTCGTTCTCGCCGCCCGACGCCTCCGTCGAGGTGTCCGGCTGGCTCCTGGAGAGCGGCGAGGTCATGCTCTCCGTCCAGGACGAGGGCATCGGCATGACCGACGCGAGGATGAAGGAGCTCAACGCCCGCCTCGCCGCCTTCGCGGACGACGAGATGTTCGACCCCGAGGACGGTGACGGACTCGGCCTCGGCCTGTACGTCGTGGCCCGCCTCGCCGCGCGCCACGGCGTGCGGGTGCAGCTGCGCGAGCAGAAGCAGGGCGGGATCGCCGTCGTCATCGTGCTGCCCAGGGCGCTCCTCGCGGCGGCCCCCGCGGCAGCCGCGCCCCCGCGGGTCCCGGTGGCCGGCGCCGCGCCCGCCGTGCACCTGCCCGGATCCGAGGCCGAGGCCAACTCGAATGTCCTGAGCAGCCGTTCCAAGGACGGCCACGACCCGCTGATCGCCGCGGCGGAGCACGCCGTACGGGAAGCGGGGACGGACGCCGAAGCGCCGCGGGAGCCCGACGCGGCCGTAGCGGAGCCCACGCGGCCCACGGTGCCGGTCGAGTCGCCCGCCGAGACGACCATGACCCTGACCGCGCCGATCCCGGCCGTCGACCCGGAGCCGGTACGAGCCGTCGACCCGGAACCCGTACCGGCGGCGGCCCCCGAGCCCGCGCCGCGGCCCCTGCACCTCGACGACGAGCCCGCGCACGAGCGGGTCGCCGACGAGACGGGCGCCGCGGAGATCAGCGGCACCCCGGGCCTGCCCACCCGGCCCAAGTCCGACACGCCTCCCGCCCCCGAGGCGGCGGGCGAGCCCGTGATCCCCGCGGCCCGCACCCCCCAGTGGGAGCGGGTCACGGACAAGGGCCTGCCCAAGAGGACCCCCAAGATCTCGGCCCCCGCGCCCGCCGCGGCGCCGCGTACCGGATCCGTCGACGCCGACGCCCTGCGCCGCCGCCTCGGCGGATTCCACCAGGGGGCCAACAAAGGCCGGCGGGACGTCGAGGCCGAGATCGGCGGAACGGATCCGACCGCAGAACCCAAGGGGGACACAGTCGAGGAGGCAAGCAGTTGACTGCGCCCAGTCGCACGCCGAGTGCGTCCACCCCTGGATTCGGACTCAGCACCGAAGCCCGCAACCTGCACTGGCTGCTGACCAATCTGGTGGAGGAGGTGCCAGGGCTCCTCTCGGTCGCGGTCGTCTCCTCCGACGGGCTGCTCCTGCTCTCCTCCGACCCCGGCAGGAACAATGAGCGCCCCGCCGACCACAGCGGCGGACCCAAGGGTTCCAGCGCCGACCTGGCCACGATCGTGTCCGGCGTCGGCAGCCTCACCATCGGCGCCGCCAAGCTGATGGACGGCGGCAGCGTCAAGCAGACCATGGTCGCGATGGAGGAAGGCAGCCTCTTCGTCATGTCCATCAGCGACGGCTCACTGCTCGGCGTGCACGCCACCCCGGACTGCGACATGAGCGTCGTCGCCTATCACATGGCGCTCTTCGTCGGCCGTGCCGGGCACGTCCTCACGCCCGAACTCCGCAGTGAACTGCGCCAGTCGATGGAGAACGCCAAGTGAGCAGCAGCATCACCAATCTCAGTACCGGCGGCCCGAAACTTCCCACCCGGGGCGGCGACCGCAGGCCGGCCCGGGTGCGCCCCTACTCGCTCACCGGCGGCCGTACCCGCTTCGGCCATGTCCTGCTCGTCGAGACGTTCGTCGCCGCGCTCGAAGCGCCCGAGGAACGCCTCGAGATAGGCCAGGGCACGCTCTCGACCCGGATCATGCCGGAGATGCGGGCGATCGTGGAGCTGTGCCGCCGCATGCGCACGGTCGCCGAGATCGCCGCGCTCCTGAAGATGCCCCTCGGCGTGGTCCGTGTACTCCTCAGCGACCTCGCCGACCAGGGAAAGATCCGCGTTTACGGAACCGGCCACGGCCCGGGCCAGCCGGACCGCGCACTGCTTGAAAGGGTGCTGAGTGGACTCCGTCGTCTCTGAAGGCGTCACCGAGGGCGTCACGCCCGCCTTCGTACCTGCCCAGCCGTCGTCCGGCCGTGATGCCATCGCCTTCGAGCCCCAGGAGGAGCTCCAGGCCTGGCAGACGGACCGCACCCGCGCCCCGATCGCCACGAAGATAGTGGTGGCCGGCGGCTTCGGCGTCGGCAAGACCACCCTCGTCACCGCCGTCTCGGAGATCCAGCCCCTCCAGACGGAGGCGCTGATGACCCAGGCGAGCGAGGACACCGACGACCTCACCGCCACCCCCGACAAGACCACGACCACGGTCGCCATGGACTTCGGGCGGATCACCCTCGACGACGACCTGGTGCTCTACCTCTTCGGCACGCCGGGGCAGCAGCGCTTCTGGTTCATGTGGGACGACCTGGTGCGCGGCGCGATCGGAGCGGTCGTGCTCGCCGACACCCGGCGGCTGCCCGACTGCTTCCCGGCCCTCGACTACTTCGAGAGCTGCGGGCTCCCGTACGTCGTCGCCGTCAACCACTTCGACGGCTCAGACGAGTTCGCCGCCGCCGACGTGCGCGAGGCCCTGACGGTGCCGCCGCACATCCCTGTCCTCATCATGGACGCGCGGCAGCGCATCTCGGTCGTCGAGACCCTCCTGGCCCTCGTCGGCCACGCGCTCGACGCCACCCCCGAATAGCCACCACCCCTCAGCAGTAGAAGAGGCACCCGCATGCGGAAGATACTCGTCGTCGGAGCCGGCCAGTCCGGTCTCCAGCTCGCCCTCGGCCTCCAGTCGAACGGGTACGAGGTCACCCTGATGTCCAACCGCACCGCGGACGAGATCCGGTCCGGCCGGGTCATGTCCACGCAGTGCATGTTCGACACGGCGCTCCAGCACGAGCGCGACCTCCAGGTGAACTTCTGGGAGTCCCAGGCCCCCAGGATCGAGGGCCTCGGCGTCTCCGTCGCCGCCCCCGGCTCCTTCGACCCGGGCCCCTCGCAGCGCGCCATCGACTGGGTGGGCAAGCTCGACGGCTACGCGCAGTCCGTCGACCAGCGCGTGAAGATGGCCGGCTGGATGGAGACGTTCGCGCAGCGCGGCGGGCAGCTCGTCATCCACGGCGCCGCGGTCTCCGACCTCGACTACTTCGCCCGCACCTACGACCTGGTGCTCGTCTCCGCCGGCAAGGGCGAGCTGGTCTCGATGTTCGGCCGCGACGCCTCGCGCTCCCCGTACACCGAGCCGCAGCGCGCGCTGGCCGTCGCGTACGTGCACGGCATGGGCCCCCGCCCCGAGCACCCGGACTTCGACGCGGTGCGCTGCAACCTGGTGCCCGGCGTCGGCGAGCTGTTCGTGATGCCGACCCTCACCACCTCGGGCCGCGCGGACATCCTGTTCTGGGAGGGCATCCCCGGTGGTCCGCTGGACGCCTTCAAGGGCGTCAAGGACCCCTCGGAGCACCTGGCCCTCACCCTGGAGCTGATGGAGAAGTTCACGCCCTGGGAGTACGCGCGCTCCACGAAGGTCGAGCTGACCGACGCCAACGCGACCCTCGCGGGCCGTTACGCGCCGACCGTCCGCAACCCGATCGGGCGGCTGCCCGGCGGCGGCGCGGTCCTCGGTGTCGCCGACGTCGTGGTCGCCAACGACCCGATCACGGGCCAGGGTTCGAACTCGGCGTCCAAGTGCGCCGCCTCGTACCTCGACTCCATCGTCGAGCACGGCGACAAGCCGTTCGACGAGGAGTGGATGCAGTCCACCTTCGACCGCTACTGGGACACCGCGCAGCACGTCGTGAAGTGGACCAACGCGATGCTGGGCGTCCCGCCGGAGCACGTCCTCAACCTGATCGGCGCCGCCGGCCAGCTCCAGCCGGTCGCCGACCGCTTCGCGAACGGCTTCAACAACCCGGCCGACTTCGAGAACTTCTTCTATGAGCCGGAGAAGACGAACGCCTACCTGGCCTCCGTCTCCGGGGCCTGATAGGGCTTTGACCAGTAACGATGTCATCGTTATTGGTCGTTGCCGGCCGTCGTGGGCCGTTGCTTCACGGCCCACGGACGGCCCAGCTCCCGCCTGGGAGTAGGGGACTTTCCTCGCGTTAACAGGTTCTGGGGGACACCTCGGGGAACCGGATCCCTCAGCGCGCCTTTAGGGCCTGCCCACGGCCGAGGGGCGATTCAGGCGGGTCTCATTGGGGAGGCGTTAGGGAGGCTGGTGTAGGCCTCAGGTGTCAAGAAAGTCCCAGTCATCCCCGAGGACCCACCTGAGCGCAGAGAGCTTGCCATGGACGAAGCCCCATCCCCAGTCATCCCACGGGCCGACGTTCTCTTCGCCATAGCGCCGCTCGATGTCACGCATGGCAGCTTTCATGTGCTGTTCAAGCTCAGGATCGAGTGGCTCACGGCGGCCGTCTTCGATCTTTTCTAGCAGAATTAGTTTCCGTACGTACCAGATCTTTTCGAAGTATTCGTTCTCTGCCTTCAAGATTTCGGCAAGAGATCGGGTTTCACTTCGGACTAGCTCCACTTCTTCGATTAGCTCTGTAAATTCGTCTCCGAAGTGGCTCAGCATGATGGAGTTCAGTCCGCCGACACCGTGCACGTATCGGGATCGCACCTGGTCGAAGATGTCGTCTAGATCAGGATGGGGCTTTCGGTGGTCGCCTTTGGGTATCGAGAAGTCTTCATGGTTCGATGTCGCAAAGCATGTGACGGTTCCGGTTTCCTGATTTGCATTGACTGCGGACCAGTACACCTCGATGAGCAGGGCGTCCGCCACGCTGTTCTTGTTGAGGTGGAGGGGCGCCTTCTTCTCCAGACCACGTTTCACTGCGGCCTCATGCTCGGCGGCTCCGGGTTCGAGCCTCTTCCCAAGCTGTAGGAGCTCGGATATTTCCGAGAAATTCTGGAGAGATCCCTCCGCGACGTAAGGGATCTGGTGCGCCAATGCAGATATCCAGCCCTGCGCGTCGTCGCCTCCGTACTCCTGTAAATCTTGCTTCAAGAGTCGGAATCGTTCGCGAACGCTTTGGGTCGCAGCATTCTCTGCCCTCGGGCGGTTTCTCTCGAACTCATCGATGATGAGTGAAGGCACCAGCAGTTCAAGCTTCCCTTGATGTACGAGAACTCGTATGGCGACAATCGTTTGTTGTCCATCCCGCCGCCGGGCCATGTCGAGCCATACCGATGTATCGATGAGAATTCTCAGCACGCGCAGTAGGGTACGGCATTCCACGACCGTAAGGGTGGCTAATAAGGTCGATGGAACGGCTTTGGGGCCATGATCTTCGAGGCTCGCGCCAAAGTGGCTGCTTAAAGCCGTGGAGCCGACCGCCCCAGCCACGACTGCGCTGACCTCATGCCCTGTGTGCCTGCCTCTTGGGCGGGAGCGGGCGGTCGGTGGTGCCGAGCGGGGCGGAGACCTGAGCGTGGGCGCCGCTGGCGCCCGCTCCCGCCCGGAGGAGCGGAGCGACGACGGGTGCTTGATGAAGTAGGGAGAGTTCTATCGCGCCCGTACCGGACAGCCTTGGCTGCGCGCCGGCATGGGGGGGGAAGATCTTCTCCTAGGTTTCTGCCAGCGCCCTCGGAGGGGTCATGGGCCGGGCGTCGGCAGATTTACAGTCCCCACAGGCGAGTGGGTCTGAACTGGCCCTCTTCTGAGGGACTAGCGCATTGCCCCACGCTGGCCCCACTAGGGGATCTCGTGACCGTGGAAGCGCACTTTGACCTGCATGTCAGCAGGATCGAGGCGTAATGCCCAGTCCATCTTGGCCAGAGGATGGCCGCCTGGTCCAAGCTGCTGTCACAGTCGACTACTCATCCCGCACCGTCCATACGAGAAGGCCCATGATCGCTACGAGGGCCAGTACGACATGCGGGTCAGTACTCGCTTGGGCGCCGGAAGCAAGCGCCGAAAGCATGTACGTCATCCACTCGGGATTACCCCCCGGTTTGGACGGGAGGGCGGAAGCTGACATGGCAACTCCTGAACATGGAAGGTGGTTCCGGGATCCCCCGGTACGCACCAACTTCAGGGTTGATTGATCCGTTGCGGCAGTTGTCACACGTTGCCATGGCTCGCAACACTGGCCTCCAACCAACCTGTCCTGGTGCAGAGGAGACGGTGTGTCAGAGGCTCAACTTCTACGCCCGATCAAGCCAGACCTTCCTCCCGAGTGTGCAGCCTTCGTCAGCACCCTCCGTGAGCTATTCGGGGGGCTGGACATCTCGGTTCGCAGGTACGCAGCAAGGAGGCACCGGGATCCAGGGTCAATCTCGCGCTTCCTCAACGGCTCCCGGGTACCGCCATGGGAGTTCGTAGAGGATCTGCTGCGCGACCTAGCAGAGGCGCAACAGAATCCTGTCAAACCGGAGGTTTTCGGTCACGTCCGAGACCAACACCGCCAGGCGTTGCGCGTCAGCAACGCGGGACTCTATGAGCTTCAAGTCTTGAGTGACCAGCTAGAACAAGCGGATCGAGAACAACGACAGGCAGCGGTCAAGGAGCAGGCACTCCTGGAAGCGTTGCAAGCCCGGCAACGGCGCATTGCAGAGCTGGAGGTTGATCGTCGCCAGCTAGAGAGCGATTGGGCGGCAGAACGGCTGGAAAAGGAAAATCTTGCCGAAATCCACGCAAATAAGACTCAGGACTACGCGCGCGAGATAGATCAGCTGCGCCAAGAGATTGAGGACCTTCGCGTCAAACTCCGCGAGGCGGATGCACTGAATGAAGCAGCTGAAATGCGATGCAAGCTTCTGGAAGAGCAGCTGGAGGAACTGGAATCAAAATACGACAGCAATCCCCCTGAAGCGCCATTCGAAGATGCTCAGCAGGAAACAGTGGAGCAGGAAATTACACTCCTGCAGGAGCCCATTGATGAGCTCAGGGAAATCGTCAACGGAAAGTCAGTCCAAGAAATTATCTCAGAAATCATTGAGAGGGAAGCTTACGACTCAAACCGCCCCTCTCGATTGTATGACGCCATCGCGGCTTACGGCGACATTCGGATGATTAAAGAAGTCTCCTCGGGCCTTTTTGAAGCTGCTCAGCAGACGGCGGTTTACGGCCTGCTGCGTTCAACTCTTCATGAGGGTCCGGTGGAAGTCGTGTATGCGTTCCTAGATTCCGTCGCCAATGGCAGCCTAATCGTTGGAGATTACAGAATTCAGGACATGCTTCTGTGGTTCACGTACGATTCCGGACCTGATCGCATAGTCAGACTTCTTCGGCAACTGCGTGAAGAAAGAAGAGAGGAATGGGCTACTTTTCTGCTTCACAGCGTCGGGCAAGCCCACTACGGTGATGCCGTCAAGGTGCGTGACGTCGTCGCGCGTGTCGACGCGAATGATACCCAATCCTTGCTTTCGGTCACAGCTCGAAATGTGGAAGTCGATAAATTCCCACGCGTTCTCCGTGTGCTGCGAGATGGTGCGATGGAAGGGCAAGCGAAATGGCTGATCGCGGAATTCGTTAAAGAGCGGGCGGCTGAAGTGCCGGCGCTCAAGAATTCCCTGCGACTGCTAGGAGCGGCGGACGATCTTAGAGATCTTGAGTGGGTAGTAGCAGAGTGAGCGATGCCCCTAACAGCCAACCGATCTCGAACATCTCGCCCGGGCCCTGTGCGTATGGCCGTACGCGGTCGGCCAGGGGCGTTCGCGCGACAGGTCAGGGGGGGCGCGCGACGGTGAACAGTGGCGGCCGTCGGTGAACTGGACAAAGTCAAGGACAACGCACAGACGCAAGTCGGGATCCCGCTTCGTACGCGATGCAGGGAGCGAGCCGTCGCGGGCATGCCGTTCCACGCCCGACTGGCGGTGGCTGCTCGTAGGCTTGCCCCACCGTAGACGCCCTTGGGGGACACGTGAGTTCTGCCGGCCAACCATCCTGGCGTCACCCGACTTTGAGGCTGCACCATCGACACGTCGAACGGCGCGTGACCGAAGCGCAAGCGGGAGCAACCGAGTTGGGGCTCCATCTCGATGCGGACACCATCCGCTCCGCGCTGGCCTATGAGCGAGGCATGCTCCCTCTCCTGGCATTCAAAATCGCCGCCGCCGTGAACGTCTTCCTACTGGTGTTGATCGCCGGGAATCGCGGGGCATGTAGACCCGGGGGGTATATGGAGCCGACTCCCACAGTCGATTGCACAGGGGTGTCGGCGAGTTGGTCCGCCCCGCTGGTGCCGCTCAACATCCTGCTGGCGATCGTCATCACCATGGTGTGGTTCAACAGTGCATCCGGGGGTTGGAGCATTCCGCGCTGTTCAAGGCCGATCTACCCGCTGCTCAGCCTGCTGGCAGCAAGCGCGACCGTCGCCCGTCCTGCTACCCGATATACCGAAGCCATCAAGCTCAGCCAGAGGGTCTCCCTCTTGGGTCTGCCGCTACGGACGTTCGCCGGCAACGCCGCTTCAGATTTCGGGAAGCGGCGTGCGCTGCGACGCGAGCTGAGGACGCATCTCAACCGCGTTGACGCCGCATTCATTCAAGCGGCAGACCAGCTTGCCGGAGATCGCACGGCGGCCGCACTCCGGTTGGCGGAACTCGCGGCTCTCACCACCAACAACATCGCCGCTGGTCGATTCACCGCGGTACTGCCTGCGGAGGCACTCCCCGAGGAGGACTCGGTCGAGCCGGACCGGCTTGACGGTCGCCGCTTGGCAACCGCCTGCCTGTGCGCGGCAGTAATCGTGATCCTCGCCTTCTTTGCGCTGTCGCCGTTGGGGGCGCCCGTGGAACTCCTCGTGCCTTTGGCCGTGGTGGCGTTCCTCGTCCTCGTGTACACACTGCTCGCCTTCCGTTTCGGGCTGTCGGAGGCCACGCGACTGACCCGGAGCATCGGCGGATTCTTCTCGGCGAGCCCACCCCTGTAGGCCGGTTGTGCCAAAACGGGCGCGCCTCGAAGTGGGGTCGCGCCCGTTGTTTGTGCCGCTCAGGAAGGGAGGAATCCCGGCTTCTCCCTTCCTAGGTCTTGCAGGTGGTTCAGGTAGTCCTGTGCAGCCGGTTCGGTGCTGTAGCGCTGCCTCATGACGGCCGCGAGTTCTCGCCGATCTTTCCCCAGCTGACCTGAGGGAATCACGACCTCAGGCCGCCTCGTAGTGATGAGCCCGTCCGCCGCGCCATGTCACCCACATCGGGTCATCGAGAAGGCTCTCGGCGTCTTCCAGCCCAGCACGTCGGAGGAACTCGACGACGTCACGGTCGGAGTGGGCGAGGCCAAGGATCTGGCCGCGCGCGGCGACCCGCCGGCCGCCCGTACCGAGCAGCGCATGCACAACTATCGGAGCACTCGCCATACCTCAAGGGTGCGCCGGGCCCTCCACTCAAGCATTCTGAGCGGTCAGTCCAACGCACGCCGATGCCTCCCGGCGTGCTACTGACCAGCCGTCGCGTCCGAGCAGCTTCGTCGCTCTACCAGCAGACCAGCACGCGATCCGTTAATCACCTCAACATCCTACGTACAGACCACTACGCTGACATTCATGAACGAGCGAATTTGGCGAGGCCACTGGTGGGAGACCACAAATCCCGAGGTGAAAGTACCCGGCACCCTTCGCTGCACAGAAGCAGGCGATGTAACGCTGGAACTTATCGGTGGTTTCGACATCAAGATTCGCCAACCCCTCCCAAATGGAGCCGGATACAGCGTCAGCGGTAAATCTCGCACGCTTACACTAATCCACGGCACTTCGGGCAAGGATGATTTCACATTGCTCGACGTCAGTCACACTGGCAGCCGGGGTTCACTTTTTGGGGATGAGCTAACCGAACAAAATTGGAGCGCCATTCGCGCCCTGCGCGGCATACATCTCGGATCTCTATCGACTCCGGTATTCACGCGGGCCAGACTTGGATTTGAGCGACTCCTTCAATGGTCAGAGAGAACCGCCTTCGAAATATCAGCCGAGAAGCTGGAGGGTGAGGCTCGCAGTTCGCGACGAGTCGAAAAAGTACCAGTCGAATCTTTGGTAGCGAAACACGGAGATCTGGAAATCTCACTGCGCCACCTTTCGCGTGATTTTGACTCTACAGATGACGTGGTGGCGAACGAGCGATCTTTTTCTGCACAGGAGGCGGCGGATCTCACCCTAACTCCCCCTGGCCCAGTCCATTGCAAGTACTTTGACGAAGTCGAGAAAGACCTACAGGATCTATTTACCCTGAGCACGTACGAACCGTGCGGCGCAGTGGGGCGATGGTTGATGTACACGTCAGCGCAGGGCAGAACTAAAGAGGTCGAGGTGATCGGACGCCAGATCTACCGCACAGTAACCCCGCGAAAGCGCTCCGCAGGAAACAATGCACTCTTCACGCTAGGCGACGTTGATTTCACAGAGCTTATCCCTAAGTGGCTAGAAACCAAGGGAAAGGCTCGCGCTGGTTGTAACATCCTATTCGGACTTAGATATATCGAAAGGGGCTACATTGGCACGCGGCTCCTCGGGGTCGCATCAGCGGCGGAGAGCATTCACAGATCGTTGCGCTCGGCCAGCACCCCCATACCTAAGAGGGAATACAGGCGCCTGAAAGAAAAGATTCTCGCCGCCCTTTCAGATGAGGATGCGAAAATGGTCGCCTTCGTCAAGAACGGACTGCACAACAACCCCACCTACAACGAGCGAATGCTAGAGCTTGCTTCAATCCCGGATGAAGCAGCCGTAAACACTCTCTTGGGCGATCACACTCGATGGGCCACAGACCTAAAGAAAGCCAGGAATGATCTAGCGCACGCAAATGAGAGATCGTCCAGTGGAGGAGAAAACACCGAGGCTTTCTGGCTACTAGAGGTAACCTACGCCCTGCTCTGTCTGGTTCTAATGTCTGAGATCGGCATTAGCCCAGAGCGTCAACGCAGAGCCGTCGAAGAAAACTCACTGATCAACCGTGCCAGCGGTGCATTCAAGAAGGACAACGAAGAAGACTGATTCACGGCATCTCTCACGGAGCCTCGAACTTCTGCCCTGACAGAGCCCGCTCGCGGAGGGCGGCCGCCCCTTCCGGTCCCCTCCTGTCGCCTGCTACGACCTTGCGCTCCGGCTCGGAACAGCCATGTGCAACTGTTGGAGGCCGTACATAGCGGCATGAAATGCCGCCCCGATCTCGCGCGCTCTGTCCTCGGTCTTGATTGGCCACATGGAGATGTAATCAGCTCCGATGTTCGCCTGCTCCACAGTGCCATCCAGGACCAGAGCTTCAGCTGCGGAGTTCAGGATCGTCATCGCCTGGTCCGGGACGTAGGGCTTACTGCTGGCCATGACATCAAGCTCCACTGACCAATGCCGCCCACGGCGAGCAATGCACACGAAGATCGCATCGTTGGCTTTGGCTCTCTTGTAGGCCGCACGGTGGGCTTCCATCTCGGTGCAGTCAGGGATAGCTTCAGCATGGAGAGGCATTCCGGGCATCGACATGCCTGCATCGTTGCAGGCACTCACGCCTGCGTTCAGGCGAACAGTCAGTTCAGGCGGATTCGAGCAGGCGATGGCCGTCATGGGAGCGGACGTGCGGAGCAACTGCGGCATCTAGCGCATCACGCACACGTACCGAGTAGACCTCTCCCATCGCACCCTCAACTTCCTGCGGGGTCAGCCATCGCACAGCGGTGGACTCACTGGACGTGCGCTCCACGCCGGCGACGGGGCGGCATAGGAACACTAGAGCCACCACACCCTTGCTCATGTTCTTGTAGACCCCGGTCAGTCTCTCAACAGAGACCTTGATGCCTGTCTCCTCACGCACTTCCCTCACCGCCCCGTCCTCGGGCCGTTCGTCCAACTCAAGCACGCCACCGGGCGGCTCCCAGGTGCCGTTGTCCGCGCGTCGGATGACCAGAACGCGGCCGTCATCACGCACGACCACGCCAGCGACCGAGACCGAGTGAAGCGGCATTGACGCGCCCTCCGGGTAGCGTTGCTTATGTACAGGAGCTTAGGAGGAACAGTAGGACATGCCCACGTCTTCCACAGACTCGGGAAAGCCGAAGTATCTACAGATCGCGGACGACCTCGTTCGGCAGATCAAGGAACAGATCCTTGCTCCCGGGGACCAGGTACCCAGCGAGTCTGACCTCATCAAGAAGTACGCCGCGTCCCAGGGCACGGTGCGCAAGGCGTTCGCGGAGTTGCGCGCTACCGGCTTGATCGAGACGCGCCACGGCAAGGGTTCGTACGTGAAGCGGCGCCCTCCTGTGCGGCGAAAGTCCTCGGATCGCTTCCGCAGGTCGCACCGCACAGCAGGCAACGCGGCGTACCTCGCAGAGGCCCAGCAAGCGGGCAGCAAACCGAGCGTGAGTGTCCTCTATGTCGGGCCGACTGAAGCGCCGGAAGAGATCGCAGAGCGGCTGTCGGTGCCGACGGGCGCGAAGGTGCTGGCGCGGCGTCGCCTCTACTTCAGCGATGGCATCCCTACTGAGGAAGCCACCTCCTACCTCCCGTGGGACGTAGCGAAGGACATCCCCGAACTGTTCGAGGAGAACCCCGGCGGTGGCGGGATCTACGCCCGACTGGAGGAGCACGGTCACACGCTGAAGGAGCTGTCAGAAACGGTCCGCGTCCGCCTCGCGACCAAACAGGAGATCGTGGCGCTGAGCCTGAGCCCTGGCTCGCCCATCATCCATCTGACCCGGAATGCAGAATCTCAGGCGGGCCGCGTCGTCGAGGTCTGCGACACGTTCATGGCCGCTGACCAGTTCGTTTTGGAGTATCGCATCCCAGCAGACGACTAAGGCGCCCGCCTCCGAGGCCCCAACCCGCCGCAGCGATATCGCGCGGCGGGTTGACTCATGTACAGGAGTTGGGCACTCTCTTACCTGTCACTCCTGCACATGAGTACATAAGTGCAGGTGCTGGCTCGCGCATCACTGCGTGACCTGCACGAAGCGCTCGGTGAGTCCCGTGAGGACGGGAGCCCCTTGACCGGGGGTTACCGCACTGACCGAGGAGCAATTGCGGCGCCCTCCAGGGGGTGACCTTGAGAACTGAATAGGTGGGCCCCGCCTCCCCGAGTCGAAAAGGCGGATCACGCGGCGACTGGCCGCGCCTTGACCTTCGCGGCTTTGCCGCGCCGGTTTCGCTGCTCGTCTCGTACGAGCAGCGCTGAGGGGAGCCGGAACACAGGAAGGAGCCCGTGATGGGGCTGTTCGGAACGTCGCCAAAGGCCATGTCGGTGCCCAAGCGTGAGTGCCCGCAGTGCTGGGAGCACGCCCACAACCGTGCAGTTCACCGGAGGCTCGGCCCCTGAGAGGACTGCCCGCAGTGCGTGGACCACATGGTCAACGGCTGCCCCGGCTTCAACAGGCGCTGATCTCCGGCCTGCTGGCTGACGGCGCCCACTGCACGACTTTCGTCGTCAACCCACTTCAACGGCGCGCGGCCCCGGAGGTGCAACTCCGGGGCCGCTTTTGAGCCGCCTTACCTGCTAGGGAGAACACGACTCATGAGCAACATCGCTGCACTTCAGGCGGCCGTTACGGCCGACGAGTTCGACCGTGAGCCGACCGCCGCGGAGCTGGACGCCATCGAGCACGAGATGCCCGTCATCCTGGCTCGCGTCGAGCTTCTGGACGCGCAGATCGTCACCCTGGACCGACCGGCCACCGAGCTGGACCAGCGCCGTATCCGCCGGGCCCGTCGCAAGGTCCTGGGCACCCGCCGCGCGCTGACCAACCAGGCCGCCGCCGCGGTGACGGGCGGTGCCGCATGAAGGCCACGTGCCCCCAGCCGGAGCGCCTGCTGGACCACACCGGCAAGCCCAAGCCGTTCTTCAACTTGCCGCTCGACTACGAGCAGGGCCGCTTGGGCCTGGCCTTCCACGAGGCCGGACACGCGGTGCTCGCCCTGGCCTACGGCATTCACGTGAAGACCAGCGAGGTCATCGCCTGGGAGCCCGACGGAGGCGGCTGGGCGATGACGGGGAACACCGCCCACCAGTCGCACAACACCCCGCCGTGGCACTTCGCGGCGATGTGCGCAGCCGGGGAACTCGCCCAGGTCACCTACCTCATGACCTACGGCCTGTGGACGCCGGAACGGGCCTACGCCTGCACCGCCGACCACGACCGTGAGCAGGCCATCGACGTACTCGCCCAGTTCGACTACGAGCTGGGCCGCGACCACGTCCCCGCCAACGGAAAGTCCTGGGGGATGGTGCGCGGCATGGCCCGTCGCAAGGTCGGCCACCTGTGGCGCGAGATCCGCACCGTGGCCCACGCCATGAACGAGAACACCGTGCTGACCGGCGACGAGATCGCCGACCTGACCGGGCTGACCAACGCCCCGTTGCTGGAGGTGGCGGCATGACCACGCAGGCCCGCAAGCCGCTGACCAAGGTTCAGACCATCGTGCTGAGCGCGGCGTTCGCGCCGATGCTCGCCACCGGCGTGTTCGGTGGGATCGGCACCTACAGCAACATCAGCGGGGCCTACGGCAAGGGCACCGCGCTCGGGGCCGTGTCCGCGGGTGAGGGCGCCACCGCCGTACTCGCACTCGTCCTGCTCGGGTTGACCATGCTGGGCCAGTCCTCCCCGCGCATCATCCGACTCGGGCTGTGGGCCCTGCCGGCCGCCGCATCCGCGATGGCCGCGATGGCCGCCGACGACCCTGGTACGACAGTCATCTACGCCATCACCCCGATGGGCATGTGCGTCTCGGCCGAGGGCATGGCGTTCCTGGCCCGCCGCATCGCCGTCCACACCGACGGGCGCGACGCGGAAGGCGAGCGCCGGGCCGTCGAGGTCGTCCAGCGGCTGGCCTATCACCGGGCCCGCGCCGCCAATCACCCCAGCGAACGAATCCGCAAGTGGTCGGATCGGGCGTCGTGGCGACTGGCCCGCAAGGTCGGATCGGGCGATGCGGAACTGGGATCGAGGCTGCTCGATGTGCAGCGCCAGCGCGTCACGATCGGCGCGGACGCCGCCCTCGGATCGATGTTCCGCCTCGCCCCGGACGCTCTGCCGCCTGCGGGCGCGAGTGCGGAGGAATCTGCCGAGACCGTGAGAATTCGGTCTACGGCTGACCTGCCCGAATCGACCCCGGCGCCGATCACGGCGAAGCCGATCGTTTTGCCGTCTCCGGTCGCGGTCGGCTTCCTGAAGTCGACCCTTCCGAGCAAGCCCGTTCGGGCGATCGAGTCGGCCCCGGTCCGGCCGATCGAGAAGCGCGCTGTGCCCGCCGAGTCGACCCGACCGCGCGGTGCTACGGGCCGTGTGCCGGACGCTGCTCGATCGATTCGGCCCAAGCGGACCCCCGATCAACTGCTCGATGAGGCCCGTACCGTGACGGCCGATTGGCCGGACGCGAAGCTGACCGCCGAGGGCATCCGGCTCGCGGTGCACACGTCGCCGAAGAACGCCCGCACGCTGCGCGAGACACTGCGCGCCGAACGTGGCCTCAAGGCCGCGTGATGTCGGCGGCGTTCGGCAAGTGCTACGACCCTCCCGGGGCCCGCTACGGCGTCCCTACCTATCCGTGGCGCCTTGCCCCGGAGGGGATGGCTACGCGCCGACAGCTCCGGGCCCGAGGCCTGCGGCCGGGCGGTCAGCCGATAGGCGCCCAGCTCATGCGCCGCTCCCGCCGCCGCAAAGCGGGCGTGAGCGTGGCGTTCCTGTACCGCCTCGACCTCGCCAAGCCGGTGCGGCCGATGACCTCACGCAAGTGGGGCGCGCTCGCCCTGGCGATGCTCGCCCGTCGCACCTGCCCGCAGTGCCGCATGGACGCCGGATACGTCATCCCGTCATCGCTCGGGACCTGTGTGACCTGCGCCTACCCCGACGATCCGCCCCCTGGGAGGGATTGAGCATGGCCCACCAGAACACGCCGCCCGGTGAGTGCCCGCAGTGCTGGCAGCACGCTCGCGACTGCAGCATCCATCGCCGCCTCGGCTCGCGTGAGGACTGCCCGCAGTGCGTGGACCACATGGTCAACGGCCACCCCCACATCGTGCCGAAGAAGTCCCGCTGGTCGTGACCCGTATCCCGCCGCCTGAACACCCCGACACCTGCGAGGAGTTCCCGCAGTGAAGATCACAGTCAGTACGCACAAGCTGTCCGGCTACCGCGCCACCCTCCGCACCGCGAAGCAGCTTGCGGAATCGGCGGCGCGGCTGGTCAACCGCTCGGTGCCCGGCAGCATGCCGGACGTTCAGATCACCCTGACCAACGCTCGCGGTCTGGCGGAGCTGGCCACCACGGCGGAAGCCGAACTGGCCGGTGGCGTCGACAAGCGGGTCAGGGACCGCGAGGAACGGCATGCCGCCCGCGGGGCCTGCAACGTCGACGGCCGCGCGGTCCCGCTCGCGGAGGGGTCGGTGCTGGTCCTGATCAACGTCGACCGCAACGCCAGCCCTGGTGAGTTCGCCATCACCCTCGTTCACGAGCTGGTCCACGCCATGCAGTTCAGCCGCAAGGGCGTCCGGGAGCGGATCATCCGCGACCGCCGCGACACCTTCAAGGTCGAGCGCCAGTCACGCCGGCAGGCCCGCGAGAACGAGCGCTGCCACGACGACGAAGAGCGCGAGGCCTACAGCCGCGAGTACCTCGCCGACCAGATCGTTCCCGGCGCCCGCGCCGCCTGATCTTCCCTCGCCCCATGCCGCCCCGCTGAGGGCAGTACAGGAGACCTCCAGCATGTCTGAGAACGTCGTTCACCTGCACAAGAACACCGACCCGGCGCCCGTGACCACGTTGACCGTGGTCCCCGAACCGGCCCCGGCCAAGCCCGTGCCGCTGTGGGTGCGCTCCGGCCGCGCTATCCGTACGGCCATAACTCACGAGACCACCAAGGCGACCGCCCGCGCGGTGGCCCGCCACGGCCTGTACACCGTCAACGGGGGCCGGATCGTGACCCGCCGCGCGTGGGACGGGAAGACCGGTGCCCGCTACGAGCGGATGTTGCGGGCCGCCGAGGCGGCCGGCAACTTCGAGGTCGCGGAGGAGTGGGAAGACCGCCTCCAGCGCTTCCGCGAGGCCCGGCACCGCCGCCGCATGGACCTGCTGCACTCCCCGGTCGACGCGGCCAAGGGCGTCGGGGTCGGCGCCGGCATGAGCATCGGCGTGCTGATTGCGCTCGGGATCGTGATGGCCATCAACAACCACGACATCGGTGACGTCATCACCCCGCTCGCGGCCGTCATCGACTTCATCGGCCTGCTGATCCGGATCGTGCAGGTCGTCTGGGGCCCCGCCCTCACGATCGGCCCGTTCCTCGCGCTGCTCGCGCTGTGGACGGTCGGCAGCAAGCAGCAGGCCGCGCCGGCATGGGCCCTGCCGGACAACGTCCGCTCGGACGAGGGTGAGCCGATCACGCCGTCGATTGTGGTCAAGGCCCTGCGTGACCTGGGCGTTCCGGCGCTGCGCAACGCCATCAAGGAGATGGGCGACGCCGGCGCGGGCATGCTCGGCCCGATCCGGATCGCCGGATGCGGCGTGGAAGTCGACGTCACCCTCCCGTCCGGGGTCTCCACGATCGAGGTGCAGAATCGGCGCCGGAAGCTGGCGGAGAACCTGACCCGGCACGAGCACGAGGTGTTCGTCACCATCCCCCAGGCCGCCCGCACGGTGCGGCTGTGGGTGGCCGACTCCGGCGCGCTGGACGAGCCGATCGGCCCGTCCCCGCTGGTCACGGACGAGACGATGAGCGCCGATTACGCCAAGGGCCGCGCTCCGTGGGGCCAGGACCTGCGCGGCGACGCCGCCACCTTGAGCCTGTATCAGCGCCACCTGCTCATCACTGGCCTGTCCAACCAGGGCAAGACCGCCGCCATGCGCGCGCTCGCCCTGTGGCTGGCCCTCGACCGCACGGTGCAGTTCTGGCTTGCCGACCTCAAGGGCATCGGCGACTGGAAGCCCATGGAGGGCATCGCCGACGTCATGATCGAGGGGCCGACCGATGACCACGTCATCCAGGCGACCGAGATGGTCGAAGCGGGCCTGGAGGAGATGAACCGCCGTATCGCGGCCCGCAACGCCGACCCCAACGCGACGTTCCGGCCGCTGATCCTGCTGGTCGACGAGGCGCAGGTGGCGTTCATGTGCCCGGTCAAGGACGAGGACAAGCGGCCCTACGGCGGCTCGTCCTCCAACTCCCGGTACTTCATGGCCGTCCGCAAGATTCACAACCAGGGCCGTGCGGTCGACGTCCTGATGTGGCAGGGCACGCAGGACCCCACCGACCAGAACCTGCCCAAGCTGGTCCGCGAGGGCGCCCACACCCGGGCCTCACTGGTGCTGGGCAGCGAGTCGCAAGCTGAGATGGCGCTGGGAGCCAAGGCCGTCAAGGGCGGCGCCGCCCCGCACCTGCTGCGCCAGGGCATGGACAAGGGCACGCTCGTCGTCGCCTCGGACGGCATCGCCATCCCCAAGGGCCAGACGTCCATCACGGTGCGCACGCACTTCATCGACGACGACGCCGCCGCCGCCATCGGGGAGCGCGCCCGCGCCCTGCGCGACGGCGTCACCACCCTGCGCGCCGTCGAGCGGGACGAGGAGCGTGACCCGCTCGCGGACATCGCCGCAGCCATCGGCGACGTGGAGCGCCCGTTGACCGCCGACATCCTCAAGCGGCTGTCGCTGCTGAACGAGGACGCCTACGACGGGTGGACGTTCGCCGACCTCAAGCGCGTCCTGGAGGCATCCGGAGTGGAGCCGTACAAGTCGCACGGCCGCATGGTCGTGCGCCGCGACGACGTCCACGCCGCGCTCACCAACCGCGACGACAAAGATTCCGCTTCCACCTCCTGAAGGCGGGGAGGACGCACCCTCTCGCCGGGGAGGCGGGGAGAACTCCCCAATCGCCTCCCCGGGCCGCCTCCCCCGCTGTGATCAGCGGAAACGCCACTTTGGGGAGGCGGGGAGGGGTGCAGGTCAGCACCCCTGAAACCCCCTCTGCAGCCCCTCCCGCAGGGGGTGCCTCTGCCTCCCCGCCAACTGTCATGAAGGGATTCCGCATGCTGCCCGAGCCTGCCCGCCACGGCCACGCCGAAGCACCCGTGGTCATTCACCAACCCACCCCGCTACAGCACATCCAGGCCGCTCCGCTCGTGCCGGTGCAAAGCGGCCACGTCCCGGCCGTGCAGTCCATCGTGCTGCCCGACGGACGGGTCGTCACCGGCTACGCCATCGAGCCCGCCAAGCCCGAACCCGTCGCGGCCAAGCCGCTCGTCTCCCGCACGGCCGTAAACATCGCCCTCGGAGGGGTCGGGTTCGGCGCCGTCTGCGGCGGACTGGTCCTGCTCACCACGTTCATCGCCGCCCTCGCCGCCCTGATCCAGCAACTCATCATCCTGGCCGCCGTCGTCTTCGGCGGATTCATCGCCGTGCAGGTCCTCGGCAGCTCGCGCGGCGGGACGACGGTCAACATCCGCAAAGCAGTGTTCAAGCGCAACCACTTCCACAACTGAGCAGGCGCCTTGTCGACCTACGGCCCAGCGCCAAGGTCCGTTCTCATCGCGCTCCGGAGCGATAGGTGAGCTTCGTCGTAGCTCCGCCGATGGTTCGCATACTCGTGACTCCCGGCCGGCAGACCACCCGCGACTGCATCACGCAGGCTCCGCAGTCGGCGAAACGTGGTCTCCGCCGGCGTCACGACGGACGTCGGTGACGAGATGGCCAGCTCGTAGCGAAGGGCGATGCACGGTTCGAAGGCTTCCCATACCGCCTTCCTGCGCTGCGCCAGAGCAGTCTCTGGCTCCCGTGCCTGAATGCTGCATGCGTGCCGTGCCTTGGCCAGCCCGGCGAGATACGCGCCGTAGAGCGCTCGCCTGATTTCAGTGTTCCGGTCGCGCCGGTCTCGCTTCCACCGTCGGTACTCCAACAGCCCCGCTGAGCAGGTGGCAATGCCACCGCCAACCGCGGTGCTGACCAACGTCATCCATTCCACCAGCGCCCCCCGCTGTTCACACAGCGTCCCTCTGCCAATCCCAAGGGCGGCCCTGCCTCACGCCAATGAACCGGGGCCGCCCTCGTCCACCTGCCCGTAACAGACCTGTGGAGGTCTCCCAGCATGACCCAACCAACCGACATCAGGCGAGAGGACCAGCGGCCCTTACTCCTGGACCTGTTCTCCTGCGCCGGCGGCGCCGCCATGGGCTACGCCCGCGCCGGGTTCCGCGTCCACGGCTGCGACATCGCCGACCGGCCCAACTACCCCTTCACCTACCACCGGGGCGATGCCCTGGAGTACCTCGCGCACCTCATCGCCACCGGCGAGATCCGCCGGTTCAGGTTCGCCCACGCATCTCCGCCTTGCCAGGCCAAGTGCACCCTGAGCATCGGCACCAACCAGTCCAAGGGCTGGGGCGGCACCCACGTCGACCTGGTTGCCCCCACCCGTGAACTACTGGACCGGTCGGGCCTTCCGTACGTCATCGAGCAGCCCAACGGCCGTGCCGAGATCCGCAAGGACCTCTGGCTCTGCGGCGAGATGTGGGGCCTGGGCGTCATCCGGCACCCCAACTTTGAGTTGGGCGGCGGATGGACCGCCCCTCAACCGACTCACCCGTGCCATCGAGGTCGGGTGCGCGGCTATAGGCACGGCGAGTACCACGAAGGCCCCTACGTAGCCCCGTACGGCAACGGCGGCGGCAAGCCGAGCGTCCCGGAGCTTCAAGAGGCGATGGGCATCACGTGGACGAGCGTGCGCGAGGAACTGACCGAGGCCATCCCGCCCGCCTACACCGAGTACATCGGCCGTGCCTTCCGCGTCTCTCGCGCCGGCCTGGGGGTGGCGGCATGAACGAGCACCGGATCACCGCTCTCCGTCTCGCAGCCGATGGTCTGCCCGTCCTACCGCTACGCAAGGGGAAGGTGCCGTTCTGGAACTGCCCCGGCTGCGCCCAGAACGCCTGTGGTGGCAGGCCGAACATGAAGACGGCCGGACCGTGCCGTTGCCTGCGCCCCTGCCACGCGTGGGCCGCGGCCACCACGAACCCTGATGTCCTCACCTCACAGGCATGGACGTTCGCGTGGAGGCAAGCCTCGGCTGTCGCTTACCACCCCGGCGGGGCCGGGCTAACGGTCGTCGATCTGGACCACGCGGACGCGGTCGCGTGGGCCCGGGAGAGCCTCCCGCCGACCCGGACCGTGCCCACCACCCGGGGTGAGCACTGGATCTACCGGGGGCCGATGCGGTCGGCCAACGCCGTACGCCCCGGTGTCGACATCAAGTCGCACATGCAGTACGCCCGCTGGCTCGGGTTCGGCACCGGCGCCATGACGCCCCTGCCGGACGCCGTCCGCGCCCTGGTCGAGGAGGAAGAGACCACCCCCGCCCGCGGGGAGGTGGTCTCTTCATCTACCGGCCGCGCCACGTGGGACGCGAGCGTGGCCACCGGCTGCCGCCACACCGAGAAGTACGTCCGCACCGGCCTCGCCCGCGGTTTGGCCCTGGTCCTGGCTCGTACCGAATCGGGTGCCGCGTCGCAGGCGTTCGGGGTGGCCCAGTTCCTCGCCAAGCAGCACACACAGTGCCCCGGCCCCTGCGGCCTGGACGAGCTCGGGCAAGAGGTCATCGCAGCGGCTGTCTCCGTTGGGGTCCCCGAGCCGTACGCGGCCCGCGCGGTCGACAACGGCCTCAACCCCGATGCGGGGAGGGCAGCATGAGCAGCCACCCCCACCGCCCGCACGGCGCCGGACGGCGGCACCTGCGCCTCGTCGTGGGCGACCGAGAGGGCGTCGCCGAAGGCGTCCCCATTGCTGTTCGCCCTGACCCGCAAATGAACGACGGATACCGCCCCCGGGCCGTTCTGCACATCGTGGCGCCCCCGGACTGGCGCGTGACCCCCTCGGCCCACTCGTGGTGCTCCTGCGGCCGTGAACGGACCGCCATAGGCCGCGCCGCCGTACTGAGCCTCGTGGCCGCACACAACGAACACCGCGCCACCTGCCCGCAGCTCGCCCGCGCCAAGGAAGGAGGCAAGGCCGTATGAGCGTCCCCAACGACATGAGCCCCGACCTGTGGGAGGGGTTCGACATCGACCCCGAGCAGATCACCGGCCCGGCCTGGGACGAACCCGTCCCGCTCAAGTCCCGCCCGCCCCTGCCCACCTTCCCCGTGGACACCCTGCCGGCCTGGCTCGGTGACATGGTCCGGGGCGTCGCCGAGGAAACCCAGACCCCCATCGACCTCGCCGGATGCCTCGCCCTCGCGGTCATCGCCACCGCCGCCGGCGGCCGGGTGAAGGTGTGCGTGCGCGGCCACTGGCGCGAGCCCGTGAACATCTACACCGCCGTGGCCCTGGACCCCGGCAACCGTAAGAGCGCCGTATTCGACCTCATGGTGCGCCCCCTCCTCGACGCCGAAAAGGCACTCATCGAGCTGTCTGGCCCCGTGCGGGCCGAGGCCGAGACCCTGGCCCGCCTTGCCAAAGCTGCCGCGGAGAAGGCCGCGGCTAAGGCGGCCGGGGCCGAGCCGGGGCAGCGGGACGCGCTGACGGCCGAGGCGGTTGAACTCGCGCAGGCCGCCGAGGAACTGACGATCCCGTCCGTGCCTCAGCTCGTGGCGGACGATGCGACCCCGGAGACCATCGGAACGCTGCTCGCCCAGCAGAACGGGCGGATCTCCTGCATGAGCGCCGAGGGCGAGCTGTTCGACATCATCGCCGGGCGCTACACCGGCAAGCCCAACATGGGCATGTTCCTCAAGGGCCACGCAGGCGACATGATCCGCGTCAACCGGCAAAGCCGCGAGGCCGAACACATCGACTCCCCGGCCGTCACCGTCGGCCTGGCCATCCAGCCGGAAGTACTCGACTCCCTCGCCCGCATCGACGGAGCCGACGGACGCGGCCTGCTCGCCCGCTTCCTGTACTCCAAGCCCCTGTCTCTGGTCGGCAGCCGCAACCTCTCCCCGGACCTCCTGGCCGAGCAGGTAGCCGCCACCTACACCCGCCAACTCGCAGGCCTCACCCTCGCGCTGGCCGACTGGACCGACCCCGCGCTCTTGACCCTCACCCCCGAGGCGGACGCGGTCATGCTCGCCTTCCAGAAGGTCACCGAAGCGAGGCTAGGGCGGGACGGAAGCTTCGCGCCGATCGTCAAATGGGCGTCCAAGCGAGACGGGGCCGTGGCGCGGATCGCGGGCCTGCTCCACCTGGCCAGCCACCCCGAAGACGGATGGCACAAGCCCATCGAAGCGGCCACTATGGCCGCCGCGACCGAGCTGGGCGTCTACTTCACCGCGCACGCCCTGGACGTGTTCGACACCATGAGCGCCGACCCGGCCCACGATGCCGCTCTGAACGTCCTGGCCCACCTGCTCAGCAGCCGCCCGGCTCAGATCACCAAGCGGGAGCTGTTCCGGGCCCTGCGACGGGCTGACTTCCCTGCCATCGGCGACCTCGACCCCGCCCTGGCCCTGCTCGAAGAGCACGGCTGGATCCGCCAGCAGCCGCCGCCCCCGCGCACCGGACGCGGTGGCCGGCCGCCCTCGCCCCGCTACGAGACCCACCCCCGCATCGGCCGGGGCGCCTGACACAACCCCCAACCCGCTGACAGAACTGACAGAACTCCCCGACAAGACCCCTGACCTGCACAAACGGCCGTGATCGCGGTTGTGACAGAACTGAATTTAATGCTGACAGAACCCCCGGCCCTGCGCCGGGGGCGCTGTGACAGAACCCCCTCCCAAGAGGTTCTGTCAGGTTTTAATTCAGTTCTGTCAAAGATCCCGACCAGTCCATACGTGCAGGTCAGAGGCCATACGCCGAGGTTCTGTCAGTTCTGTCAGCGGATCCCAGGTTCTCGCACGCCCAAGGCGCCCAAGGAGACCCCACACATGGCACCCAAGACAGCCATAGAAACCCTTCGGGGCGGCCTCCCGGACTGCTACCTCGTCCCCGAGGACATCGCCACTTTGTTCAAGGTCCCGTTGGAGACCGTCTACCAGTGGCGCAAGAAGCGCACTGGCCCGCCTGGCTTCCGCATCGGCAAGCACGTCCGCTATGACCCCGCCGACGTCTACGCCTACATCGCCGCACGCAAACGCCAGGACGCCTCCGCAGCCTGACACCAAGCCTCACAGCACGACTCCCCAGGGAGGGCCACCAGGTGGCCCTCCCTTCTCCTTTCCAAGAAAGGTTCGCTGCCACATGGCCGGCCACATCCAAGACCGCTGGTACAAGACAGAGCCCTCGCCCGAAGGCAAGGCCGTTCGCGTCAAGACCGAGCGTTATGGCACCGGGCTCCGCTACCGCGCACGGTTCGTCGGACCCGACGGCACCGAGAAGTCCAAGAGCTTCCGCGATGGACAAAAGCGCCTTGCCGAGAAGTGGCTGAACAAAATTGAGACCGACATGGGTAGCGGTCAGTACGTCGACCCGAGCACGGCCAAGCAGACCTTTGAGCAGTACACAGAGAAGTGGCTCAGCACGCTCGGGGCGGACCCGAACACCATCGAGTCCATGAAGTCTCAACTCGGCCTGCACGCTTTCCCGTACATCGGGACTCGACCGCTCGGGTCGTTCAAGCCGGAGCACATCCGTGAGTGGGTAGCGGTGCTCGAAGCGAAGGTGCCGGGCTCGTACGGCCGCATCATCTACGCGAACGTACGCGCCGCTTTGAGCGCGGCCGTCGATGACGGCTACCTCAGCCGTAACCCCGTCTCGGCTCGCTCGGTGAAGCCGCCGAAGCTTGACCCGAAGCGCGTCGTGCCGTGGTCGGCGGAGCGCGTGTTCGCGGTGCAGGACGCGTTGCCGGAGCGGTACCGGGCGATGGTCGACCTAGGGGCCGGGTGCGGCATGCGGCAGGGGGAGATCCTCGGCATTGCGGTGGATGCTGTCGACTTCGAGTCAGACACGCTTCACGTGGTCCAACAGCTGAAGCTCAGCCGGAGCAAGCCCGTGTTCGCCCTTCCTAAGGGCGGCAAGACGCGGGATGTCCCTCTCCCCGGACCCGTTGCGGAAGCGCTCAGGGCCCACATGAAGCGTTTCCCGCCAGTCGAGATCACCCTGCCGTGGAAGACGGTTGACGGGCCGAAGGTGACTCACAGGATCATCTTCACAGCGGCCGGCGGCAATCATGTGTGGCGCACCTCCCTGAACGACTACGCGTGGAAACCCGCTCTCGTCGCGGCCGGAGTCCTTCCCGCGCCGGCGACGAAGGACGATGCGCATTCGGCGGCACGCGAGCACGGCATGCACGCGCTGAGGCACTTCTACGCGTCGGCGCTCCTCGACAGCGGCGAGAACATCAAGGCCGTGAGTGAGTACCTTGGGCACAGCAATGCGGCCCTGACGCTGAGGATCTACGCCCACCTCATGCCAAGCAGCCAGGCGCGGACGCGGACTGCCATCGCGACCGTCTACGAGAGGGGCCAACGATCGCTGTGACGGCCCAGAGGCGGCCCACGGCCCGTCATGGGTCCGCCCGTTGGGGCGAAACTGCTGGTAGAACGCCCATCGGGCCGTCGTGTGGTTTCTCTGAGCCGGAGAAGACGAACGCCTACCTGGCCTCCGTCACCGGCTGATCCGCGGCGGGGCGCGCACCGGTCAGCCGGTGGGCGCCCCCGCGGCGCCGTATCCGGTGTCGTCGCCGCCCGTCGCGCCCTCGGGCAGCCGCGGCGGGGTGTAGTCCTTCATCGACGTGGCGCCCTGATCGGGGCGGACGGCGCCGAGCAGCGGGTTGGCCGCGATCGGCGACACCTTGACCTTCGCGCCCGGCCGTGGCGCCTGCACCACCATGCCGTCGCCCAGGTACATCGCCACGTGCGTGGCCTCGGGGAAGTACACGACGAGGTCCCCGGGCCGTAGCTCGTTCAGCGGGACGCGGGGCAGCCGCGCCCACTGCTCCTGCGACGTGCGGGGGATGTCCTGGCCCGCGTGCTCCCACGCCTGCGACGTGAGCCCCGAGCAGTCGAACGCCGCGGGCCCTTCCGCGCCCCACACGTACGGCTTCCCGATCTGTTTCACCGCGTACGCGAGTGCCGTGTCCCCGGCCCGCGACGGTGTCCGCTTCGAGCTGAGCGCGCCCGACGCCATGAACGTCTTCTGAGCCTTCGCCATCCCGGTGTCCTCCAGGCGGGTCAGCTCGGCGAGCTGGTCCGAGCTGAGCGAGGCGAGCAGCTTCTCGACGTCCTTGAGGCGGGTCCGGACCGCGTCCCGGTCCTTCCTCTGCCGCTCCGAGAGCCGGGTCTGCTCGTCGAGCGCCTTGCGGGCCTGGGCCGCCAGTCCGTCGGCACGCTTCTCGCCGCCGACGAGCCGGTCCACGGTCGCCATGCGCTCCTGGGCCACGCGCCGGATCACATGGCCCTGGTCGAGGGCGTGCTGCGGGTCGTGGGCGAGGAGCAGGCGCAGGTAGGGGGAGATGTTGCTGCTGCCCTGGTACTGCTCGCGGGCCAGACGGCCCGCCGCGCCGCGGCTGTCGTGGAGCGAGCTGCGGGCCACGGCCAGCTTGCGGGCCAGGTCACCGGCCGTCTTCCGGCGCTTCTTGAGCTTCTCCGCAGTCGCGTTGTATGTCTCCGTGGCCTTCTCGGCCTCCCGGTACAGACGCTGAAGATCCGTCAGAAGTGTGGGGACGGACTTGCTGCCGGCCGCCGGAAGGGGTCCCGGGGCCGGTGCGGTCGCAGCGGTCGCGGGTCCCGGCGCCGCGAGCATTGAGGCCACCGTCGCGGCACAGGCCCACCGCAGAAGGCTTCCTGACACGTCATCACCTCCGGTGCGGGGCAGCCCGTCCGTCCCGCACCGTGAGCATCGACACGTCCGCCTGCCCGCGAGCCACCTGCTGGGCGGTTCGGCCCAAGGACCTCACCCGGGCGGGGGACTCCACGAAGGCGATCCATGAAGATGATCTACGAAGTCGACTGCTGCGGGCGCGGCTTGGACCAGGGCCACCGGAGCCCGCTGTCGTCGCGTCCCGAGGGGTCGTACTCGTACTTCCAGCGGCGGGTGAACCGGATCTTGCCGGGGACCATCGGGACCCGGCGGTAGATCAGCACCGTGCCCGCGGAGCCGTCGGGGCCCGGCACGGGGATGCGGTACACCTTCGGCGGATGCCCCGTGGGCCCGAGCAGCACAGGCAGCACCCGCCCGTCCATCGGCCCGCCGACGAACGGCGTCTCTTCGCTCTTCACGGCACCAGTCTCACCTGTTTCCCGCCCTCGTTCATGAGGGGGGAGGATTCAGAACAGATGTGCCGCGTCGCTCACCACGGGAAGCGCCAGGCGTGCCAGCCGGCCCACGGGCCCGTCCGGCGTCTCCAGGGCCAGCGCGTGCCGCACCGCCCCGGCGGTCTGCGGGTCGCGGCCCGCCGTCGCCGTGAGGACCGCCATGAACTGGTCGACGAGCCCGTCGCGCAGCTCGTCCAGCGGCGGCTTCTTGTCCTCGTCGAGCCAGATCAGCGAGGCCGCCTCCACCGCCGTGATCCACATGCGTACGGTCATCCGCAACCGGGGACCCGGGTCCGCCACGGCGAGATGGCTCAGGATGTGCTCGGCCGCCGCCCTGCGCACGCCGTCCACGATCGACGTCGTGCGCGACGTCTCCACGACGCTGCCGCCCTGGAGCAGGGCGGCGAACCCCATGTCGTGCTGGTCCACGAACCCGAGGTAGCGGTCGAGCGCCCGCGTGAGGCGGCCGCTCAGCGGTCCTTCCTGCGGTTCCGCGAAGCACTTCTCCAGCTCGTCGGCCGCGGAGCGCAGCGCGGCCTCGTACAACTGCTGCTTGCCGCCGGGGAAGTACCGGTAGACGAGCGGCCGTGAGACACCGGCCACCTCCGCCACGTCGTCGAGGGACACCTCCTCGGGTGCCCGGTGCGCGAAGAGGGACAGCGCGGCGACGAGGAGCTGACTGCGACGCTCCTCGACGCTGAGCCGTCGGTACGCGCGGGTGCCGGGTGCCGAGGTCATGTCCCGCAGCGTAACCGGCTTTTCGTGCGGAGGTCCTGTACGGAGGCGCGCCGCACGGCCCCGGGCGCAGTCCCGGACGAGCAGCCCGGACGACTTCCACAGCCTGCGTCCGATGCCCCGCACGACCTCGATGTCGTCCAGGCTGTTATCGATGTGCGGCCGCGCCGCGTGGCGGTCAGGCGAGCAGACCGGACGACTTCCACAGCCTGCGTCCGATGCCCCGCATGACCCCGATGTCGTCCAGGAAGTCGGTGAGGCGCTTGGCGCCGGTCTGCATGATCTCGCGGCGGTGGCCGCTGGCCTTGACCTGCGCCAGCGCCTCCTTCGGGTCGAGCCCCGCCCGTTCGTAGGCCGCCGGGTTGTGGAACGCCGTGTAGATCACGCGGGCCGCCTCGCCGCACACGATCCGGGTGTACGCCGCCTCGGCCGGGCCGCACGTCACCATCTGGCGGCGCAGCTCCTCACGGGCGTAGCGCACGTGCCGAGCCTCCTCGATCACGTGGATGCGGGTGATGCCGCGCACCAGCGGCTGGACGCGCTCGTCCGGGAACGTCATCCGCTGCATCCAGTCGATGATCTCCTCGCCGAGCAGCGTGGCCGCGAAGGATCCCGGCGTCGTGGAGATCGTCTTGAGTACGCGCCCCAGGTTGTGGTGGATGCGCGGCATGGGGAAGCCCTCGCCGACGCTCCGCTTGATCATGCGGGCGAACATCATGGAGTGCCGGCACTCGTCGGCGATCTCCGTGAGGGCGTAGCGCACATGGCTGCTGGTCAGCGACTTGTCGTAGATGTGCCGTACGAGGAGCTGCATCAGGATGATCTCGAACCAGACGCCCATGGAGGCCATCGAGGCGGCCTCGTACTTGGAGAGCTCGATGCGCTGCTCCTGCGGCATCCGCTTCCACATGGGAGTGTCGTAGAGCGAGCAGAGCTCCGGGGGCCAGTACCACATGCCCTCGACGTCGGGGGCGTCCCAGTCCAGTTCCTTGTCCGGGTCGAAGGAGTGCTTGGCGGAGGAGTCGAGCAGACGTTCGGCCACCTGCTCGCGGTCCTTGAGCAGCCCGAGCGCGTCGCGCAGACCCTCGAACGCGTCGGCTTCCGTCACGGTCGTCATGACTGTCCCACCTCGTCGTACGGTAAACGGGCGCCGCGGCACAGGAGTTACCGGCGGTCACGACTTATGAGACTGCCTGTCAGCAAGGCCGTCAATCCCCTGTGCGCGACTTGTTGACCCGGTGTCCACGAGCGTGTGAGCCTGCCTGTATGTCGACGCATGAGCTGTACACCAGGGCGCCCCGGGAGCTCGGCTGGCAGATACCGGCGGCCGGCGCGGCGAGATTCAGCTGGGAGTACGACGAGGGCAGGGACCGCCTCCTCGCGCTCTACCAGAAGGGCAAGGACAAGCAGTGGGACGGCGCCAAGCGCATCGACTGGGATCTCGAGGTCGACCCCCACAACCCGCTCGGCACCCCCGACGAGGCGCTCACCCTCTACGGCACCCGGCACTGGGCGAAGATGACGGACCAGGACAAGGGCGAGCTGCGCAAGCACTACGCGTCCTGGCAGTTCAGCCAGTTCCTGCACGGTGAGCAGGGCGCGATGGTGTGCGCCGCCCGCATCGTCGAGTCCGTCCCCGACATGGACGCCAAGTTCTACTCGGCCACCCAGACCATGGACGAGGCCCGGCACGCGGAGATCTTCGGCCGCTTCCTGCACGAGAAGGTCGGGATGCTCTACCCGATCAACGACAACCTCCAGTCGCTGCTCGGTGACACCCTGCGCGACTCCCGCTGGGACATGCCCTACCTCGGCATGCAGGTCCTCATCGAGGGCCTGGCGCTCGCCGCGTTCGGCATGATCCGCGACACCACGGACAAGCCGCTGCCCCAGCAGATCCTCGCGTACGTGATGCAGGACGAGGCCCGCCACGTGGCCTTCGGGCGGATGGCCCTGCGCGACTACTACAAGCAGCTCACCGACGCCGAACTGCGCGAGCGCGAGGAGTTCGTCATCGAGGGCTGCTACCTGATGCGCGACCGGCTGCGCGGCGTCGAGGTACTGGAGAACTTCGGCATCTCCAAGGCGGAGGCCGAGGAGTACAGCGAGCAGTCCGAGTTCCTGGCCCTCTTCCGCCAGCTGCTCTTCTCCCGGATCGTGCCCTGCGTCAAGGACATCGGCCTGTGGGGCAAGCGCCTTCAGCAGGCGTACGTCGACATGGGCGTCTTCGAGATGGGCAACTCGAACCTCGACCAGCTGATGGCCCAGGACGAGGAGATCGCCGAGAAGCTCGACGCGGAACGCTTCGCGGCGGAGGAGCTGGAGCGCGTCGCGGAGGTGGAGTCGACGATCGGCGAGGGCGCGCAGCTCCCCTAGGTCATGCCCGGGGGTGCCCGTGGTGCCCGGGGCGTGTGGACATGTCACCCGCATGCAGTAGTTTGCTGACGTGTCCACGCCTCAGCCGCCCCAGCCCAACCCGTACGGCCAGCAGCCCCCGGCCGCGCCCTACGGCCAGCCCGGCCCCTACGGCCCGCCGCAGCAGCCCGGCCAGCCCGGTCCGTACGGTCAGCCGCAGCCCGGCCCGTACGCCCAGCAGCCCTACCCGGGCGGCGCCCCCTAACCCGGATGGGGCGGTGCCCCCATGGGCCCGCCGCCCAAGAAGCGCCGGGTCGGGTTGATCCTCGGCATCGTCGGCGGCGCGCTCGCTGTCGTCGTCGTCGGGATCGTCGCGGTCGCCATGCTCGGCTCGGAGGTCGACAAGAGCTTCCCGAAGGCCGAGTACAAGCTGACCATCCCGAAGACCGTCCTCGACGGGAGGTACACCCTCACCCAGGACCTGTCCGGCACCCAGGGCAAGCAGATCGAGGACGAGGCGGACGGCGCCTGGGACGCGCGTGACACCAAGGCGGCCGTCGGCCAGTACGCCGCGACCGACCCCGCCAAGAAGAACGCGGGTGTGGTGATCTCCGGCATGTACGGCCGGTTCAAGAACACCGACCTCGCCCGCAAGAACATGATGCAGGGCGCCGCCAAGAGCGACGGCGCCGAAGTCGCCGTGCCCGCCAAGGACTTCAAGCCGGCCGGCTCCGATGTCACCATCACCTGCCAGGTGCTCACCAAGCAGCAGGCGACCATCCCGATGTGTGCCTGGGCCGACGGGAACACCGGCGCCACCGTCGCCGAGATCACCCCCGAGACCGCCCTTCAGGACCCCTCCGACGTGGACCTCGACGCGGCGGCCGCGACCGCGGCGAAGATCCGCTCGGAGATCAGGAAGCCGATCGGCTGACGGACTCCGGCTCCGGCTCGGGGCCGGCGACGCCCGCCGGGAACGCCGTACGCAGATTGAACGCGTACGGCGTCGGGCCGTGCGCCCGCAGATGGACCAGGCGCTCCTCCGCCTCCTCGACGGTGGGCCGGTGCCCGGCCGGCACCCACCACAGAGCGGTCACCGCCTCGTCGAGGCGCTCGAAGAACTCCCTTCGGCGGGCGAGCAGTTCACGGTGCAGGCCCTGGTACATGAACGCCGTCAGCGCGTTCGTGTCCCGCCACACCGACATGTTCACGAGCAGCCACGCGTCGCCGAAGACCCGGAAGCTCGTCGCGTCCCCGCTGTCGTCCTTCAGGCGCCACACGAACCCGTCCGACGCGTCGGCGACGGCGTTCACCGGATCGAGTCCCTCCGCGAAGTCCCTCAGCTGCTCCGAGTCGAGCGGGGCGGTCAGGCGGCCGATGTTCACCTGGGCGAGTTCGTGGCGAGTCCCGTTTTCCGTCGTCCTCGCAGTCCCGTTGTCAGTCATGCACCGCACGATAGGCAGGGAGCGCCGCGCCGTAGAGGGCCATTTCACCTGTTGGTATCAGGGACCACTTGCGGGCCGATTCCCTTACCGGTCCGCCGAGTTCAGTGCCGCTTCCATCACGTCCCGCGCGATCGGCGCCGCGCTCCCACCGCCGCTGATGTCCGCACGGTCCGCCGACGCGTCCTCGACCACCACCGCGACCGCGACCTGCGCATTGCCCGCCCCCGGGGCCCGCGCCCAGGAGATGAACCACGCGTACGGGGCGCCCTTGTTGCCCACACCGTGCTGCGCCGTGCCGGTCTTGCCGCCGACGGCCACATCGGGGATCTGCGCGTTCGTGCCCGTGCCGTACTCCACGGCGTCCTGCATCATCTGCTGGAGCTGCACCGCCGTGGCCGGGGTCATCGCCTGGCGGTACGCCTTCGAACCGGTCTGCGCCACGGTGTTGCCGTGCGCGTCCGTCGTCCTCTCCACCAGATGCGGCGCCATCAGGACCCCGCCGTTGGCGACGGCGGCCGAGACCATCGCCATCTGCAGCGGCGTCGCCGCCGTGTTGAACTGGCCGATGGACGAGAGCGCCAGCTGCGAACGGTCCATGTCCGTGTCGAAATTGCTCCGCGCGACACCCGACGGGATCCTCACCCCCGCATCGTCGAAGCCGAACCTCGTGGCCGCCGACACCATCCCCTTCAGCCCCACCTGGACACCGAGTTTCGCCATCACCGTGTTGCAGGAGACCCGGATCGCGTCCGCGAGCGAGGCGTCCTCACAGCCGTGCGCCTCGTTGCGCAGCAACGTCGACGTGTCGGGCAGACGCCAGGGGCTCGGGGTTTCCGTCGGCTCGTCCACATCCCTCACGACGCCCGAGTCGAGGGCCGCCGCCGCGGTGACGATCTTGAAGGTCGAGCCGGGCGGATACGTCTGACGGATCGCCCGGTTGAGCATCGGCTGACTCGGCGCGCGGATCAGCTTCTTCCACGCCGACACCGTCGCCGCATCCGTCCCCGCGATCGCCCCCGGATCGTACGAGGGGCTGCTCACCAGGGCGAGGATCTCCCCGGTCGCCGGATCGAGCGCCGCGACCGCGCCCCGACGCCCTGCCAGCCCGGAATACGCCGCCTTCTGCGCCGCCGCGTTGATCGTGGTCGCCACCTCGCCGCTCGGCTGCTGCGAGCGCGTCAGGTCGTCGAACAGGGGGAGCGGGGCGAGCATCGGGTCCGTGCCGGAGAGGATGTCGTCCTCCGCGTTCTCCAGCAGCGAGGTGCCGTACACCTGGGACGCGTACCCGGTCACCGGCGCGTACAACGGACCCTTCTTGTAGGTCCGTTCGTAACGGAGCTGCTCGCCCGTGTCCCTCGAACCGGTGACGGTCTTGCCGTCGACGAGGATGTTGCCGCGCGGCTGGTCGTAGCGCGCGATGGTGTTGCGGCGGTTGGCCGGGTTGTCGTCGAGAGAGTCCGCCTCGAAGATCATCACGCGGGCCGAGTTGACCAGCAGCGCGACGAGCAGCACCAGGCAGAAGACCGAGGCGCGGCGGATGTAGCGGGTCACCGATGCGCCTCCAGCGCGTCGTCCGGCAGGAGTTGGCCACGCGCGGAGTCACTGATCCGGACGAGCAGCGCCACGATGATCCAGTTCGTGACGACGGACGAGCCGCCCTGCGCGAGGAACGGCATCGCCATGCCGGTCAGGGGGATCAGGCCCATCACCCCGCCCGCGATCACGAACACCTGGAGCGCGACGATCGACGCGATGCCGATCGCGAGGAGCCGGCCGAACGGGTCGCGCAGCGCCAGCCCGGCACGGTAGCCGCGCTCCACGAGGAGCGCGTACAGCAGGAAGATCGCCGTCAGGCCGACGAGCCCCAGCTCCTCGCCCGCGGTCGCCAGGATGAAGTCGGACTTGGCGGCGAACCCGATGAGGATCGAGTGCCCCGCCCCGAGCCCCTCGCCGAGCATGCCGCCCGCCGCGAACGCGAACAGCGACTGCGCGAGCTGGCCGGGACCCTCGCCCGCGGCGATCGAGGCGAACGGGTGCAGCCAGTCATGGACGCGGCTGTTCACATGCGGTTCGAGCGCACCCACGAAGACCGCGCCCCCCGCCGCGAGGAGAAGCCCGATCGCGATCCAGCTGCCGCGGCCCGTCGCCACGTACAGCATCACGATGAAGAGGCCGAAGAACAGCAGCGAGGTCCCCAGGTCGCGCTCCAGGACCAGGACGCCCACGCTGATCAGCCAGAAGACCAGGATCGGCGCGAAGACCCGCATGGTGGGGAGCTGGAAGCGCCAGATCTTCTTTCCCGTGTACGAGAGAGCGTTGCGGTTCGCCGCGAGATAGCTGGCGAAGAAGATCGCGAGCAGCACTTTGGCGAACTCGCCCGGCTGGATGGAGAATCCGCCGATCCTGAGCCAGATGCGGGCGCCGTTCACCGCCGGGAAGAAGATCGGCAGGATCATCAGGAGCAGCGCGGCGACGGCCGACAGATACGCGTACCGCTGGAGCACCCGGTGGTCGCGCACCAACATCACGACCGCGATGAACAGGGCCACGCCGAGCGTGGACCAGACGAGCTGGATCGGCGCCGCCTGGTCGTCGGGCGTCTCCAGGTCGAGCCGGTAGATCAGGACCAGGCCCAGGCCGTTGAGCAGCACACCGATGGGCAGCAGGAGCGGGTCCGCGTACGGGGCGCGCAGGTGGATGGCGCCGTGCGCCACGAGTGCGAGCACGCCGAGCCCGGCGCCGTAACCGGCGGCGCCGGGCGGTACGGAGCCGTTCTTGGCGAGTCCTACGGCGCAGTATCCGTAGACGCTGAGCAGGACGGCCAGAACGATCAGGACGAGTTCGGTGCCACGGCGCCGCGGGAGGCGGACGCCGGGGACAGCGGGAGGGCTGACGCCGGCTCCCGTGCCTGCAGGGCCCATGGGCCCTGTCGATCCCGTCGATCCGGTCGATCCGGTCATGGCGGGAACGTAACAAGCGACAGCCGGGAAATGCCGCTATGTCGCCTTAATCTGACTGGGTGTGTGTCCGGCGAGGGGTTTCGGGCGGGGGCTTCGGACGGGGGTTTCGGGAGGCGTTCCGCACGGAGTTCTGCGCGGAGTTCAGTGCGGGGGTCCGCGTGGTGCGTCAGGGCTGGTGGTCGTCGTGCGGCAACGTCAGCGTCGCCAGCGCTCCGCCGTCCTGCGCGTTCGTGAACCTGAGCGAGGCGCCGAGCACCTCCGCCTGGCCCAGCGCGATCGTCAGACCGAGGCCGTGGCCCTTCGCGCCGCCCTCCGTCCTGAACCGCTGCGGACCGCCCTCCACCAGGTAGTCCGGGTAGCCCTCCCCGTGGTCCCGCACCGTGATCACCGGGCCGTCCACCGTGAGGACCACCGGCGGGCTGCCGTGCCGGTGCGCGTTCGCCACGAGGTTGCCCAGCACCCGCTCCAGGCGCCGGCGGTCCGTCACCACGCAGACGTCGCGCACCACGACCACCTCCGTGTGCGTGCCGGACCCCCGCACCACCCGCTCGGTGAGCGGGCCGAGCCGGTTGTCGTCCAGGTCCACCCGCTCGCTGCGCGCGTCCAGGCGCGAGATCTCCAGCAGGTCCTCGGTGAGCGTCCGCAGCGTGGCGACCCGGTCCCGTACGAGCTCAGTGGGGCGGCCCGGCGGGAGGAGCTCCGCCGCCGCGTGCAGGCCCGTCAGCGGTGTCCGCAGTTCGTGCGCCACGTCCGCCGTGAACCTCTGCTCACTGAGCAGCTTGCGCTGCAACGACGTCGCCATGCTGTCCAGCGCGCCCGCGACCGCGGCCACCTCGTCCTGGTGCCTGGCCGGACTCCTCGTCATCGGATCGCCCACGCGCGCGTCCAGGTCCCCGCCGCTGATCCGCCGGGCCACCCTCGCCGTCGCGTGCAGGCGCCGCGTCACGCGGGTCACCGCGAACGCTCCCACCAGCAGCGTCGCGCCGATCGCCAGCACCGACGAGCCGACGATCGCCTGGTCCAGGCCGTCGATCGTGCGGGCGCCCTGCGAGTAGTCGACCTCCACGGCCAGTACGCGGTTCCCGTCGACCGGTCCCGCCGCCCACATCGTGGGTGCCTTCGCGTGGCTGCTCACCATGGTGCCGCGATCTCCGCCCGCGGCGAGCCTGCGCAGCGAGTCGGGCAGGCCAGGAGGGTCGACCCCCGCGAGCGGGCCCAGCCTCGCTCCCGCCTCGTACGCCGTGGTGGCCTCGTCGAGCCGGCCCAGTGCGCGGTCGCGGGCCTGGCCGACGGTCTGGTTGGCGACCGATACGTGGACCAGGGCGCCCAGGAGTGCGGCGAGTGCGCAGCACATCACCGTGATGAAGACCGCGGCCTTCCAGGTGAGGGTGGCGGTCCAGGCGGGGAGCCGGGGTCTGGGCAGGGCGTCGCTCTGGTCGGCCGGGGAGGTGGTGGGGGTCATGGGCGGCTCTTGGCGTGGCGCCGCGTACGCGGGCGTTCCGGGCCGGTGTGCTCGCGCCGGGCTGTGGGGGTGGGGCCGCGGCCGGGGCCGGTAGGGGTGGCGGTCTCGGGGCTTGTGCTGGTGCCGGTGGGGGTGGCGGTCTCGGGGCTTGTGCTGGTGCCGGTGGGGGTGGCGGTCTCGGGGCTTGTGCCGGAGGCGGTAGCGATACCGAGGCTGGTGCTGGTGCTGGTGCTGGTGCTGGTGCTGGTGCTGGTGCTGGTGCCGGTGCCGGTAGCGGGGATCTGCGCCCTGCGTGTGGGGGCGGGGCCGGGCCGGTATGTCCGTCCTCGCTTGGATGGTTCGGCGTCGGACATCGTGCGCGTCAGTCGTGCGTGCCGGCTCCGGGCGGACATACCGGCCCGGCCCCTTCCGTTCGGACGCGGGTGCGGCTGCCTCGGGGGCGGTGTCCGTCGGCGCGTGTACGTGAGCGGGTGCGGGCCGGCTGTGTGGGGCCGTGGTCCCGGGCTCGTGGGTGTGTTCATCGCGTCGGGGATGGTGTCGGGGAATTCTGAGGGGAGGCGGTGGGGGAGGTGGGGCTGGGCTCGGGGGGCTGTGTCGGGGGTGCGGGTGGGCCTGTGCGGAGGATTTCGTCCCGGGTGGGGAGCATCGCGCGCTGGTGCGGGTCCCAGGACCACGCCGTGCGGTACTCGTAGCCCGGCAGGTCCGCCACCGCCCGCAGGATCACGTCCCGGCCCGCGATCTCCACGCTCACGACCGCGTCCGACGTACCCATGATCTGCGTCAGTTTGTGGTCCTCGAACGTGTAGCAGCGCACGGCGAGCTGGCGCTTCGGCAGGCGGATCCCCACGACCAGTTCGTCCTTGCCGTCACCGGTCAGGTCCCGGTAGTACGCCTTCAGGACCGGGCACTCGGTACTGGCCTCCGTGCCGCAGTCGTCCAGCCCTACGACGTTGACCGGGCTCGGGGACGGGCTCGGCGACGCGGAGGCGGCCGCCTCCTGGGCGCGGACCACTTCGACCGGGTTCACGCGGTGAATGTCGTCATCCTTGGCGGTGATGCCCTTCACGACCTCGGTGTGGCCCGCGCCGTAGTCGTCGGCCGCGGCGGACGCGGGCGGCAGCGTGGGCCACAGCCGGGCCGGCCCCACCGCCGTGGACGTCGGACCCGCGCTGCGCAGCTCGCCCGAGTCGCCGCACCCCGCGAGCAGCAGTACCGACGCCGTCACGGCGGCGGCCGCGGTACAGGTGCGCCTGGAATTCACTGCACTCCTGCCTGTCCGCGTGCCGGGCCGGTCACTCCGCTGACACCTTATGGGTGAGGAAGTCCTTTTTATTGACCCACGGGACTGTGCGCACCTCGAACCCTCAGTCGTCGGTGCGCCCGCGCCGGTACATCGAGAAGGCGAGTCCCCCCGCGCCCGCCGCCGCCATTCCGCCGCCCGCCGCCAGGAACAGCGGGTTCGAGTCGGGTGTGGCGTGGAACTGCTCCGGTGAGCTTTCCTGCGCGGCGGTCGCGTGCCGGTCGGGCTGGGCGTGCGCGAACGCGGCCGTCGGGACCAGGAGCGCGCCGCCGAGAACGGCGGCGACGAAGGTGCCGCGGGCCAGCAGGCCTGCTCGACGGGTGGTGCTCACGGAACGTCTCCTTTGCTCTGCTCCCGGTGCGGTGCGCTCCACCAGGTGGCGTAAACGCGGACGTCTTCACCGTAAGGAACCCTCATCACGGCAATTCGGCAGCTGTGTAACAGCGGGCCGAAACTCTTCGGGCGGTGGTGTCACCGAGGGGCCGGACGGCATATTGCCCTGCGGCTCCGTGACTGTTCCCATGGTCGTGGGGTGATGGTGCATGAGCGGTCTGCGCGTCGTACCGACCTGGCGGCACGGTCGGGAGCGGCTCTATGTCTGCGACGACGACGGCAGGAACGTCGCCTGGTACGACCGTGAGGCCGGCCGCGTCAATCTGATCAGCGAGGCCCGCAGGGACGCCGTCCTCGACGTCCTCGGGCCCTTCCTGACCGGCCAGGTCACCTTCGGCCCGCCCCCGGTGCCCACACCGGCCGAACTCGCCAGGCTCGCCCTCCACCCGGACGACGACCTCGCGCCGAACCGGCCCGGCGAGGCCCTTCAGATCGCCGTCGACCGCGACCCGGGCCCGCCGCGGCGGCTGCGCGGGGACCCGCGGCGGCGGGCCCTGGAGGCCGAGCAGTCCGTCGGCGGAGCGCTCGACGCGTTCGAGCGGGCGGGCTGGCGAGCGCTGCACTCCGTGCCGCTGCCCGGCGGCGCCCGCATCCACCACCTCCTCATCGGACCCGGCGGTCTCTACGCCCTGCACACGCTCCCGGCCCGCAAGCAGCGTGTCCGCGTCATCGATCCGATGGTGATGACCGGCCGCTCGGAGCCGCACCCGCTCCTGCGCCGCGTCCGCGCGGACGCGTCCCGCGCGTCCTTCGCCCTGACCGCGGAGGTCCGCCCGGTCCTGGCCGTGGCGGGCGCCTCGACCGTCGAGGTGGCGGCACCCCCACGGGACGTACGCATCGTCGTGGACACGGAACTCCAGTCGCTCGCGCGCACGGGCGGCGTCCTGAAACCGGCCGACGTCGAGGCCCTGCACGCGATGGCCCGCGACCGCCACACGTGGCTGCGGGTCTGACCTGCGGGCCGCTCTACCGGGCTTGCCTGCGGCGCACGATCTCGGTGATCCAGACGGGCGCGAACGGAGACGTACAGCCGGGGGACGTCGGGTAGTCCTTGAGGACCTGGAGGCGCTCGCCGATGTCCATCGCTCGGCTGCGGTGGTCGGCGTGGTCGATCCCGATCTGGGCCAGGCAGTGGTTCATCGCCCACTGGAGGCGGTCCGGGGCGTCCTTCATCTCCGCCTCGACGATGTCGAGGATCGCCGAAAGGTCGAGACCCTCCGGCTTCTTCGCCACGCGTTCCGTGGTCAGCGCCCAGCCGGCACTCGCGACCACCGGATCCTCATCGGCCGACCAGGCCGGTCGCAGCTCCTCGGCGTGCGGGTTCTTCTTCACCACGTAGTTCACGAGCCAGTCGTGGACCTTGGGCGTGCGGGCCTCGCGCACCATGGCGTCCAGCTCGTCCCGCCCGAACGCCTTCGGGCGGCAGATGAGGAGGGCGAGGAGCCGGGCCGCGGTGTCATCCGTCTCCCAGAGCCCGCGCGCGAGGTCCTGCTGCGTCTTCAGCCGCTTCGCGAGCGCGCGGAGCCTGCTGAGGTTCACACCGTGATCGTCGCCGTGCTTCTCGTTCACGGCGCGTGCCTTCGGGTCCTCGAGCTCGGCCAGCTCGGCCATCACCTCGGCGACCGTCGTCCCGGTCGGCGTCGTCCCGGCCATCTCGGCCCTCCCGTCCGTCCCGCGCGAGATTTCACCCTACGACGACGGAACGACATCTCATCCGTCGGACCGCAGACGTACGAAACGGACGGTCCCGTGGCGTCCGGCAGCCTGGCGCAGTTCGATGAGGAGCGGGTCGGTGAGCATGCGCACCGGCCCGTGCTCCGGGTGGCGCGTCAGCTGTCCCAGACGGCCGCCTACCCGATCGCCGACCTGCCGTGACTGCGTCGGGGTCAAGCGGGGTGACGTCTTCACGATTCGATCATCCGGGAGATGGACGAGAAGTGCCTGCGGTCTGTCCAACGGGCCGAAGACGCCGAGGAGTTCCCCGTCCGTGGTGTCCGTGTGCCTGATCTTTCTCCATGTCCGGGTTCCCCCTGCCCGATAGGTCGAGCGCAGTTCCTTCGCCACGATTCCTTCGACGCCGGCCGCCCTCATGTCGCGGAACCAGATGTGGGCGGTTTCCTCGTCGACCGTCGCCAGTACGCGCTGAAGGGGCGGGCCGGCGTTCCGCAGCGCGGCGCCGAGCAGCTCCCAGCGTTTCTTCAGCGGCAGGGCTCTGACGTCGCGGCCCGGGACGGCGAGGATGTCGAACGCCACGTAGGACACCGGGATGCCCGATCGCTCGCGATCCGCGTGGGACCGCAGGAGATCGGTGAAGCTCAGACGCCCGTCGCGGTAGGCGCACAGTTCACCGTCCAGCACGGTCCCGGCGGGCAGGTGCTCTCCTAGATATGCGGCAATTTCGGGAAACTCCCGGGCCAGGTCCCTTTGCGAGCGCGACTGCAGGAAGACCCGGCCACCTTCGAGGACGAAGGCGAGGGCGCGGAAGCCGTCGAGTTTGAGGGAGTACTGGAGACTCTCCGGCGTGCCCGTCTGTTCGGGGATTTCTTCCACAGCCTGGGGACGCATGACGTCGACGGGCGGTCGCAGGGCTACTGCCGGCGCGTTTTCGTCCATTGCGTCAGGTTCTGCCCGGCCGGCCCGCAGGGTGGGCAGAGGCTCGCCCGTCGCGTCGGCCTGTCACCGGGACAGCCCCGGCGCCGCCGCTCACGGCACCCGCCCCGCGTGGTTCAGGTCGATGAGGGGGCCGAGCAGGTCGCCGTGGCGTTCGAGGCGGGGGGCGATGTCGTCGGCCAGGAACATCAGCTCCCGCGCGTCCGTGCAGGCCTCGACCTCCTCCCACGTCACCGGCGCCGACACGGTCGGCTCCGGGCGGGCACGCAGCGTGTACGGGGTTGCCGTCGTCTTCGCGGCAGCGTTCTGGCTGAAGTCGACGAAGACCTTGCCGGGGCGCAGGCTGCGGGTCATGCGGTGGACGACCAGTTCCGGATGCTCCGCCTCCGCCTCCACCGCGAGGGTCTTCGCATACGCGCTCACCCGATCGGACGGTGTCGGTTCCAACGGCACGAGCATGTGCAGCCCCTTGGAGCCGGAGGTCTTCACGTACGAGTGAAGCCCGTCCGCGCTCAGCCGCTCCTGAAGCCAGAGTGCGACGGCGCAGCACTCCACCACGTCCGCCGGTTCCCCGGGATCCAGGTCCAGGATCAGCCGGTCGGCCTGCCCGGGCGCATCCGCCTGCCACTGCGGCGTATGGAACTCCGTCACCAGATTGGCCGCCCACATGAGTGACGCCAGATCCTGCACGAGGACCTGGCGGGACGGGGCGCTCCTCGTATGCGGCACGTCCGCCGTCCGTACCCACGCCGGCGTGCCCGGCGGCACGTTCTTGGTGAAGAACCGCTGGCCCTCGGGCCCGTCCGGGTAGCGCAGGAAGGACACGGGCCGGTCGTACAGGTGCGCGAGCAGGGGCCCGGCGACGGTCGCGTAATAGTGCAGCAGCTCGCCCTTGGTGAACCCGGTCGCCGGGTACAGCACCTTCTCGAGGTTGCTGAGCGCGAGCCGCCGCCCCTCCACCTCTGTGATGGGCGTCATACGATGAGAATCCCACGGAAATCGTGACGAGATATCGCAGACGAGGCATCTCGGATGCGCTGTCCCCGACGAGTTCATCCGAAGGGCTACGGCGGCAACGGCCACGGCTACGGCGGCGGTGGGGTGGGGCGGCCTGGCGGCTCGGCTACGGCAGGGCGCGACGGGCGGCACAGGGCAGAGCACCACGCAGGGCACACGGCAGAGCACTACGCAGAGAGGGACACCGTGCGATCCATTTGGAACGGCGCCATCTCGTTCGGCCTGGTCAGCATCCCGATCAAGCTGGTCAACGCCACTGAGAGCCACTCGATCTCCTTCCGGCAGATCCATCTGGAGGACGGCGGCCGCATCCGCTACCGCAAGTTCTGCGAGCTGGAGGAGAAGGAGGTCGCGTCTGCGGAGATCGGCAAGGGGTACGAGGCGGCGGACGGCGCGATCATCCCCATCACGGAGGAGGATCTGGCCTCCCTGCCGATCCCGTCCGCACGGACCATCGAGATCGTGGCCTTCGTCCCCGCCGACCGGATCGACCCCCTCCAGATGGACGCCGCCTACTACCTCTCCGCGAACGGCGTCCCCGCGGCGAAGCCGTACACCCTGCTGCGCGAGGCGCTCAAGCGGAACAAGAAGGTCGCCATCGCCAAGTTCGCCCTCCGGGGGCGGGAGCGGCTCGGCATGCTGCGCGTCGTCGACGACGTGATCGCGATGCACGGTCTGCTGTGGCCCGACGAGGTGCGCGCCCCGGAGGAGGCGGTGCCCGAGACCCAGGTGACCGTGCGCGAGGCCGAACTCGACCTGGCGGACGCGCTGATGGACACCCTCGGCGAGGTCGACATGGAGTCGCTGCACGACGACTACCGTTCCGCGGTCGAGGAGATGATCGAGGCGAAGGCCTCCGGCGAGGGCGTGGTGGAGGCGCCTGCCGCCCCCGAGGGCGGCGGCAAGGTCATCGACCTGATGGCGGCCCTGAAGAGCAGCGTCAAGGCGGCCAAGGAGGCCCGCGGCGAAGCGGCCGCACCGGAGCGGGAGGCGAAGACCAGCTCGGTGACCCCGCTGAAGTCCCGTACGGCCCCGAAGGAGGTCGGCGGGAAGAAGTCGACGTCGACGAAGGCGAAGCCGGCGGCGTCCGGGAGCGGCACGGCGAGGAAGACCACGGCCAGGAAGTCGGCTGCCTCGTCGCGGACGGCGGCCGCGGACAAGGCGAGCACGTCGAAGGCGAGTACGTCCAGGGCCGGTACGTCGTCCAAGGCCGGTACGTCGAAGGCGAGCGGCTCGAAGGCGGGCGCCTCGAAGGCCGCGGCCAAGAAGACGACCGCCAAGAAGTCACCGGCGAAGAAGACGGCGTCGCGCAGGCGGGCGTCTTAGAGATCATCTCATTTGGTGAGTCTGCGGTAGCAGATGAGGGTGCAGGCGATGCTGGTGAAGGCCAGGAAGTGGATGGCCTGCCGCTCGTAGCGGCGGTGGAGGCGGCGGCAGCCGGCGAGCCAGGCCATGGTTCGTTCGATGGTCCAGCGGTGGCGGCCCAGCTTCTGTGACGTCTCAACTCTCTTGCGGGCGATGCGCGGTGTTATGTGGCGTGCGCGGAGCCATTGCCGCAGGTGGCGGTTGTCGTAAGCCTTATCCGCGTGAAGCTTGGCCGGGCGCCGACGGCGGGGGCCACGCCGGGATCTTATCGGCGGGATGCCACGTACCAGCGGTTCGAGGGCCTGGCTGTCATGAAGGTTGGCGCCGGATATACCGATGGAAAGCGGAAGCCCTGTCCGCTCGGTGATCAAGTGGATCTTCGAGCCGTACTTGCCCCGATCTACAGGATTCGGGCCCGTCAGGTCCCCTTTTTCAGGGCCCGCATGTTAACCGAGTCGATCGCGCACCGCGACCAGTCCAACTCTCCGCGGGATCCAAGCTCGTCCAGGACCAGACGATGCAGCTTCGCCCAGACCCTTTGCCGGCTCCACTCCATGAACCGGCGGTGAGCCGTGGCCCCCGATGGCCCGAACACCGGCGGGACCTGCGACCACGTGCAGCCTGTCGTGGCCACAAAGACAATCGCCGCCAGCACCTCACGGTCCCCGTGACGGCGCCGGCCACCACCCTGCGGCCGCGTCGGCGCCTCCGGCACCACCCGCTGGAACAACTCCCACAACCCATCAGGGACCAGACGCTCAGTCAGCAACACACCGTCAGACTACCGGCATCACCAATTGAGATGATCTCTTAGGGGGAGGGCGGTGGGCCGGCGGCGGTCGTACGCAGCTACGCATGCGTGCGAAGGTGCCGCCGCCGGACCACTGTTGTGTCCGCTGTGCCTAGCGGGCCACGAACTGCGTCAGGATCGCCTGCACCTCGTAGATGTCGACGCCCTTGCTGAACGTCTTCTGGACGGGCGCCGCCGTGCCGGAGATCCAGATCTTGAGCTCACCGTCGAGGTCGAAGTGCCCGGCGGTCTCGACGGAGAAGTGCGTGATGCTGCGGTAGGGGATGGAGTGGTACTCCACCTTCTTGCCGGTGATCCCCTGCTTGTCGACGAGGATCAGGCGCCGGTCGGTGAACAGGATGGTGTCGCGGATGAGCAGGTACGCGGCCTGCACTTGCTCGCCCTGACCGAACAGCTTCGCGTACTCCTGCTGCGCGCCGACGGGGTCGACGGTGTGAGCGTTTCCGAACAGTGCCATGAGGCCCCCCAGATGATGAACTCCTGCGTAGGCACAGGATCTTCACACTGTAGGTGAGGTCTTGGCCGACGGGCAGGGGGCTTCTTCCGGATTGTGCGCGGTGACGAGGAATCCGACGCTCTTCATCCGCACCTCGCCCTTCCCGTCCGCATCCCTGTCGCCCGCGCGCCCGTACGCGCGCAGGCTGTTCGTGAGGGTGCGGTGCGCCAACTCCCTCATCTCGTCGTCGACTTGTTCGGTCAGGTGCCGCCCTGGCCCCGAACCGAGCAGGAACGCGGCGGCGTCACCGGCGTCGCGCCCCCACAGCCCGTACCCCTCCACACGCCGTACCTCGACGCCCGCGAACCCGGCGCCGGACAGCACCTCGCGCGTGGCGTCGGGGTCCGCCAGGGAGAACATCCCCGGACCGCGCGAAGTGTCCCGCTCGCCCGGAGCCCCGAAGTCGCCGAGAGGCAGGATGCCGCGCAGCCCGGCGACGGCCCGGAGCCAGTCGTTGCGCTCGGGCTCGGCGGCGCAGATGAACGCCAGCCTCCCGCCCGGCCGGAGGGCGCGCCGGATGTTGGCGAAGGCGGCGACGGGGTCGGCGAAGAACATCACCCCGAAGCGGCTGATGGCGACGTCGAAGGCCCCGGCGGGGAAGGGGTGGATCTGGGCGTCGCCCCGCTCGAAGCTGACGTCGGCCGCCCCTTCCTGCCGGGCGGTCTCCTCGGCCCGGGCCAGCATGGGCCCGGACAGGTCGACCCCCAGCGCTCGCCCGGCCGGGCCCGCGCGCCGGGCGGCGAGGCGGGTGGTGGCCCCGGCGCCGCAGCCGACGTCGAGGACCCGCTCGCCGGGGCGGACTGCGGCGGCGTCGAGGAGGGGCTGGTTGAACCCTGCGTTCACGGCGTCCCAGCGGTCCTGGTTGCGGGCCCAGTGCTGACCTTCGTACCCGTTCCAGGCCTGGGACTGATCGGCGTTCACGATGTGCGGCACAGCGGTACCCCCTCGTTGCGATGAACGGGACGAGACTAGAATGGGCACGCGCCCATACCGAGTATGGGCGCGTGCCCATACTCATGGCAAGGGCATTGCAGACGCATGGCCGGGACGGTCGACATACGGTCGTACCGAACCGGAGAACCGAACCGGAGAACCGAACCGGAGAACCGAACCGGAGAACCGAACCTGATGGCCGGGCCTGCTGACGGCCGGACCCGGACCCGATGGCGAACCTGATGGGAAGAGGCAGCATGTCCCCGCGCGGAGTGGCGATCCTCGACGTAAGAGAGCGGCTCTTCGACGCGGCGGAGCGGATCCTGACGCGGGATGGCCCGTCGGGCCTGACGAGCAGGGCGATCACGACCGAGGCCGGCTGCGCGAAAGGCATGCTGCACAAGCACTTCGCGGGCCTGGACGAACTCGTCGCGGAACTGGTCCTGGCCCGCTTCGCCGGCACGGCGCGCCTGGCGGAGGATCTCCCGGGCCGCGCGGGCGAGTCCACGGTGGCGGCCAACCTGAAGACGATCGGCTATGCGCTCCTGACCTCCCTGAACCCCACGACGGCGGGCCTGGCGGTCTCGACCCCGGCGGCGTCTGTCCGTATTCGTGAGGCTCTGGAAGCGGGCGCCCCGGGCTTCGACGCGATCCAGCAGTCGATCGCGGACTACCTGGACGCGGAAGTGGAACGGGGCCGTCTCGACCCCGCCACGGACACGACGGCGACGGCGCTGGCGCTGGTCGGGACGGTCCACCACCTGTTGATGACGACCTGGGGAGACACGGCACGCGATCCGGGCGAACAGACGGAAAGACTGGTGACGATGCTGCTGGGCCCGACGACCGGAGGATCAATCGGCCATGGAGAACGTTGAAGATGTCGACGACGCCGGCGACGTGATCCGGAGCAACGCTCCCGGATCATTCCCGTACAGCGTGCTGCGCGAACGCCACCCGGCGCTGATCCGGCGGGTGCGGGACGCGTTCCCGTACGACCCGGAGCGGCAGGGGGCACTGGACGCGCTCCTGAGGGAGAGCACGGATCCGGCCGGCGTGATGGAACCGCTGCCTGCGGACGCCCGGGACCGCGAACAGTGGGAGGCGTGGGGGAGCGGCGAGCACGTGGGCGGGTCGTGGTTCGACGCGCCGTTCCTGTGGGCGGAGAGCTACTTCTACCGCAGGCTCCTGGGCGCGGTCGGCTACTACGACGCCGCCGGACCGTGGCGGGGCATCGACCCGTTCCGCCCCTTCAAGCAGGCGGAGCTGCGAAGCCCGGAGGCGCAGGCGGAACTGACGGCCCTGGACGATCTCGCGCAGGAACCACCGGAATCCCAGGCCCGGGCCCTGCTCCACGGCTCGCTGTGGGGCAACCGCGCGGACCTCGGCTTCCGACTGACCGCGAACGCCACCGACACCTCCACCACGCCCCTCCTGGCGGACGACTCGGAACGCCTGTGGTCGCTGCTGCCGCCGGGGGCCGGGAGCACGGTCCACGTGGTGGCGGACAACGCGGGCCGCGAACTGGTCCCCGACCTCCTCCTCATCGACCACTTCCTGCGCCACGCACACGCGGAACAAGTGGTCCTCCAGCTGAAGCCACACCCGTACTACGTCTCCGACGCGACCCCCACGGACGTGATCGACGCCCTGCACCACCTGAAGCAGGCCCCGGGCGAGGCAGGCAATGCGGGCGAACGCCTGTGGCACGCGACCTCAACAGGCCACCTGCAACTCCGCACGCACCCTTTCTCCTGCGCCCCACTGCCGTACGCCGCCATGCCGGACGACCTGAAGAGGTCATTCGGGACAGCCACGCTCACCATCTTGAAGGGCGACCTCAACTACCGCCGCCTGGTGGGCGACCAACTCCGTCCCCCCACAACCCCGTTCACCACCCTCACCTCCTACTTCCCGTCCCCGGTAGCGGCCCTGCGCACTCTCAAGTCGGACGTCATCGCGGGCTTGGACGAGAAGACGCAGCGCATCGTGGAGGCATCGGAGGGCCCCGACTGGCGAACGAAGGGCACGCATGCGGTGATCCAGGTACGGGCCGACGGATGCACGGCGCGAGAGACACACGCCTGACGCCGGACAGGCCATGAGGCCGGACAGGTCATGACGCCGGACAGGTCATGAGGCCGGACAGGTCATGGCGCCGGACAGGTCATGACGCCGGACAGGTCATGAGGCCGGACAGGTCATGGCGCCGGACAGGTCATGGCGCCGGACAGGTCATGAGGGCAGCCCCGGGGAGCGGTCACGTTCAGCGCAGTCCGGCCGGCAGAGCGCAGTGGCGGACCGAAGGATGTGCTTTGACGGACGGTGGGCGCCCATTCCTGCTCAGCCGCTGCACCGCATCATGACGGCTCCAAGAGCCGACCGGCTTGGAGCAATGCTGTCCCCAGCTCCCCCTGAGCTCCTCACATCAGGCGACGTCTTCGCTCACCCACGCGGTGGCCCACGGCACCGCTGGCTCACCCGGTGGACCGTCGCCCTGGCGGCACTCTCCGTCGCACTCCTGCCCGCGGCTGCTCCTCATGCCTCCGCAGCGACGCACAAGAAGCTGCTCAACAATCACCTCTATGTCGTCAACGCCTACGCGGACACGGTTTCGGTGATCGAGACACCAGGACCAACAGGGTTGTCGGCTCCTCGATTTCCGTCGGCAGCACCCCGGCGCGGCGGCCACCGACGCCCTCCGCGGTCGTGCCTTCGTGACCAACTCCCACTCGGGCACGGTTTCGGTGATCAACACCTACACCAACACGGTTTTCGGCTGCCCGATCCCCGTCGGCGACGACCCCGGCGCGGTGACCACCGACGCCCTCCGCGGTGGCGCCTACGTGCCCAACGGCGGCTCGGACACGGTCTCGGCGATCGATACGAACACCAACACGGCTCTTGGCGCCCCGATCCCCGTCGGCGACGGCCCCGGTGGGTTGGCGCTGGGGAGGTAACGGAAGACCGCGAATCTCTGCCCCTGCGCCCGGCGGCATACGGCTGCACACGTCCGTAGATACACGAAGACCCCGTCCTCAGCGAAAGCGCTGATGGCGGGGTCTTTGGGCACCTCATACAAGGTGCCCCCGGCAGGATTCGAACCTGCGCACACGGCTCCGGAGGCCGTTGCTCTATCCCCTGAGCTACGGGGGCGTGTTCGCCGCGGCTGGCGTGGCGACGGGTAGAACCCTACCAGCTCCGTCGGGGTCCCCATGAACAGTTAATTCGCTGCTGAGGTGGCGTCCTGGGAGGCGTGTGCGGGGGCACGCGAGGGTGGTAGTCCCCTGTACGGGGCGGAAGTGGGGAAAACCCGGACGCGGTGGCGCCGGCGGACCTACTCTCGAGTTGTGTCAGGCGCGTCCGGCCGAGTGCTTGTTGTGGACGACAACAAGGTGATTCGGCAGCTGATCAGGGTCAATCTCGAGCTGGAGGGCTTCGAGGTCGTGACCGCGGCCGATGGTGCCGAGTGTCTGGATGTGGTGCATCAGGTTCGGCCTGATGTGATCACTCTGGATGTCGTGATGCCCCGACTCGACGGGCTGCGGACCGCCGCGCGGCTCCGTTCGGACGCCCATACGCGCGGTGTCCCGATCGTGATCGTCAGCGCCTGCACCATTCAGGAGGTTGACACCGGACTCGATGTCGGGGTCGACTCCTTCCTCGCCAAGCCCTTCGAGCCCAGTGAACTGGTACGGGTAGTAAGGCAGTTGAGCGAGCGCGGAACCGACAGTGGTCGCGGGGCCGAAGAGGCCGAGCGTGCCGGGCGTACCAGGGGCTAGGCGTTACGGGGGAGCCGAGCGTGTCCGTATGCCGGACCATCCCGTAAACCAGGTCGCTCACCCACCCCCCTCCTCCCATACGCTTGTCCCGTGACCCCCGTCGAGCTCTCCCGTACCGTCCTGCGCGCAGTGCGCCGCGCGGTCGACGACGGTGAGCTGAGCGTGGTCGTGCCGGCACGCGTCGTGGTCGAGCGGCCGCGGCCCGGTGGGTGCGGGGACTACTCCACGAACGTCGCGCTGCAACTCGCCGGTCCCGCCGGACGCCCGCCCCGGCACGTCGCCGAGGTCCTCTCGCGGCGCCTCTGCGGCAGCCCCGGCATCGCCGACGTCGAGGTCACCGGCCCCGGATTCCTCAATCTCACCCTCGCCGACGACGACCCCGGCTCCCTCGCCCGCGAGATTCTCGCCCGGGGCGGCGAGTACGGGTGCAGTGATGTTCTTGCAGGTCAGCGCTATGAGATCCGCATTCCGTACGAGGTCAGGGCCGAGATCGTCGCCGATTCGCTCCGCCGCGTCCTCGCCACGCAGGGCGCCCGGGCCCACGTCGTCCAGGGCGCGACGGCCGAGGGGAAGACGGCCGGGCCGAGCGCCGCGCACGTCGTGAACCTGCGGCCCGTGCCCGCGCCCCGTGACCCCTCCGTCCTCGGCCGCGACGCGTCCCGCTGGGCCCTGCTCCTGCCCGCCGCGCACGACCGTCCCCGTATCGACGACGAGCATCTCGCCCAGCGCGAGAGCAACCCCCTCTTCCGCGTCCGGTACGCCCACGCCCGTACCCGCGCCCTCACCCGTAACGCCGCCGCCCTCGGCTTCACCGCCGAACCCGGCGACGTACGCGACCAGGCGTCCGCCGCAAGTGGCGCCCCCATCGCCGCCGGTGCCTCCAGTGCCCTCGGCGATGCACCGTCCGCCCTCGGCTTCACCGCCGAACCCGGCGACGTACGCGACCACGACACGGCGACGGGCGCGGGGGACGCCACCCGCGCCGGGGCGAACGCCGCGGCCCCCCTCCACACCGCCCTGTCCACCCATCCCCAAACCCTCACCCTCGCCGCCACCCACCACGCCCCCGACCGGCTCGCCCGGCACCTTGTCGTGGTGGCCGACGCGTTGCTCGGGTTCCAGCACACCGTGCTGCCGCAGGGTGAGGAGAAACCCTCGGCCGCCCACCGTGCCCGGCTCGCGCTTGCCGAAGCCGCCGGGGCGGTGCTCGCCGGCGGCCTGTCCCTGCTCGGTATCGACGCACCCGAACATCTCTGAGAGAGCGCAGAAGACAGTCATGAGCCGTTCCGCACACCCCGCCGGGCCCCGCCACGCCGATGTCCTGACCGAGGGGCACTACACCGCCCCGCCCGCCGATCTCAACGCCCTCGACCCGAAGGTGTGGTCGCGGACCGTCACCCGTGCGGGCGACGGCGCGGTCCGTGTCGGCGGCATCGAAGTGGCCCGGCTCGCCGAGGAGTTCGGCACCCCCGCCTACTTCCTCGACGAGGACGACTTCCGGGCCCGTTGCCGCGCCTGGCGTGACGCCTTCGGGGCCGACGCCGACGTCTTCTACGCCGGCAAGGCGTTCCTCTCCCGCGCCGTGGTGCGCTGGCTGCACGAGGAAGGGCTCAACCTGGACGTCTGCTCCGGCGGCGAGCTCGCCACCGCCCTGTCCGCCGGAATGCCGGCGGACCGTATCGCCTTCCACGGCAACAACAAGTCCGAGGAAGAGATCGAGCGGGCCGTCGAGGTCGGGGTCGGGCGGATCGTGCTCGACTCGTTCCAGGAGATCGTGCGGGTGTCGCACATCGCCGAGCGGCTCGGCAAGCGCCAGCCCGTGCAGATCCGTGTGACGGTCGGCGTCGAGGCCCACACGCACGAGTTCATCGCCACCGCGCACGAGGACCAGAAGTTCGGGATCGCGCTCGCCGGGGGACAGGCCGCCGAGGCCGTACGGCGTGCGCTCAAGCTCGACGGTCTCGAGCTCATCGGCATCCACAGCCACATCGGCTCGCAGATCTTCGACATGGCGGGCTTCGAGGTCGCCGCGCGGCGCGTCGTGTCGCTGCTGGCCGAGGTGCGCGACGAGCACGGTGTCGAGCTGCCCGAGATCGACCTCGGCGGCGGGCTCGGCATCGCGTACACCTCCGATGACGACCCCCGTGAGCCGCACGAGATCGCCAAGGCGCTCGGTGAGATCGTGACGCGCGAGTGCGAGGCGGCCGGTCTGCGTACGCCGCGCATCTCCGTCGAGCCGGGCCGCGCCATCGTCGGCCCGACCGCCTTCACGCTCTACACGGTCGGCACCGTCAAGCCGCTCGAAACCCTCCGTACGTACGTGTCCGTGGACGGCGGCATGTCGGACAACATCCGCACCGCCCTCTACGACGCCGAGTACACGGTCGCCCTCGTCTCGCGGACGTCCGACGCCGAGCCGATGCTCGTCCGTGTGGTGGGCAAGCACTGTGAGAGTGGCGACATCGTGGTCAAGGACGCCTTCCTGCCCGCCGACCTCGCGCCCGGTGACCTCATCGCCGTGCCGGCGACCGGCGCGTACTGCCGGTCCATGGCCAGCAATTACAACCACGCACTTCGCCCGCCCGTCGTCGCCGTGCGCGACGGTGAGGCGCGGGTGATCGTCCGGCGTGAGACGGAGGAAGATCTCCTGCGTCTCGACGTCGGATAATGAAATACGTGTCTCAGGATTCGGACCGGGGGCAGAAACCCCGGTCCGGTGGGTGAGACTGGTCCACTGAAGCAGTATCAAGCAGGCTGAGCTCTCCGAGCTGGGTTCAATGAAAGGCGTAGGTCGATGATGCGTACGCGTCCGCTGAAGGTGGCGCTCCTTGGCTGTGGGGTAGTCGGCTCAGAGGTGGCGCGCATCATGACGACGCACGCCGAGGACCTCGCGGCCCGGATCGGCGCCCCCGTGGAACTGGCCGGGGTCGCCGTCCGACGTCCGTCGAAGGTGCGCGAGGGCATCGACCCCTCGCTGGTGACGACGGACGCGACCGCGCTGGTCAAACGGGGCGACATCGACGTGGTCGTCGAGGTCATCGGAGGCATCGAGCCGGCCCGCGGCCTCATCATGACGGCGTTCGAGCACGGCGCCTCCGTCGTCTCCGCCAACAAGGCGCTCATCGCCCAGGACGGCGCCGCGCTGCACGCCGCCGCCGAGGAGCACGGCAAGGACCTCTACTACGAGGCCGCCGTCGCCGGCGCGATCCCGCTGATCAGGCCGCTGCGCGAGTCCCTCGCCGGCGACAAGATCAACCGTGTGATGGGCATCGTCAACGGCACCACGAACTTCATCCTCGACAAGATGGACTCGACGGGCGCCGGCTACCAGGAGGCCCTCGACGAGGCCACCGCGCTCGGTTACGCCGAGGCCGACCCCACCGCCGACGTCGAGGGCTTCGACGCCGCCGCCAAGGCGGCCATTCTCGCCGGGATCTCCTTCCACACCCGCGTACGTCTCGACGACGTCTACCGCGAGGGCATGACCGAGGTGACCGCCGCCGACTTCGCTTCCGCGAAGGAGATGGGCTGCACCATCAAGCTGCTCGCCATCTGTGAGCGGGCGGCGCACGGCGGGTCCGTCACCGCGCGCGTGCACCCCGCGATGATCCCGCTCGACCACCCGCTGGCCTCCGTGCGCGGCGCGTACAACGCCGTGTTCGTCGAGGCCGAGGCCGCCGGCCAGCTCATGTTCTACGGGCCCGGAGCCGGCGGCGCGCCCACCGCGTCGGCCGTGCTCGGCGACCTCGTGGCCGTGTGCCGCAACAAGCTCGGCGAGGCCACCGGACCCGGTGACTCCGCCTACACCCAGCTGCCCGTCTCGCCCATGGGCGAGGTCGTGACGCGCTACCACATCAGCCTCGACGTGGCCGACAAGCCGGGCGTCCTCGCCCAGGTCGCGACGGTCTTCGCCGAGCACGGCGTATCCATTGACACGGTGCGCCAATCGGGCAAGGACGGCGAGGCCTCCCTCGTCGTGGTCACCCACCGTGCGGCGGACGCGGCCCTCACCGGGACCGTCGACGCGCTGCGCAAGCTCGACACCGTGCGTGGTGTCGCCAGCATCATGCGTGTTGAAGGGGAGTAACGAGCAATGACCCACCAGTGGCGCGGAATCATCGAGGAGTACCGCGACCGGCTTCCGGTGTCCGACACCACGCCGGTCGTCACGCTGCGCGAGGGCGGCACGCCGCTCGTGCCCGCCCAGGTGCTCTCCGAGCGCACGGGCTGCGAGGTCCACCTCAAGGTCGAGGGTGCCAACCCGACCGGGTCCTTCAAGGACCGCGGCATGACGATGGCGATCACGAAGGCCAAGGAGGAGGGCGCGCAGGCCGTCATCTGCGCCTCCACCGGCAACACCTCCGCCTCTGCCGCGGCCTACGCCGTGCGCGCCGGGATGGTCTGCGCCGTACTCGTCCCGCAGGGCAAGATCGCGCTCGGCAAGATGGGCCAGGCGCTGGTCTACGGTTCGAAGATCCTCCAGGTCGACGGCAACTTCGACGACTGCCTGAACCTGGCCCGCGCCCTCTCCGAGAACTACCCGGTGGCGCTGGTCAATTCGGTCAACCCGTTCCGTATCGAGGGCCAGAAGACCGCCTCGTTCGAGATCGTCGACGCGCTCGGCGACGCGCCTGACATCCATGTCCTTCCCGTCGGCAACGCCGGCAACATCACGGCCTACTGGAAGGGCTACAAGGAGTACGCGGCGGACGGCATCGCGACGCACACGCCGCGTATGTGGGGCTTCCAGGCTTCCGGTTCCGCGCCCATCGTGCGCGGCGAGATCGTCAAGGACCCGTCGACGATCGCCACCGCGATTCGCATCGGCAACCCCGCGTCCTGGGACTTCGCGCTGGCCGCCCGTGACGAGTCCGGCGGCTTCATCGACGAAGTGACGGACCGTGAAATCCTGCGCGCCTACAAGCTGTTGGCGTCCCAGGAGGGTGTCTTCGTGGAGCCCGCGTCGGCCGCCTCCGTCGCCGGTCTGCTCAAGGCCGCCGAGCAGGGCAAGGTCGACAAGGGGCAGAAGATCGTCTGCACCGTCACGGGCAACGGCCTCAAGGACCCCGACTGGGCCGTCGCGGGTGCCCCGCAGCCCGTCACCGTCCCGGTCGACGCCGCCACCGCGGCAGAGCGCCTCGGCCTGGCGTAAGCGGACCGGACCGGTCAACTCCGCACAGGGGGTGCACAGGGGGCTTTCGACACGCATCGTGCGCCTCCTGTGCGCCCTATGTCGCCACAGAACCTTCCTTCGATAGGCTGTACCGAACCCACCCCGCCGCATATGCATATGCCGCGGTGCCGCAGGCGTTGTCGCAACCCTCGCGGCCTTCGGGTTCTCACACGGGCAGCAATCATCGGATCTCTACCGCAGTCACCTCGTTCATCACGCAAGAACCGCAGCTCAAGGAGTGTCATCGAGCGATGGCCGGTCCCGCCTTCCGCGCCGCCGCCGTCAGGGTGCGCGTCCCCGCCTCCAGCGCCAACCTCGGCCCCGGCTTCGATGCCTTCGGCCTGTCGCTGGGCCTCTACGACGACGTGGTCGTCCGGGTCGCCGACTCCGGCCTGAACATCGACATCGCAGGTGAGGGCTCCGAAACCCTTCCGCGCGACGAGTCCCATCTGCTCGTACGTTCCCTGCGCACGGCCTTCGACCTGCTCGGCGGACAGCCGCGCGGCCTCGAGGTGGTCTGCGCCAACCGGATCCCGCACGGCCGCGGCCTCGGCTCCTCGTCGGCCGCGATCTGCGCCGGCATCGTCGCCGCGCGCGCCGTGACGATAGGCGGCGACGCCCGCCTCGACGACGCGGCCCTGCTGGAGCTCGCGACCGAGATCGAGGGGCACCCGGACAACGTCGCGGCCTGCCTGCTCGGCGGCTTCACGCTCTCCTGGATGGACGGCGGCGCGGCCCGGGCGATCAGGATGGACCCCGCGGGTTCCATCGTTCCGGTGGTTTTCGTACCGGGAAAGCCGGTACTCACCGAGACCGCGCGCGGTCTCCTGCCGCGCAGCGTCCCCCATGTGGACGCCGCGGTGAACGCGGGCCGAGCGGCCCTGCTCGTCGAGGCCCTCACGAGGCGCCCCGAGCTGCTGCTGCCCGCCACCGAGGACCGGCTCCACCAGGAATACCGGGCTCCCGCGATGCCGGAGAGCCTCGCACTCGTGGAGCGTCTGCGGGCAGACGGCGTTCCCGCGGTGATCTCAGGGGCGGGCCCCACGGTCCTCGCCCTTGTGGAGGAGTCAGCGGCCGACAAGGTCGCCCGGCTGGCCGGTGAGGGATGGGCGGCGAACCGCCTCGACCTCGATGTCGACGGAGCGAGCGTGCTGCCGCTTGCTCACTGACACACGGTTGCCGGAATTCGAGAGGGGGAATATTTGTTGGATCCGGTAGTGTTAACCTCAAGTCTGCACCCGACCCCACCATGGCGAGGTGCTGTGTGTCCCCCTCCGGGACAACCATTCTTCCGGGAGCCCCGCAAATTGCTCTGTGCCAAGCGCTGAGCCGTTTCGAGCATGCTCCGGAACCGGTGTGATCGAGCCGGGTGACACAGACATTCCAGTGAAACCCGCGGCTTCGGGACTCGCCGTCACCAATGAATTCTTCCGCCGCGTTGGCGGACCACCGCCCCGGCACGGTCCATACCGACAGGACCACCGCCGGACAGCACAACCGGTCGCCGAGCCAGACAGGCCGACGTCCGCTCCAGGGAAGGACCCTTCGTGAGCGACACCACCGATCTGATGGGCGTGAGCGCCGACAGCTCCGCTGCCGCGCCCTCCGCCGCTGCGGATGCCCCTGCTGCCGGTGCTTCGGGCTCCCGGCGGCGCCGCGGTACCGGCCTCGAGGGCATGGTGCTGGCCGAGCTCCAGCAGGTCGCATCGGGCCTCGGCATCAGGGGCACCGCGCGTATGCGCAAGAGCCAGCTGATCGAGGTCATCAAGGAGGCGCAGGCCGGGGGAGGCGCTCCCGCGAAGAGCGCCGACACCACCGAGACCAAGCCGAAGCGCCGTGCCACCTCCAAGGCGCGCACCGGTGACGAGGCCGCGGCGAACGGCACCGAGGCCCCCGCCGCCAAGGCCACCAAGGCCGAGGACGCGAAGGCCGCGAAGGCCGCCGCTCAGCAGCAGATCGACATCCCCGGTCAGCCGGCGAGCGACGAGAAGGCCGGCGAGCGCCGCCGCCGCCGTGCCACCTCCGAGGCCGGCAGCCCCGAGACCGTCACGGCCGAGGCGAAGACCGAGACCAAGACGGACGCCCAGGGCGACGCCGGTGACAACGGCGCCGAGGGCCGTCGCGAGCGCCGTGACCGTCGTGACCGCGGTGACCGTGGCGGCGACCGCGGTGAGCGCGGTGGCCGTGACCGCGGCGACCGCCGTGGCAAGGGCGATGAGCAGGGCAAGGATCAGGGCGGCAACCGCCAGCCGCAGGGCGGCGGACGCCAGGACCGTCAGCGGGACAACGGTCCGCAGGACGACGACGACTTCGAGGGTGGCCGCCGCGGACGCCGTGGCCGCTACCGCGACCGCCGTGGCCGTCGTGGCCGCGACGAGGCCGGCTTCGGCAACGAGGTGCAGGTCTCCGAGGACGACGTCCTGATCCCCGTCGCGGGCATCCTGGACATCCTCGACAACTACGCGTTCATCCGGACCTCCGGCTACCTGCCCGGTCCGAACGACGTGTACGTCTCGCTCGCCCAGGTCCGCAAGAACGGCCTGCGCAAGGGTGACCACGTCACCGGCGCGGTCCGCCAGCCCAAGGACGGCGAGCGCCGCGAGAAGTTCAACGCGCTGGTCCGCCTCGACTCCGTCAACGGCATGGCGCCCGAATCCGGGCGCGGGCGGCCGGAGTTCAACAAGCTGACGCCGCTCTACCCGCAGGACCGGCTCCGTCTGGAGACCGACCCGGGCATCCTGACCACCCGCATCATCGACCTCGTGTCGCCGATCGGTAAGGGCCAGCGAGGCCTGATCGTGGCCCCGCCGAAGACCGGCAAGACCATGATCATGCAGGCGGTCGCCAACGCGATCACCACCAACAGCCCCGAGTGCCACCTGATGGTCGTCCTGGTCGACGAGCGTCCGGAAGAGGTCACCGACATGCAGCGGTCGGTGAAGGGCGAGGTCATCTCCTCGACCTTCGACCGTCCGGCCGAGGACCACACCACGGTCGCCGAGCTCGCCATCGAGCGCGCCAAGCGTCTCGTGGAGCTCGGTCACGACGTGGTCGTCCTGCTCGACTCGATCACGCGTCTGGGCCGTGCCTACAACCTGGCGGCGCCGGCCTCCGGCCGCATCCTGTCCGGTGGTGTCGACTCGACCGCGCTCTACCCGCCGAAGCGCTTCTTCGGTGCGGCGCGCAACATCGAGGACGGCGGCTCGCTGACCATTCTCGCCACCGCGCTGGTCGACACCGGCTCGCGCATGGACGAGGTGATCTTCGAGGAGTTCAAGGGCACCGGCAACATGGAGCTCAAGCTCGACCGCAAGCTCTCCGACAAGCGCATCTTCCCGGCGGTGGACGTCGACGCGTCCTCCACCCGTAAGGAAGAGATCCTGCTCAACGCGGAAGAGCTGGCGATCGTCTGGAAGCTGCGCCGGGTGCTGCACGCGCTCGACTCGCAGCAGGCCATCGAGCTGCTTCTCGACAAGATGAAGCAGACGAAGTCGAACGCCGAGTTCCTGATGCAGATCGCGAAGACGACGCCGTCGCCGGGCAACGGCAACGACTAAGAGCTTCGCTCGGCGGTAGCACCGCTCAAGGGCCGCCCCCGTCACGGATGTGACGGGGGCGGCCCTTTGTGCGCTCCGGGGCGGGTTGTACGATCGCGCTCTTCATCAAACGTTCAACTCATTGCTCCCTGGGGGGACTTGCGTGGACATATCTGTATCCGGCTCCGGCCGGCACCGCCGAAGACTCGGCAAGGTGCTGCCGGCCGCGGCGGCCGGGCTCGCCCTGATCGGCGCGGGCGCGTTCGCCGTCACCTCTTACGCGGGGGAGTCCGACGCCGGCCGGGTCGTGCAGCCGCCGCCCGGCGCGAAGACCGCGCAGCCCGCGGCGTCATCGCCGTCACCGAGCGGTGACCGGACGGTCACGCCCCGCATCATCGGCGGCACCGCGAGCGCCGCCTCCTGGATGGTGCAGCTCGTCTACAACGACCCCGCGGGCGGCTCGTACTTCGTCTGCGGCGGCACGCTGGTCGCGCCGAACAAGGTGCTCACCGCCGCGCACTGCCTGCACGACGAGAACGGCAACCGGCAGGACTGGGGCAAGTACGGCGAAGTCGCCGTAGGCACCAGCAAGAGCGTCACCGTCGCCGGCAACGGCGCCACGTACATCGACGTCACCCGCAGCTGGGTGCGCGACGGCTACGACCCCGACGCCATCACGAACGACGTCGCCCTGCTCACCCTCGCCAAGCCGGTCGCCCAGACCACGCTGGAGCTGGCCGGACCGGGTGACAGCGCGCTGTACGCCGCCGGCACGAACGCCACCGTGTACGGCTGGGGCCTCACCAGCTCGAACGAGGACACCGCCGACATCGCGTCCCAGCTGCAGAAGGTCACCCTGCCGCTGAACTCCGACGACGCCTGCACCCAGAACCTGGACCCGTACTTCCAGGCCGGGAAGATGGTCTGCGCCGGACAGCTCGGCACCGGCGACGACAGCACCGGCAAGACCACGTGCCCGGGTGACTCGGGCGGCCCGCTCGTCGTGGGCGACAAGGTCGTCGGCATCGTCTCCTGGGGCATCAGCCAGGGCAAGCAGCTCTGCAACGTCTCCGGCACGTACGAGGCCTTCACCAAGGTCTCCACGTACCAGCCCAAGGTCCGTCCGCGCATCGACGACACCGACATCAGCCGCAACGGCAAGGCCGACCTCTTCGTCCGGGCCGCCTCCGGTGGCAAGGGTTACGTCAAGGAGTCCACGGGCAGCGGCTTCGCCACGCGCAAGACGCTGAGCGGGTCGTGGAGCGCGTACAACCTCGTCCTCCAGGCCGACATGAACCGCGACGGCTACCAGGACTTCATCATCCGCCGACGGTCGGACGGGAACGTCTACTGGCGGCACCGGTCCGCGTCCAGCTCGACGTACACGGACACGAAGATCGCGAGCGACTGGGCGACGCGGAAGTTCGTCGTGGTGCCCGGCGACGTGACCGGCGACCGGTACCCCGACCTGCTGTCGGTGACCTCCGGCGGCACGCTCTACCTGTACCCCGGCAAGGGCGACGGGACGTACGGCACCCGCACCACCGTCGGCAGCGGCTACCAGGTCTTCAACTCCCTGCGCGGCAAGGGCGACTTCACCGGCGACGGCAGGAGCGACCTGATCGCCCGCGGCAGCGGCGGCAAGCTGTACCTCCTCAAGGGCACCGGCAAGGCGTCCGCGCCCTTCGAGACCGGCGTGCAGGTGCGCACCTGGGACGGGTACAACGCGTTCGCGGCGCCGGGCGACGTGACCGGCGACGGCAAGGCCGACTACGTGGCCCGCACACCCGGCGGCACGCTCTACCTGTACCCGGGCACGGGGACCGCCTCCTCGGAGATCTTTGCCACACGCATCAAGATCGGGACCGGCTACACGCAGTACAACATCTTCGGATAAACCCGCAGGTGAGAGCCGGACGATCGGCTCATGTCAGCACTCTCCGTGCCCGTCGCGAGCCCCGCGGCGGGCACGGCGCGTTGTGCAACCCTTCTTCCCGGTTTCCACGTCTCGCGAAGAGACGGACGAAGAAGCGTCCATTCGCGCCTGACCCTGCAAACAGGGGGTAACCGGACGACAGAGCAGCTGAGGACTGAGGAGCACATGCCCGACGAGAGCAGCCCCGCGACCACCGATCCGAGCCGCCCCACCCGCGGCGGCGGAGGCGGCGGCCGACGGCGCAAGCCGCGCGCCGGGCGCCGCAAGGCCCTCGTCATCACGGCCTGCACCGCGGCGGGACTCGTCGTCCTGGCGGGCGCGGGCGCCGGCTTCCTGTACTTCAAGCTCAACGGGAACATCAAGGGCGTCGACATCAACGCCGCGCTCGGCCCCGACCGCCCCGCGAACGTCGACGACGGCTCGATGGACATCCTCGTCCTCGGCTCGGACTCGCGCTCGGGCGCGAACGCCAAGTACGGGAAGGACGGCGGCGGTGCCCGCTCCGACACCGCGATGGTCGTCCACGTGTACAAGGGCCACCAGAAGGCCAGCGTGGTCTCCATACCTCGCGACACCCTCGTCACCCGCCCGGCCTGCACCGACAGCGCAGGCAACTCGGTCGCGGGCGGCAATCAGCAGATGTTCAACACGGCGTACGAGGTCGGCGGCCCGGCCTGCGCCGTCAAGACGGTCGAGAAGATGTCCGGGATCCGCATGGACCACTACGTCGAGGTCGACTTCTCGGGCTTCAAGAAGCTCATCAACACCCTCGGTGGCGTCGACATCACCACCCAGCAGGCCATAGACGACGACAAGAGCCATCTGCACCTGGCGGCCGGGAAGCACACCCTCGACGGCGAGCAGTCGCTCGGCCTCGTCCGCACCCGGCACGCCGTCGGCGACGGCAGCGACCTGGGCCGAATACAGCTCCAGCAGGCCTTCATGAAGGCGCTGATCAACCAGATCAAGGACGTCGGCGTCTTCACCAGCCCCAAGAAGCTCTACGACCTCGCGGACACCGCCACCAGCGCCGTCACCACCGACTCCGAGCTCAACTCGGTCAACGAACTGGCGGGCTTCGCGGGCGGCCTCAAGGGCATCGGCGCCGGAGACATGAAGATGGTGACGCTCCCCGTCCAGTACGACCCCGCCGACCCGAACCGCGTACTCCCGCTGGAGAAGGCGGGCGCGAAGGTCTGGGCGGCGCTCAAGACGGACCAGCCCGTCCCGGCCTCCGCGCTCAAGGGCTCCGCCGGTGACAAGGGCGCCGCGGGCTCCGTGGTGACCAGCCACTAGCCGGCCGGCGGACGCCGGTCACCACGTGGCGGTGACCCTTCGGGAATAGTTCCGCCCCGACCCCGGTTTTGGGGGATACGGCCAGTCCTGGCAGACTGGTACGTCGGCCCCGGTTCACGCCCCCGCAATCCGCGGAAGCGACCCGGAGCCCTCCGAGATCATAGGAGACACCTTGAAGCGCGACATCCACCCCGAGTACGTCGAGACGCAGGTCAGCTGCACCTGTGGCGCGTCGTTCACCACCCGCAGCACGATCTCCAGCGGCACCGTCCGTGCCGAGGTCTGCTCCGAGTGCCACCCGTTCTACACGGGCAAGCAGAAGATCCTCGACACCGGTGGCCGTGTGGCCCGCTTCGAGGCCCGCTTCGGCAAGGCTGCTGCCGCCAACAAGTAGCGAGCCACTTGCGCCGGTCCACGGCCGCCCTCCGGGGCGGGCCGGGACCGGCGTGCTTGTTTTTGGTTGGCCGGGGACCCGGGGGGTCTTCCCCGGCCGGCCGGTGGCCGTTCCCTTTCGCTGTACCTCACTTCAGGAGCCGGAGATGTTCGAGGCCGTCGAGGACCTCATCGGTGAGCACGCCGATCTCGAGACGAAGCTCGCGGACCCCTCGGTCCACGCCGACCAGGCGAACGCGCGCAAGCTCAACAAGCGCTACGCCGAGCTGACCCCGATCGTCGCCACCTACCGCTCCTGGAAGCAGACCGGTGACGACATCGAGACCGCGCGCGAATTCGCCGCGGACGACCCGGACTTCGCCGCCGAGGTCAAGGACCTCGAGAAGCAGCGCGAGGAGATCACCGAGAAGCTGCGGCTCCTGCTGGTCCCCCGGGACCCCAACGACGACAAGGACGTCATCCTCGAGGTCAAGGCGGGCGCGGGCGGCGACGAGTCGGCCCTCTTCGCCGGCGACCTGCTGCGCATGTATCTGCGGTACGCGGAGCGCGTCGGCTGGAAGACCGAGATCATCGACGCCACCGAGTCCGAGCTGGGCGGCTACAAGGACGTCCAGGTCGCCGTGAAGACCAAGGGCGGCAACGGCGCGACCGAGCCCGGCCAGGGCGTCTGGGCCCGTCTGAAGTACGAGGGCGGTGTGCACCGCGTGCAGCGTGTGCCGTCGACCGAGTCGCAGGGCCGTATCCACACCTCCGCGGCCGGCGTCCTCGTGACGCCCGAGGCCGAGGAGGTCGATGTCGAGATCCACGCGAACGACCTCCGCATCGACGTCTACCGCTCGTCGGGCCCCGGCGGCCAGTCCGTCAACACGACGGACTCCGCGGTGCGCATCACGCACCTGCCCACCGGAGTGGTCGCTTCCTGCCAGAACGAGAAGAGCCAGCTCCAGAACAAGGAGCAGGCGATGCGTATCCTGCGTTCCAGGCTGCTCGCCGCTGCCCAGGAGAAGGCCGAGGCCGAGGCCGCGGACGCCCGTCGCAGCCAGGTCCGCACCGTCGACCGCTCCGAGAAGATCCGTACGTACAACTTCCCCGAGAACCGCATCTCGGACCACCGCGTCGGTTTCAAGGCGTACAACTTGGACCAGGTGCTCGACGGTGAGCTCGACCCGGTGATCCAGGCCTGCCTCGACGCCGACTCGGCCGCCAAGCTCGCCGCCGCCTAAGCCACACCAAAAAAGACCAGCTCAGCCCCGGAGGACCAGCGTGCAGCAACATCTTGGGGGGCGACCCCCAAACCCCCGCAGCGTGCTGCTCGCGGAAGTCGCCCAGGCCACCCAGCGCCTCGCCGACGCGGGCGTGCCCTCGCCCCGCAACGACGCGGAGGAGCTCGCCGCCTTCGTGCACGGCGTGAAGCGGGGCGAGCTGCATCTGGTCAAGGACGCGGACTTCGACGCCCGTTACTGGGAGGTCACCGCGCGCCGCGAGGCCCGTGAGCCGCTCCAGCACATCACCGGGCGCGCCTACTTCCGCTACCTCGAACTCCAGGTGGGGCCGGGCGTGTTCGTGCCGCGGCCCGAGACGGAGTCCGTGGTCGGCTGGGCCATAGACGCCGTACGGGCCATGGACGTCGTCGAGCCGCTCATCGTCGACCTGTGCACGGGCTCGGGCGCCATAGCGCTCGCCCTCGCGCAGGAGGTCCCGCGCTCCCGGGTGCACGCCGTGGAGCTGTCCGAGGACGCCCTGCGCTGGACGCGCAAGAACGTCGAGGGGTCCAGGGTCGATCTGCGCCAGGGAGACGCCCTGGAGGCCTTCCCCGAGCTCGACGGCCAGGTCGACCTGGTGGTCTCCAACCCGCCGTACATCCCGCTCACCGAGTGGGAGTACGTCGCCCCCGAGGCCCGCGACCACGACCCCGAACTCGCGCTGTTCTCCGGCGAGGACGGGCTCCACCTGATCCGCGGCATCGAGCGCACCGCGCACCGCCTGCTGCGCCCCGGTGGCGTCGTCGTCGTGGAGCACGCCGACACCCAGGGCGGCCAGGTCCCGTGGATCTTCACCGAGGAACGGGGCTGGGCCGACGCCGCCGACCACCCCGACCTGAACAACCGCCCGCGCTTCGCGACCGCCCGCAAGGCGATGCCGTGACGCGACAGAATCAGCGCGGCAACAGCAGCGACAGCACCAGCAGTTGCCGCACCCCCCGCATCTCTCGCATGGACTACGTGTACTTCGTGTACGAGGAGGCCCGCTAAATGGCTCGGCGATACGACACCAACGACGCGTCGGACCGTACGACCGGTCTGCGGGAAGCCGCGTCCGCCGTCCGCCGCGGTGAGCTGGTCGTGCTGCCCACCGACACCGTGTACGGCATCGGCGCCGACGCCTTCACCTCCGAGGCCGTCGCCGACCTGCTGGACGCCAAGGGGCGCGGCCGCAACATGCCGACCCCTGTCCTCATCGGCTCCCCGAACACGCTGCACGGCCTCGTCACGGACTTCTCCGAGATGGCCTGGGAACTCGTCGACGCGTTCTGGCCGGGCGCTCTCACGCTCGTCGCCAAGCACCAGCCGTCCCTGGCGTGGGACCTCGGGGACACCCGTGGCACCGTCGCCGTCCGCATGCCCCTGCACCCGGTCGCGATCGAGCTGCTCACCGAGGTCGGCCCCATGGCCGTGTCCTCCGCGAACCTCACGGGGCACCCCGCCCCCGAGGACTGCGACGCCGCGCAGGACATGCTCGGCGACTCCGTCTCCGTCTACCTCGACGGCGGCCCCACGCCCGGCATCGTCCCGTCCTCGATCGTCGACGTGACCGGGAAGGTTCCGGTGCTCCTGCGCGCGGGTGCCCTGACCGCGGACGAGCTGCGCAAGGTCGTACCCGACCTCGAGGTGGCGAATTGACAGCCCCTGAGACGGGGCGTGGCATAGGCACCGGGGACTCCTTCCGCATCCTCCATGTCAGCACCGGCAACGTGTGCCGCTCGCCGATCACCGAGCGGCTGACCCGGCATGCCCTGGTGGGCAGGCTCGGGGACCCCCTCGTACGCGGTCTGATCGTCGAGAGCGCGGGCACCTGGGGCCACGAGGGCGCGCCCATGGAGGCCAATGCCGAGGCCGTCCTCGCGGACTTCGGTGCGGACGCCTCCGGCTTCGTGGGGCGCGAGCTCCTCGACGACCACGTGATCCGCGCGGACCTGGTCCTCACGGCCACCCGCGACCACCGCGCCCAGGTCATCTCGATGGGCCACAGCGCGGGCCTGCGCACCTTCACGCTGAAGGAGTTCACGCGCCTCGTCCAGGCCATCGACCCGGCCACGCTGCCCGACCCGCTGGACGGCGGCGTGGTGGAGCGCGCACGCGCACTGGTGCGCGCCGCGGCGGCTCTACGCGGGTGGCTTCTCGCCCCGAACGCCGAGGCCGACGAGGTCTACGACCCGTACGGCGCACCTCTGCCGTTCTTCCGCTCGGTCGGCGAGGAGATCAGCGAGGCACTGGATCCCGTGGTGACGGCCTTGACGGGTGTTCCGGCCTGCCGTTGATCCGGCGGGCGCAGACCGGCGCCGAGAAGCCGGGGAGGCGCTGTGGGGCCGAGCGGTGCGAGTGGCGCGCTGAGGGGGCTCCGGATCCCGTGGCGACGGCTTTGACGGGTGTTGCGGCCTGCGGTTGAGGCGGCGGGCGCAGTCCGGCGCAGCGCTGTGAAGCCGGGGAGGCTCCGAGCGGTGCGAGTGGCGCGTCGGAGTGGCTCGGCGAGGCGCTGGATCCCGTGGTGACGGCGCCGACCGATGTCCCGGACTGCCGCCGAACGAAGTGACAGCGTCTGCCGGATTACCCGCTCGTACCCGAGTTTCGGGCGCCGCGGGCGGTGCGGGCCTACATTGGTTTTGAGGTCACCCCCGCGAGGCCCGGAGCCCAAGATGCCGGTCACCACTGAACAAGCCCCCGCCGGTGCGACGTATGCGCACGCCGGCTTCGACGTGCTGCGCCGGCAGGACCCCGAGATCGCCGAGATCATGCTCGGCGAGGCGGTCCGGCAGGCCACGTCGCTGCAACTGATCGCCGCCGAGAACTTCACGTCGCCGGCCGTCCTCGCGGCCCTAGGCTCCCCGCTCGCCAACAAGTACGCCGAGGGCTATCCCGGCGCCCGTCACCACGGCGGCTGCGAGCTCGTCGACGTGGCGGAGCGGATCGCCGTCGACCGGGCCAGGGCGCTCTTCGGCGCCGAGCACGCCAATGTGCAGCCCCACTCCGGCTCCTCCGCGGTTCTCGCCGCGTACGCGGCCCTGCTGCGCCCCGGTGACACCGTCCTCGCGATGGGGCTCCCGTACGGCGGCCACCTCACCCATGGCTCGCCCGCGAACTTCTCGGGCCGCTGGTTCGACTTCGTGCCCTACGGCGTCGACCCGGAGACCGGCCTCATCGACCACGACCAGGTCCGCGCCCTGGCCCGCGCCCACCGCCCCAAGGCGATCGTCTGCGGTTCGATCGCCTATCCCCGGCACATCGACTACGCGGCCTTCCGTGACATCGCCGACGACGTGGGCGCCTACCTCATCGCCGACGCCGCGCACCCCATCGGCCTGGTCGCCGGGGGAGCGGCGCCGAACCCCGTGCCGTACGCCGATGTCGTCTGCGCCACCACGCACAAGGTGCTGCGCGGCCCCCGCGGCGGCATGGTCCTGTGCGGGGCCGAGCTCGCCGGACGCATCGACCGGGCCGTCTTCCCGTTCACGCAGGGCGGCGCCCAGATGCACACGATCGCCGCCAAGGCCGTCGCGTTCGGCGAGGCGGAGACCCCGGCCTTCGCCGCGTACACCCAGCAGGTGGTCGCCAACGCGAGGGTCCTCGCGGCCGCGCTCGACGCCGAGGGCCTCGCGATCACCACGGGCGGCACGGACACCCATCTGCTGACCGCCGACCCCACGTCGCTGGGCGTCGACGGCCCGACCGCCCGGGGGCGGCTCGCCTCGGCCGGGATGGTCCTCGACACGTGCGCGCTGCCCTTCGGGGACGGGCGCGGCCTGCGCCTCGGCACCGCCGCCGTCACCACCCAGGGCATGGGCGAGCCGGAGATGGCGCGCATCGCGGTGCTCTTCTCGGGGGTGCTGCGGGACGAGATCGATCCGCGTACCGCGCGTGCGGAAGTGCGCGATCTCACCGGAAGATTTCCGCCGTATCCGGCCTAGACAGGGGTAGGCGGGCAGGGGTGGCCCGTCACTCGTGCAACCATCATCGCTACCCGGCAGTCCTTCACCACATGCGCGCGAAGCTAGGGTGTGGGGCTGAGATGGCCAGCGATATCTGTGGGGAAGCCCGTGCGTGAATACCTGCTGACGCTCTGCATCACGGCCGCGGTGACATACCTGCTGACCGGTCCGGTGCGGAAGTTCGCGATCGTGGCCGGCGCCATGCCGGAGATCCGCGCCCGCGACGTGCACCGGGAGCCCACGCCCCGGCTCGGCGGGATCGCCATGTTCTTCGGCCTGTGCGCGGGTCTCCTCGTCGCGGACCACCTGACGAACCTCAGCCCCGTCTTCAAGATGTCGAACGAGCCGCGGGCGTTGCTCTCCGGAGCCGCCCTGATCTGGCTGATCGGCGTCCTGGACGACAAGTTCGAGATCGACGCCCTGATCAAGCTGGGCGGCCAGATGATCGCCGCCGGCGTCATGGTCATGCAGGGTCTGACGATCCTGTGGCTGCCGATCCCGGGTGTGGGCACGGTCTCGCTCACGCAGTGGCAGGGCACGCTCCTCACCGTCGCCCTGGTCGTGATCAGCATCAACGCGGTCAACTTCGTGGACGGCCTCGACGGCCTCGCGTCCGGCATGGTGTGCATCGCCGCGTCGGCGTTCTTCCTGTACTCGTACCGCCTCTGGTACGGCTACGGCATCGAGGCGGCCGCCCCCGCGACGCTGTTCGCGGCGATCCTGATCGGCATGTGTCTGGGCTTCCTGCCGCACAACATGCACCCCGCCAGGATCTTCATGGGCGACTCCGGGTCGATGCTCATCGGGCTCGTCCTGTCCGCCGGCGCCATCTCCATCACCGGCCAGGTCGACCCGAGCCTGATGAAGCTGAACTTCGGCGGCACCCGTGACGCCACTCACGCGATGGTGCCGGTCTTCATCCCGCTGCTGATGCCGCTGACGATCATCGCGGTGCCGTTCGCGGACCTGGTCCTCGCGATCGTGCGCCGTACGTGGAAGGGCCAGTCGCCGTTCGCCGCCGACCGCGGGCACCTGCACCACCGACTCCTGGAGATCGGCCACTCCCACAGTCGCGCGGTCCTGATCATGTACTTCTGGTCGGCGCTGCTGTCCTTCGGCGCGGTCGCCTACTCCGTCCACTCGACGTCCATGTGGATCGTCCTGGCGATCGTCGCGCTGAGCTTCGTCGGTCTCGTACTGCTTCTGCTGCCGCGCTTCACGCCGCGCGCCCCGCGCTGGGCGGAGGTCTTCCTGCCGCCGCGCTACCGGCGCAGGCGGGCCGCGCAGGCGGCCGCCGAGGTGGCGGGCAGCTCACCGTCGTACGCGGCGCAGGACGAAGCCGAGGCGGCCGGGACAGACGCGGCTGCGGAGACGTCCGAGGACGAGGGTGCGCGCACGCCGATGCCCGCAGGAGTCAACGGGGCAACAGCCATTGGCCCCCGTTCGCGCTTCCTGGATCGGCGCAAGGCGCACTCGTCGCGCTGATGCGCGGGACGAAAACGCCTCATTACCAGACAAGTTGGCTCGGTTTTTGCACAGACGGGCGGATTACCTCTCACGTGTGACAGTGAGCACACCGTAGAGGTAAAGACCTCATCAAATAGTTTGTGATACCGTTCACGAGACCCGGGGATAGAGCCGAAGGACCGTAGTGCGACGGCCCATTGGCCCGAAGTTCCCTCTCGGCCCCGGTCTACGCTCGTCCATGACGACACCCTGCCCCCGTCCAGTTAGCGGAGCTGCCGCCATGCCCTCGAATGACGCACGGATCCTCCTCCAGGCCGTTGTGCCCACAGCCATTGCCGGCGCGATCGCCGCCGTGATCAGTGGTGTGCTCGCCGGCGGCAAGGGGGCGCTCGGCGCTGTCATCGGCACGGTGGTCGTCATCGTCTTCATGGGCCTCGGGCAGGTCGTCCTCCAGCGGACGGCAAAATCGCTTCCGCAGCTCTTCCAGGCGATGGGGCTGATGCTCTATGTCGCCCAGTTGCTGCTGCTTCTGATCTTCGTCGCCGTCTTCAAGGACACGACACTGTTCAACCCCAAGGCCTTCGCCGCATCGCTCGTCGCCGCCACCGTCGTATGGATGGCCGCGCAGGCGCGTGCGCACATGAAGGCCAAGATTTTCTATATCGATCCCGACTCGGCGAAAGACTCCGAGAAGAGTGACAAGCCCGAGAATTCAGGGTCGTCGTCATGAGGGGTAGGGGCGGGATAAGTGCGGGTTCGCGTTACTGCTATCGTCCGGTGCCAACTGCGGCACTGCGGGCGCGGGCATCTGAGCTGACGCCTGCTCGACTGCGAGGCTCACTGCCTGCCTGCCGCCCCCACATCCGAAACACCAGACCGGTGCCGATCCGCGGCTGCGCGCCGCAACGACACAACGAGGTTGCCGTACCTATGCGTCACGCCGAAGGAGCCCGTGGTGAGTGCTGACCAGACTGAGCTCGCCTTTGACTGGAGCTGTCGGATCCTGTCCGACAACGGCTGCGGCTTTCCGGCTCCCGGTCTGCACTCGTTCCTGTTCCAGCCGATCTTCACCGTCGGCGGGTTCGAGTTCAACAAGGTGATGCTGCTTGCCCTGTTGACGACGCTGGTCATCATGAGCCTCTTCTACGCCGCCTTCGGCCGAGCCAAGGTGGTCCCGGGGAAGCTCCAGATGATCGGTGAGGCGGGGTACGACTTCGTACGCCGCAACATCGTCTACGAGACCCTCGGCAAGAAGGAGGGCGAGAAGTACGTCCCCGTCATGGTCTCGATGTTCTTCTTCATCTGGATCATGAACGTGTGGTCCGTGATTCCGCTGGCCCAGTTCCCGGTGTCGTCGGTCATCGCGTACCCGATCGTGCTCGCCGTCATCGTCTACCTGATCTGGGTGCCGCTGACCTTCAAGCGCCACGGTTTCGTGGGCGGCTGGAAGAACATCACGGGCTACGACAACTCGCTCGGCCCGATCAAGTGGCTCGTCTCGTTCATCGAGTTCTTCTCGAACCTGCTCGTCCGGCCGTTCACGCACGCGGTGCGACTGTTCGCGAACATGTTCGCCGGTCACCTGATGCTGGTCATGTTCACCGTTGCCTCCTGGTACCTGCTGAACAGCTACATGATCCCGGCCGCGGGCGTCTCGTTCGTCATGACCGTCGTCATGATCCTCTTCGAGCTTTTCGTGCAGGCCGTCCAGGCGTACGTCTTCGTGCTCCTCGCCTGCACGTACATCCAGGGCGCGCTCGCCGAGCACCACTGAGCCAGTCCCGTCCCGTCATATTTCAGTCGTCCGGTGGCCAACCCCCACCGGTTCGTTAAAGAGAAGGAAGTAACGGCATGTCCGCGACCCTCGAACTCGCCGCTGGCGTCTCCGGCTCCCTCGGTTCCATCGGCTACGGTCTCGCTGCCATCGGCCCCGGCATCGGCGTCGGCATCGTCTTCGGTAACGGCACCCAGGCCCTGGCCCGTCAGCCCGAGGCCGCCGGCCTGATCCGCGCCAACCAGATCCTCGGCTTCGCGTTCTGTGAGGCGCTCGCCCTCATCGGCATCGTTATGCCGTTCGTGTTCGGTAAGTAATCACTTCTTACCGACACTTTCGACGAAAGGCACTGATGTGATCGCCAACCTGGTTGCACTCGCGGCCGAGGAGGAGCAGAACCCGCTCATCCCGCCGGGTCCCGAGCTGCTCATTGGCACGCTTGCCTTCGCCATCGTCTTCTTCTTCTTCGCCAAGAAGCTCCTCCCGCGTATCAACAAGACGCTGGAAGAGCGCCGCGAGCTGATCGAAGGCGGTATCGAGAAGGCCGAGTCGGCCCAGACCGAGGCCCAGAGCGTGCTCGAGCAGTACAAGGCTCAGCTGGCCGAGGCTCGTCACGAGGCCGCGCGTCTGCGCCAGGAGGCGCAGGAGCAGGGCGCCACGCTCATCGCCGAGATGCGCGCGGAAGGCCAGCGGCAGCGTGAGGAAATCATCGCCGCCGGCCACTCGCAGATCGAGGCCGACCGCAAGGCCGCCGCTCAGGCGCTGCGCCAGGACGTCGGCCAGCTGGCCACCACCCTGGCCGGCAAGCTGGTCGGCGAGTCCCTCGAGGACCACGCCCGGCAGTCGCGCACGATCGACCGCTTCCTCGACGACCTCGAGGAGAAGGCCGAGGCTGTTCGATGACTGCCCACGGAGCGAGCCGCGAGGCCCTCGCCTCCGCACGTGAGCGTCTCGACGCGCTGACCGACAGCACCTCGGTCGACGCCCGACAGCTTGCCGGAGAGCTGGCCGCGGTCACCGCGCTGCTCGACCGCGAGGTGTCGCTGCGTCGGGTCCTGACCGACCCGGCGCAGTCCGGCGAGGCCAAGGCCGAGCTCGCGGGGCGCCTGCTGGGCGGCCAGGTCAGCGGTGCGACCGCCGACCTGGTGGCCGGCCTGGTCCGCTCCCGCTGGTCCGCCCCGCGCGACCTGGTCGACTCCGTCGAGGAGCTCGCCAGTATCGCCGAGCTGACCGCGGCGCAGAAGGCGGGCGAGCTGGACGACGTCGAGGACGAGCTGTTCCGGTTCGGCCGGATCGTCTCCTCGAGCACCGAGCTGCGCGCCGCGCTCACGGACCGTATCGCCACGGGCACGGCCAAGGGTGAGCTGCTGCGCAGCCTGCTCGGCGGTCGCGCCACGGCCACCACCGAGCGACTGGTCGAGCGCCTTGTGACTCAGCCGCGTGGACGTAGCCTGGAGGGGGGACTCGAGTCCCTGTCCAAGCTCGCCGCGGACCGCCGGGACCGCACGGTGGCTGTCGTCACCACGGCGGTTCCGCTGAGCGATGCGCAGAAGCAGCGCCTGGGCGCCGCCCTGGCAAAGCTCTACGGGCGTCAGATGCACCTGAACCTCGACGTGGACCCCGAGGTCCTCGGCGGGATCAACGTGCAGGTGGGCGACGAGCTCATCAACGGAAGCATCGCGGACCGCATTGAGGACGCCAGCCGCCGTATGGCCGGCTAGCCGACTCGCACAACGTAGTAGTACCTACGGCCCTAGTTGGGCCGTGCAGAGGATTCCTGGGGGCTGACCCCAGACCCCCCAAGAAAACTTCGGGCCCAACAAGGAGAGCAGGGAACCCAGATGGCGGAGCTCACGATCCGGCCGGAGGAGATCCGGGACGCGCTGGAGAACTTTGTCCAGGCGTACAAGCCGGACGCGGCCTCGCGCGAGGAGGTCGGTACGGTCACCCTTGCCGGCGACGGCATCGCGAAGGTCGAGGGCCTGCCCTCGGCCATGGCCAACGAACTGCTGAAGTTCGAGGACGGCACCCTCGGCCTCGCCCTCAACCTCGAGGAGCGCGAGATCGGTGCCATCGTGCTCGGTGAGTTCACCGGTATCGAGGAGGGCCAGCCGGTGCAGCGCACCGGTGAGGTGCTCTCCGTCGCCGTCGGCGAGGGCTACCTGGGTCGCGTCGTCGACCCGCTCGGCGCCCCGATCGACGGCCTCGGCGAGATCGAGACCAGCGCGCGTCGTGCCCTTGAGCTGCAGGCCCCCACGGTCATGCAGCGCAAGTCGGTGCACGAGCCGATGGAGACCGGCTACAAGGCCGTCGACGCGATGACCCCGATCGGCCGCGGTCAGCGTCAGCTGATCATCGGCGACCGCCAGACGGGCAAGACCGCCCTGGCTGTCGACACGATCATCAACCAGCGCGACAACTGGCGCACCGGCGACCCGAAGAAGCAGGTCCGCTGCATCTACGTCGCCATCGGCCAGAAGGGCTCGACCATCGCCTCCGTGCGTGGCGCCCTGGAAGAGGCCGGCGCGCTGGAGTACACGACCATCGTCGCCGCCCCGGCGTCCGACCCGGCCGGCTTCAAGTACCTTGCGCCGTACACCGGTTCGGCCATCGGTCAGCAGTGGATGTACGAGGGCAAGCACGTCCTCATCATCTTCGACGACCTCTCGAAGCAGGCCGACGCCTACCGCGCCGTGTCCCTGCTGCTCCGCCGCCCGCCGGGGCGCGAGGCCTACCCGGGTGACGTCTTCTACCTGCACTCCCGCCTCCTCGAGCGCTGCGCGAAGCTCTCGGACGAGATGGGTTCCGGCTCGATGACCGGTCTGCCGATCGTCGAGACCAAGGCGAACGACGTGTCGGCGTTCATCCCGACCAACGTCATCTCCATCACCGACGGCCAGTGCTTCCTGGAGTCGGACCTGTTCAACGCCGGTCAGCGCCCCGCGCTGAACGTCGGTATCTCCGTCTCCCGAGTCGGTGGTTCCGCGCAGCACAAGGCGATGAAGCAGGTCTCCGGCCGCCTCCGCGTGGACCTCGCCCAGTTCCGTGAGCTCGAGGCGTTCGCCGCCTTCGGTTCCGACCTGGACGCCGCGTCGAAGGCCCAGCTGGAGCGCGGTCAGCGCATGGTCGAGCTGCTCAAGCAGCCCCAGTACCAGCCGATGGCGACCGAGGACCAGGTTGTCTCCGTCTGGGCCGGTACCACCGGCAAGATGGACGACGTCCCGGTCGTGGACATCCGGCGCTTCGAGCGCGAGCTGCTCGACTACCTGCACCGCAAGGAGCAGGGCCTGATGACCTCCATCAAGGAGGGCGGCAAGATGTCGGACGACACCTTGACCGCCGCCGCCGACGCCATCGCGGACTTCAAGAAGCAGTTCGAGACCTCGGACGGGAAGCTTCTCGGCGAGGACGCTCCGGCCGCCGCCGGTAAGTGACGACGGAAGGGACCTGACTCATGGGAGCCCAGCTCCGGGTCTACAAGCGTCGCATCAAATCCGTCACCGCGACCAAGAAGATCACCAAGGCGATGGAGATGATCGCCGCCTCGCGTGTCGTCAAGGCGCAGCGCAAGGTGGCGGCCTCCACGCCGTACGCGACCGAGCTCACCCGCGCGGTCACGGCTGTCGGCACCGGTTCGAACACGAACCACCCGCTGACGACGGAGCCGGAGACGGCGACGCGCACCGCGGTGCTGCTCCTCACGAGCGACCGTGGTCTCGCCGGCGCCTTCAACTCGAACGCCATCAAGGCCGCGGAGAAGCTGACCGCGCGTCTCGAGGCCGAGGGCAAGGAGGTCGAGATCTACATCGTCGGCCGCCGTGGTGTCGCCCACTACAACTTCCGTGAGCGCAAGATCGCGGAGCAGTGGACGGGCTTCACCGACGAGCCCACGTACGCGGACGCCAAGAAGGTCGCGGGCCCGCTGATCGAGGCGATCGAGAAGGACTCGGCGGAGGGCGGCGTGGATGAACTCCACATCGTCTACACGGAGTTCATCTCGATGATGACGCAGTCGGCCATTGACGGCCGTCTGCTTCCGCTCAGCCTCGAAGAGGTGGCGGAGGAGTCGAAGTCCAAGGGCGAGATCCTTCCGCTGTACGACTTCGAACCGTCGGCGGAGGACGTCCTCGACGCCCTGTTGCCGCGCTACGTCGAGAGCCGTATCTACAACGCGCTGCTCCAGTCGGCTGCTTCCAAGCACGCCGCCACGCGCCGCGCGATGAAGTCGGCGACCGACAACGCGGGAGACTTGATCAACTCGCTCTCCCGACTTGCCAACGCGGCCCGCCAGGCCGAAATCACCCAGGAAATCAGCGAGATCGTCGGCGGCACTGCAGCCCTGTCCGACGCGACCGCGGGGAGTGACAAGTAATGACGACCACTGTTGAGACGGCCGTTGCCACGGGCCGCGTCGCCCGGGTCATCGGCCCGGTCGTCGACGTGGAGTTCCCCGTCGACGCGATGCCGGAGATCTACAACGCCCTCCACGTCCAGGTCGACGACCCGGCCACCGAGGGCGCGAAGAAGACGCTGACCCTCGAGGTCGCCCAGCACCTGGGTGACGGCGTGGTCCGTACGGTCTCGATGCAGCCCACCGACGGCCTGGTCCGCCAGGCCGCCGTGACGGACACCGGCGCCGGCATCTCGGTGCCCGTCGGTGACCTGACCAAGGGCCGGGTGTTCAACACCCTGGGCGACGTGCTGAACGACGACGCGTCCAGCGTCGCGGAGGCCCCGCGCTGGGAGATCCACCGCAAGGCCCCGGCCTTCGACCAGCTCGAGTCCAAGACCGAGATGTTCGAGACCGGCCTGAAGGTCGTCGACCTTCTCACCCCGTACGTCAAGGGTGGAAAGATCGGTCTGTTCGGTGGTGCCGGTGTCGGCAAGACCGTTCTGATCCAGGAAATGATCGTCCGTGTGGCCAAGCTGCACGACGGTGTCTCCGTCTTCGCCGGTGTCGGCGAGCGCACCCGTGAGGGCAACGACCTCATGGTCGAGATGGAGGAAGCCGGCGTTCTGGACAAGACCGCGCTGGTCTTCGGCCAGATGGACGAGCCGCCGGGCACGCGTCTTCGCGTCGCCCTGGCCGGTCTGACCATGGCGGAGTACTTCCGCGATGTGCAGAAGCAGGACGTGCTGTTCTTCATCGACAACATCTTCCGCTTCACGCAGGCCGGTTCCGAGGTCTCGACCCTGCTCGGCCGCATGCCCTCCGCGGTGGGTTACCAGCCGACCCTCGCCGACGAGATGGGTCTCCTCCAGGAGCGCATCACGTCGACCCGTGGTCACTCGATCACCTCGATGCAGGCGATCTACGTCCCCGCGGACGACCTGACCGACCCGGCCCCGGCCACCACGTTCGCCCACCTCGACGCGACGACGGTTCTCTCCCGTCCGATCTCCGAGAAGGGCATCTACCCGGCCGTGGACCCGCTGGACTCCACGTCCCGCATCCTGGACCCGCGCTACATCGCGCAGGACCACTACGACGCGGCGATGCGCGTCAAGACGATCCTGCAGAAGTACAAGGATCTCCAGGACATCATCGCGATCCTCGGTATCGACGAGCTGGGCGAGGAGGACAAGCTCGTTGTCCACCGTGCCCGTCGCGTCGAGCGCTTCCTGTCGCAGAACACCCACGCCGCCAAGCAGTTCACCGGCGTGGACGGTTCGGACGTGTCGCTCGAGGAGTCGATCACCGCGTTCAACGCGATCTGCGACGGCGAGTACGACCACTTCCCCGAGCAGGCGTTCTTCATGTGCGGTGGCATCGAGGACCTCAAGGCCAACGCCAAGGAGCTCGGCGTCTCCTGATTCTGGCTTCTCCGGAAGCACAGACTCGTGGGAGAGGGGCGGGGGATACCCGCAGGGTGTGTCCCGCCCCTCTCCGTACGCCGACTAGACTTTGACCCAACACCCGGCAGCAACGGCCGGGTGGTGACCCGAGGAGCCCACCTTGGCTGCTGAGCTGCATGTCGAGCTCGTCGCCGCGGACCGCAGTGTCTGGTCCGGCGAGGCCACCCTGGTCGTCGCGCGCACCGCGTCCGGCGACATCGGCGTCATGCCCGGTCACCAGCCGCTTCTCGGTGTGCTGGAGTCGGGCCCGGTGATGATCCGTACGAGCGACGGCGGGACGGTTGTCGCCGCTGTGCACGGCGGTTTCGTCTCGTTCGCCGACAACAAGCTGTCCCTGCTCGCCGAGATCGCCGAGCTGTCGGACGAGATCGATGTCCAGCGTGCGGAGCGGGCGCTCGAGCGCGCGAAGTCGGATGCCGACGCATCCGCCGAGCGTCGCGCGGACGTCCGACTGCGTGCGGTGGCGACGCGCTGAGTTTGGGGGTACCTCCCAGGCCCTTTAGGCTCTGGGGGAGCGCGGAGTGACATGACTCAGCCGCGGCCAGGACCGGAGAACCTCTCCGGACCAGGTCGCGGCTGAGGCGATCCTTGGTCAATTTTGCAGTTCCGTTATCGGATCCGCTGTCGGGCCCATTATCAGATGAGGCGAGGAGGTCGGTACGAATGGTCCTCGTTCTCGTGCTGTGCGTGGTCGCGGTCGTCGTACTCGTATTGCTGGGGTTGTTCGTCTTCGGCCTCAGGCGCCGGCTGATCCAGCGCTCCGGGGGCACCTTCGACTGCTCCCTGCGGTGGGACGTGCCCGAGGGCGGCGACGCCTCCGGCAAGGGCTGGGGCTACGGAGTGGCCCGCTACAACGGCGACCGGATCGAGTGGTTCCGGGTCTTCTCCTATGCGGTCAGGCCCCGTCGCACCCTGGAGCGTTCGGCGATCGAGGTGACAGGCCGTCGCGCGCCTGAGGGCGAGGAGGAGTTGGCCCTGCTCTCGGACGCGATCGTGCTCGCGTGCTCGCACCGCGGCTCGCGTCTCGAGCTGGCGATGAGCGAGGACGCGCTGACCGGTTTCCTGGCGTGGCTGGAGGCCGCTCCCCCCGGCCAGAGGGTGAACGTGGCGTAGCGGAGCTCTTCGGGGGAGGGCGAACGCGGCCTGAGGTTGCGCATGGAGAAGCCGGGTGAACAGGGGGCGGCCCCGTTCACCCGGCTTCCGTCATGTGCGGCCCGGTGCTGTTACCTCAGGCCGCCGTCGATGGCGGTCACCAGCTCGCCGTTGGTGGTGTCACCGCTGAACTCCCAGAAGAAGGCGCCGCCGAGGTTCTGGCTCTTGGCCCAGGCCATCTTGGAGTTGATCGTCGCGGGGGTGTCGTAGGACCACCAGTCGCTGCCGCAGTACGCGTAGGCCGTGCCGGCGACGGTGCCGTTGGCGGGGCACTTGGTCTTGAGGACCTTGTAGTCCTCGATGCCCTGCTCGTAGGTGCCGGCTGCGGGTCCGGTCGCGGTGCCGCCCGGCTCCTTCTGAGTGACGCCGGTCCAGCCGCGGCCGTAGAAGCCGATGCCGAGCAGGAGCTTGCCCGACGGGACGCCCTGGGCCTTCAACTTGGCGATGGCGTCGGCGGAGTCGAAGCCCTGTTGCGGGATGCCGGGGTACGAGGTGAGCGGGGAGTGCGGGGCCGTCGGACCCTGGGCGTTGAACGCGCCGAAGAAGTCGTAGGTCATGACGTTGTACCAGTCGAAGGACTGGGACGCGCCCGCGTAGTCGTTCTTCTCGATCTTGCCGCCGGTGGACGCGTCGGCCGTGATGGCCGCCGTCACCAGGTTGTTGGAGCCGAACTTGGCGCGCAGCGCGGACGCCAGCTTCTTCAGGGCGTCCTGGCCCGAGGTGTCGCAGGACAGGCCGCAGGCGTTGGGGTACTCCCAGTCGATGTCGATGCCGTCGAAGACGTCGGCCCAGCGCGGGTCCTCGACCAGGTCGTAGCAGGACTGCGCGAACGCGGCGGGGTTCTTCGCGGCCTCCGGGAAGCCGCCGGACCAGGTCCAGCCGCCGAACGACCAGATGATCTTGAGGTTCGGGTGCTTGGCCTTCAGCTGGCGCAGCTGGTTGAAGGCGCCGCGCAGCGGCTGGTCCCAGGTGTCGGCCTGGCCGGAGACGGAGTTGGCTGCGGTGTACGCCATGTCGGTGTCGGCGTAGGAGTCGCCCATGGTGCACTTGCCGCCCTGGACGTTGCCGAAGGCGTAGTTGATGTGGGTGACCTTCGCGGCGGAGCCGGAGGTCTCCAGGTTCTTCGGGAAGTACTGGCGGCCGTAGACGCCCCAGTCGGTGAAGTACCCCATCTTGACCTTGCCGCCGGGGCCCGGGTCGGTGCCGCCGCCGGTCGTGTGCACCCTGACGGAGCCGGAGGCCGGCCCGCTCTGGTCGGCGGTGTCACGGGCCTGGACGGTGTACGAGTAGTCCGTGCCGGCGGTGAGCCCGGTGTCGGAGTACGAAGTCCCCGTCACCGTCGCGACCTTGGTGCCGTCGCGCAGGACGTCGTAGTTCTTGATGCCCTTGTCGTCGGTGGCCGCGGTCCAGGCGAGCTTGACCGAGGTGTCCGTGACGGAGGAGGCGGTGGGGGTGCCGGGCGCGGAGGGGGCCGCGTCGCCGGGGACGTCACCGCCGTCGCAGGAGGCGCCGTTGAGCTTGCAGCCGGAAGGGGCGCCGGGGCCCGAGCCGTTGAACCCGAAGGAGACCGAGGCGCCGGGGGCGAGCGACCCGTTCCAGGAGACGTTCTTGGCGGTCCAGTGGTCGGCGGAGTTGGTGACGGTGGCGTCCCAGGCGGAGGTCACCTTGGTGCCGGCGGGGAAGTCCCACTCGACGGTCCATGAACTGAGGGCCGTGGTACCGGTGTTCTTGACGGTCCACTTGCCTTCGAAGCCGGTGCCCCAGTCCTGGGTCTTGGCGTAGGTCGCGGTGGCGGTGCTCGCGGCGGCGGCCGCGTGGGAGGGGGTGGCGAGGCCGACGAGGGCGGCGGCCGGGAGCAGCAGGGTGGTGAGGCCTGCCACGGCTCTCTGTCTGAGTCTCAAGCGCAAGGGGTGCTCCTCGGGTGGTATCCGGGGGACAGGACGGGGGTAAAACCCTGCGCCGCCCGTGAGCATCGCCGTGCTGGTCATGTGCATGGCTGCGCTCACCGCAGTGCCGTGAGAATAGAAAGGTCTGGACCAGCGGTCAAGGTCTAAACCAATTACAGGAATCGACCCCTCACAGCCCCAACTCCTGTGCCAGGACGGCCGCTTGCACCCTGCTGCGCAGCTCCAGCTTCCCGAGCAACCTGCTGACGTGCGTCTTCACCGTCGCCTCCGCCATCCCCAGACGCACCGCGACCTCCGCGTTCGACAACCCGTCACCGAGGCAGGAAAGCACCTCGCGCTCCCGGCGCGTGAGGGTGTCGAGCCCCTCGGGCGCGGGCCCCGGCTCCGGGCGTACGGGCTTCGCCGCGAACTCGGCGATGAGCTTGCGGGTCACCGCCGGAGCGATCAGCCCTTCACCGCGAGCGACCGTGCGGACCCCCTCGATCAGGTCCTTCGCCTCGGTGTTCTTCAGCAGGAACCCGCCGGCGCCCGCGCGCAGCGCCCCGAAGACATACTCGTCGAGGTCGAACGTCGTCAGGACGAGCACGTCCGCGAGCCCCTCGGAGACCACCTGACGGGTCGCCGAGACGCCGTCGAGGCGCGGCATCTGGATGTCCATGAGGACGAGATCCGGCCGAAGTGCGCGCGCCATCGCCACCGCCTGTTCGCCGTCCGAAGCCTCCCCGACGACCTCGATGTCGGGGGCGCTGCCCAGGATCAGGACCAGCCCCGCCCGTACGGCGGACTGGTCCTCGGCGACGAGCACGCGGATCACTCGGACACTCCTTCGTCAGCCGGGCCGACCGGCAGCTCGGCCCTGACCTGCCAGATCTTGCCGTCGGGCCCGCTCTCGGGACCCGCCTCGAACGTGCCGCGCAGCAGCGCGGTGCGCTCGCGCATCCCGATGAGACCGGCGCCCGAGCCGGGTGCGCGCGGGCCGTCCAGGTCTCCGTACGGGCTGGTCACCCGCACGGTCAGGGCCCCGTCGGTGCGGTGGACGGCCACGCGGACGGTGCCGTGCGACGCGTGCTTGAGCGCGTTCGTGAGGGATTCCTGCACGATGCGGTACGCGGCGAGCCCGATCGGTGCGGGCAGGCCGCCGACGCCGTCGCCGGCGGTGAGCGCGACGTCGAGGCCGTTCGTGCGGGACTGCTCGACGAGGGCTGCGAGGCCGTCCAGTGTGGGCGCGGCGGCGGGCTCGCCCGGGGAGTCGCCGCTGTCGTCCCGCAGGATGCCGATGAGTCGCCGCATCTCGGCGAGGCCCTCCACGCTGTTCTCGCGGATGACGGTGAGCGCCTGCCGCGTGGTCCTCGGATCGTCGAGCGAGATCGCGGCCGTGGAGTGGATGGCGATCGCGGACAAATGGTTGGCGACCATGTCGTGCAGCTCGCGGGCCATCCGCGCCCGCTCGGCGACGACCGCCTGCGTGCGGTCCATCTCCGCGAGCAGCGCGGTCTGTTCGGCGCGCAGCCGCGCGGACTCCGCGGCCTCCCGGTGGTTGCGTACGAGGACGCCGGTGGCCGCGGGCGCGAACGACACGAGCCCGGTCACGACCCCGATCAGGAGCGCCTCCGGCCTGCGGAACCAGGCCAGGAACCCCAGGGTCACCGCGATGGTGATCAGCGCCGTGGTCACCGGGACGCGACGGGCGGCCGCCGGGGTGCCGTACAGGACGGCCGCGTAGACGAGGTCGGTGAACATCAGCGTCGTCGCGAGGCTGCCCGGCGTGAACTGGTCCGTGACCAGGACGAGGGTGCCGAGGACCAGGGCGGTCCGGGGCGCGGTCCTGCGCAGCAGTTCCAGGGCCGCCATCGCGCAGAGCGGCACCAGCAGCCACGCGCCGCCGAGGGCCCGCCAGCCCTGGCTGTTGGTCAGGCCGAGCGCCCACAGCAGGAGACCGCCCAGCAGGCCGACCGCCGCGATACGGACGTCGTCGCGGTGCGGACGGGACAGGGGCAGGGGCATGCCCCCATTGAATACGGCCGGACGGGGCGGCGCCTGCACCTGGCGGGCGGTCCCGCGCGGCCGACGTACATCGAAGGATGCAGTCCCGATTCGTCACCGCCGACGACGACCGGCGGCCGGACCGACGGGACGCTGGAAGGAGACCACCAGCCCGTCCCGAGGAGCCCGCCGTGATCGTCACGCTGATCGTCGCCTGCGAGATCGGCTTCTGGGTGCTGCTCGCCGCGGGACTCGCCCTGCGCTACGTGGCGAAGATGCCGCGCACGAGCGTCGGCGTCCTGCTGTGCGAGCCGCTCCTGGAGGTCGTCCTGTTCGTCGTCACCGCGATGGACCTCAAGAACGGGGCCGAACCGGACTGGAAACACGGCCTCGCCGCCGTCTACATCGGCTTCTCCGTCGGGCTCGGCCACTCCACCGTCACATGGGTGGACGCCCGCGTCGCCCACCGGTTCGCCGGGGGACCGCCCCCGGTGAAGCCGCCGAGGTACGGGGCCGCGCGCGCCGCCCACGAGTGGCGGACGGCCGCGCGCTGGATCCTCGCCTGCGCCGTCGCGCTCGCCCTGCTCCAGGGTGCCGTCTGGTACGTGGGCGCCGACGGGAACACCGGCTCGCTGCGGATGTGGCAGCAGAAGATGCTCTTCGTGATCGGTCTCAACCTCGTGATCGCGCTGAGCTACACGCTGTTCCCGAAGAAGGCGCCCGCCCTGGACCGCTAGCGCTCGCCGCCCGGGACCCAGAGCACGTCCCCGACCTCCTTGTTCGCCGTCCGCGCCAGGATGAACAGGAGGTCGGACAGGCGGTTCAGATACGTCGCGGTCAGCGGGTTCATCGACTCGCCGTGGACCTCCAGCGCCGCCCAGGTGGAGCGCTCGGCCCTGCGGACCACGGTGCACGCCTGGTGCAGCAGCGCCGCACCCGGCGTGCCCCCGGGCAGGATGAAGGACCGGAGCTTCTCCAGCTGCTCGTTGAAGCGGTCGCAGTCCGCCTCCAGCTTGTCGACGTAGAACTGCTCGACGCGCAGCGGAGGGTACTTCGGATCCTCGACCACGGGCGTGGACAGGTCGGCGCCCACGTCGAAGAGGTCGTTCTGGACCCGTACGAGGACCTTCACGACCTCCTCGTCGAGCCCGCCGAGCGCGACCGCCGTGCCGATGACGGCATTGGCCTCGTTGGCGTCGGCGTAGGCGGAGATCCGCAGATCGGTCTTGGCGGTCCGGCTCATGTCGCCGAGGGCGGTCGTGCCCTGGTCGCCGGTCCTGGTGTAGATACGTGTCAGATTGACCATGGGGTCAGCGTAGTTACGCGGCCGCCCTGCGGAAGCCACGTGTGCCGACCGTCACGGCGAGCGCCGCCGGGGGGCGACCAGGACCCCGTACAGCATGTGCGCCGTCGCGCAGTGCCCGACGTACGCGTCGCGCATCGCCTCGACCGCAGAGCGGATCGGCATGAAGTGCGACAGGACGTCGAGCCGGCCGGGCGTGAGGGCCATCGGCAGCATCAGCCCGGACAGGAGCATCGACGGCATCGACACGGCGTTGACGATCGGGCCGAACTCCTGCGGCCTGTCGACCTTCATGGCCACCGTGTACGACATCGAGCCGAGGGCGACGGTCGTCGCCGTGTCGCCCGAGGTCGGCCTGATCGAGGGCTACGACCGCTTCATGAAGGTCATCGAGAGCGCGGCCGGACTGCGCGCCCGGCTCCGGTGCATGCAGCAGGAGTCGCTCACGCTGCGCGAGGCGACACTGCGCGAGGACCGCAGCGAACGACGACGACCCGCTGCCCGCCCTGACGGCCGGACGGATCAACTGGATCCGCACGACGCTGCTCTCCCGTGTCGCCGACGGGATGATCAAGGCCGGGCCGGCCGGGGAGGTGTCCCGCGAAGCACTGGGCCCGCTCGACGAGATGGAGGGTCTTCTGGGCGAGCCGGTGCTCAACTACGCCGTACGCGACGCCTGATGGCCCGTCCGGTGTGATGTCCGTCATTCGAGACGTGACGCGCATTACTTCGCGGCCCCACGACCCCTCACGGACGCTAATGTCCGCCGGAGAGATACGTGAACAGCGGTTAGCGGTCAGTTGCAAGTGGTACGCGGTCAGAGGGTAAGGGGAGTCGCACAGTGGCAGGGAAGCTCGCCGTCATCGGAGCCGGACTCATGGGGTCCGGAATCGCCCAGGTCTCGGCGCAGGCGGGCTGGGACGTCGTCCTGCGCGACGTCACCGACGCCGCCCTGGCCCGTGGCACCGACGGCATCAAGGCCTCGTACGACAGGTTCGTGAGCAAGGGCAAGCTGTCCGCCGAGGACGCGGAGGCCGCGCTCGGGCGCATCACCACGACCACCGACCTGGACGCGGTCGCCGACGCCGACATCGTCGTCGAGGCCGTCTTCGAGAAGCTCGAGGTCAAGCATGAGATCTTCCGGGCACTCGACAAGATCGTCCGCGAGGACGCCGTGCTCGCCTCGAACACCTCCGCCATCCCGATCACGAAGATCGCGGCCGTCACGGAGCGCCCGGAGCGCGTCGTCGGCGCCCACTTCTTCTCGCCGGTCCCGATGATGCAGCTGTGCGAGCTGGTCCGCGGCTACAAGACGAGCGACGAAACGCTCGCCACCACGCGGGAGTTCGCCGAGTCGGTCGGCAAGACCTGCATCGTCGTCAACCGCGACGTCGCCGGCTTCGTGACCACGCGGCTGATCTCGGCCCTCGTCGTCGAGGCCGCCAAGCTGTACGAGTCGGGCGTCGCCACCGCCGAGGACATCGACATCGCCTGCAAGCTGGGCTTCGGCCACGCCATGGGGCCGCTCGCCACCGCCGACCTCACGGGCGTCGACATCCTGCTGCACGCCACCGGCAACATCTACACCGAGTCCCAGGACGAGAAGTTCGCCCCGCCCGAGCTGATGCGCCGGATGGTTGACGCCGGTGACATCGGGCGCAAGAGCGGGCAGGGGTTCTACAAGCACTGATCCCTCGTCACCCCGTGGGTAACCCCACGGGGTGAATTCGGTATCGGTTCGCTTACAGACGGCAACTTCTGCGCCCCCGCGCCAGTCAGTTGCAGTGACATACCCAGATCGCCGTACGACACAGAGACCACTGGAATCACGGCACACAAGCACTCTCGGGGAGCGCATATGTACATCAGGGGCGACCACGCCGAGCTGGTCGTCGGGGGCCGCCTCGACGTCCGCAGCGCGGCGGACGCCCGTACGGTCCTGCACACGGCCCTCGACGACGGCGTCGGCGACCTGGTGCTCGACCTGTCAGAGCTGGACTCGTGGGACGCGACGGGTCTCGGCGTCATCATGGGTGCCCATCGGCGGGCCGGGCGCTGCGGCCGCAGGCTCGTGCTGCGGGGTGTGCCGCCCCAGATGCAGCGCCTCCTGGTGGCGACGCGACTGCACCGGATCCTCGCCATCGAGGGCGGCATCGGGGTCGAGTCACTGCCCAGGGTATGAATCGGGCGTTCCGGTATGCGGCGCCCACAATCCTCACGAGACTGTGACGTCTCGGGCGGCGCGGCACCCCGGCTGGTCAGAGATACTGAGCCAGGTCTAGGGTTCGGTCGCCCGCGGATTGACGGACCCACTCGCCGGCACCGGACCAGAAGCGACAGCGCAGTGTGCACAGGCCGGGAGGGGCATCGGCACACCACGCTTTTGGGGGGCTTTGACCATGGACCCGATGAACCGGGGACCGGAAGACTTCGGGCACGACCCGTACGGCGGGGATCCCTACGACCGCGCGGACCGTGGCCACCACGACGACGAGAGCGACGCCCAGGCGAGCCGCCCGCGCCCGCCCAGGGATCCCCTCACTCCTGACTTCGGCCAGCCCTCACAGGGGCTCGCCCGCACCGTGCAGCTCGTGTCCGGCGACTTCCTGCTCACCGTCAACCCCGTCGACGGCAGCGAGATAGAGCCCTGCCCGCCGGGGGAGCGGCCGGGGCGGCCCGTCAAGTACGCACCGGCGGAACGCGCCGAGATGGCCCGCGCCGCCCGTCCGCCGCTGCCGGCCGGACCCCCGCTGCCCCGACCGCCGCTCCTGGAGCGCCAGGAGGAGCACGAGCGGCTCGTCCGGCTCCTCGCGCGCGGGCGCTCCGTGCGGCTCACCGGACCCTCGGGCTCCGGGCGCACCGCGCTGCTCGACACCGTCGCCGAGGACTGCGCGGACATCGCGCCCGACGGCGTCGTCCGGCTCTCCGGACACCGCCGCTCGTCGAACGACCTGCTGTACGACCTCTTCGCGGCCGTGTACGACGCGCCGCTGCATCGCCCCGACCGCGCCCTGCTCCTCGAACTCGTCCACGACGTCGGTGCCGTCGTCGTCCTCGACGACCTCGAATTCGGAGGCGCCGCGCTCGACGAGCTCCTCGAAGCGACGCCCGAGTGCGCCTTCCTGGTCGCGGCCACACCTGATGTCGCCGCGCCGTCCGCCGACTCGCACCTCGAAGAGGTCTTCCTCGGCGGCCTCGGCCGCGGCGGCGGCCTCGAACTCCTGGAGCGGTCCGTCGGCCGCGTCCTCACGGACGAGGAGGCGAACTGGGCCGGTGACCTCTGGTTCGAGTCGGAGGGGCTCCCGCTGCGCTTCGTGCAGGCCGGCGCGCTCCTGCGCCAGCGCGACCGGCTGCGCGCCGACCCGAACGCCTTCGACGAGTTCGGCTACTTCGGAGGACCCGGCGCCCCGCCCGTGGACGCGCCCTTCGACGCCGAGGACGGCCACGACGTGCCGCTGCCCTCGCTCGCCGACGGCGCCGCGCCCGCGGCCCTGCTCGCGTCCCGGCTCAGCGAATCGGCCCGCGCCACCCTGCGGTTCGCCGTCGCCCTCGGCGGCGAGATACCGCACCAGGCCCACCTGCCCGCGCTCGTGGGCGACACCCACGCCGACGCGGCCCTCGGCGAACTCGTCGGCTGCGCCCTCGTCACCCCGGTAGGCGGCCGGTACCGCCTGGCCAGCGGCGTACAGGAGCAGCTGGCGACCGCGGGATACGCCGACGACACCGGCGGCCAGGCGCACACCGCCGCCCAGCACTACGCGTGGTGGGCCGGACACCCCTCGGTCGGGCCCGAGCGGGTCGCGGCCGAGGCCGACGCCCTGCTCGCCGCGCTGACCGTACTCGTGCCCGTCACGACGCCGGCCGGTCCGGACGCGGAGGGCAGCGTCGCGGTGCTGCTCGCCCGTACGGCCGCGCCCGCGTTCGCCGCCGGGCTCAGCTGGACCATGTGGGAGCGATGCCTGCGGGCCGGCCAGGAGGCCGCGCGGCTCTCCGGTGAAGTGTCCGAAGAGGCCTATTTCCACCACGAGTTGGGCATCCTCGCGCTGCTCGGCGGGCAGCTCGACCGGGCCCGCGCCGAGCTGGAGGCCTCCATCGCCCTGCGCGGCGCGCTGGCCGACAAGCGGGGCACCATCGCGGGCCGCCGAGCCCTCGCCCTGGTCGCGGACCGCTCCGGCGGCGCGCTCCCCGGCGGGCGTACGGCGGCGGGCGAAGAGGTCCCCGCCGCGCGCTACGAGGAATCGGCGTCGCCCCCCGGCGGGGTGCCGGCCGCGTTCGCGCCGCCCGTGCCGCCGCTCCCGGACCCCGTCACGCTGGTTTCCCGGCAGGCCGGGCCGGGCCCCGGAGCCAAGCCCGGCGGCGCCCGTCGTGCCGTCCTCACCGGCACGCGGCGCAACCTCGCGGCCGCGGGCGCCGGAGCCCTCCTCGTGGCGGTCCTCGGCACCGTCGTGACGCTCGGCGCCACGTCGAACAACGACACCCCGTCCGACAGCGTCAACGTGAACCCGTCGGCCTCGCAGGGCGAGGACGGCGGCGGGATCGGCGCCGACGACGCGGACCAGGGCGGCGACGCGGGCTCCACCCGGCAGCCCGCCGACCCGGGCAAGGACGGCATCCCGAACACGTCGGACGATCCGACGCCTACCACCGGGCCGTCGTCCCAGAGCGGCAAGCCGTCGGACAAGCCGAGCGACAAGCCCTCCGGCAAGCCGTCGGACAAGCCGACCACGTCGAAGTCGCCGTCCACCAAGCCGCCCACGTCCAAGCCCCCGACGTCGAAGCCGCCGACGTCCAAGCCCCCGACGAGCTCCCCGCCGCCGTCGTCGCCCGAGCCGCCGTCCACCACGCCGTCGTCCCCGGACACGTCCGATTCGGCCAGTGGTCCGGCGCCGAGCGGCAGCTCCGCGATGAGCAGCCCGGCGTACGGCGCGCCGGGCTCGCCCAGCGGGCCGGGCGCCTCGCCGACGATCTGAGCGCCGTACGCACGCGGCACATGGCTGAGGGCCGGGTTCCTGTGAACCCGGCCCTCAGTCATGCCTGACGGATCAGAACAGGCGGAGCTTGTCGTCCTCGATGCCGCGCAGGGCGTCGTAGTCCAGGACCGTGCAGCCGATGCCGCGGTCCGTGGCCAGGACGCGGGCCTGCGGCTTGATCTCCTGGGCGGCGAAGATGCCGCGCACCGGGGCGAGGTGCGGGTCGCGGTTCAACAGCTCGAGATAGCGCGTGAGTTGCTCGACGCCGTCGATCTCGCCGCGGCGCTTGATCTCGATGGCCACGGTCGCGCCGTCGCCGTCCCGGCACAGGATGTCGACGGGCCCGATCGCCGTCGGGTACTCGCGGCGGATGAGCGTGTAGCCCTCGCCGAGCGTGTCGATCCTGTCGGCGAGGAGCTCCTGGAGGTGTGCTTCCACGCCGTCCTTGATGAGGCCCGGGTCCACGCCCAGTTCGTGCGAGGAGTCGTGGAGGACTTCCTCCATCGTGATGATGAGTTTCTCGCCCGCCTTGTTGATGACGGTCCAGGTGCCGCTGTCGTCGCCCGTGCCCTCCTTCAGGGTGCAGGGCGGGGACATCCAGTTGAGAGGTTTGTAGGCCCTGTCGTCCGCGTGGATCGAGACGCTGCCGTCCGCCTTCACGAGGATCAGGCGGGGAGCCGACGGGAGATGGGCTGTGAGCCTGCCCGCGTAGTCCACGGAGCAGCGGGCGATGACGAGACGCATGGTCGGCAACGCTACTCGACGACCAGTGGTCCACGCGATTCGCCCTGGAACTGCCGGGTTCGTTATTGGCCGGTTGTGGACCGACTGTGCCTGCGATCCCCTGTTGCGGGCCCCTGACGTTGCTTACCGTATAAGCGGGAGGTCGCGACGCCTGTACGCAGCGTGTTCGTGGTCGTACGTCGTCGCGCGCTCCTTACCTGCCCGTCAGCCCCCGCTCCCCGCGGGGGTGCGAGAGGAGAACCCATGTCGCTCGACGTCTCACCGGCACTGTTGGAACAGGCCGAGCGAGGCGAGGTCGACGAAGCTGACTTCGTCGACTGCGTCCGGACCTCCCTGCCTTACGCATGGGAGATGATCAGCTCCCTGGTGGCCCAGCTGAAGGTCGACGGCGGAGACTTCGCCGACAACCAGACGCCTCCGCCGGACGAGCAGGCACGTGGGCAGCTGCTGCGTGCGCTCGCGAGTGACGCGATTCGTGGCGCGCTGCAGCGGCACTTCGGTGTACGGCTGGCCTTCCAGAACTGCCACCGTCTGGCGGTGTTCCCACAGGACCCGTCGGTGGACGGCACGCTGGCCCGCTTCACCTCGGCCCGCAACCAGCTGTTGAACCAGTCCCCTGAACTCAGGGACTGCTGACAGCCGGTTGAAGGCGGAATCGGATGGTCTGCCGCTCCGTACGCGGGAGGTGCACAAGTACGGGGCGGTGGACTACGGGCCGCACGGCGGTGACGCGTCTCAGCGCAGCTGGGGGAGTACCTCGGCGCCCAGCCTGCGCACGTTCTCCTCGGTGGCCGCGAGATCGCCGGAGCCCTCGACGAGCAGCGCGAAGCGCGTGATGCCCGTGCGCTCCGAGGTCGCCGCGAGCCGGTCCGCGCACTGCTCGGGAGTCCCCACCGGGTGCAGCCCGCACAGCAGTTCCGTGTACGCGACCGGGTCCCGCATGGACCGCGTGCGGCCGTCCACCGTCACATGGGCGTCGAGCCCCTGTTTCAGCCAACCGGGCATCGCCTTGAGGAGCGTCTCGCGCGCCTGCGCCCCGCGGTCGCCGATCTGGGCCACTCCGGCCGAGACGTGCGGCGCGGCGTGGATCTCCTCCGGGCCGCGGCCGGCGGCCCGCGCGTGCGTGCGCCACAGGGAGACCATCTCGGCCTTCTCCTCGTCCCCGGCGTGCATGCCGAGCAGCATCGGAAGGCCGCGCTCCGCCGCGAGGCGCACGCTCTTCGGTGAGGTGCAGGCGACCACCACCTCGGGGCCGTCGGGGGAGTTCAGCGCCTCGTCGGGGCGCGGGACCACGGCGACCTCGCGGAAACCGAACCGTTCCCCCTCGGCCTCGACGCGGGGCTCGCGCAGCCAGCGCAGCAGCAGGTCCAGGGACTCCGGGAACCCCTCCTCGTACGCCGCGATGCCCGAGCCGAAGACTTCCAGGTCCACCCAGGGGCCGCCGCGGCCGACGCCGAGCGAGAAGCGGCCGCCGGACGTCACATGCAGCAGCGCCGCCTGCTCGCCGAGGGCGACCGGGTGGGCGGTCGGCAGCACGCTCACCGCCGTGCCGACGCGGATGTGCCGGGTGCGGCCGAGGAGCAACGCGGCGAGCGTCACCGCGGACGGACAGGTGCCGTACGGCACGAAGTGGTGCTCCGCCAGCCAGACCGAGTCGAGCCCGGCCTCCTCGGCCACCTCGGCGGACCGCACCGCCCGGTGCAGGGCCTCCCCCTGTCCCTGGCCGGGGAACTGGGCCGCCAGTACAAAAGTTCCTAAGCGCATCGCACTCCTGCCTTTCTTGGCGCCGACGCGGCACTCCCCCTACCGGCATTAACGGCTGACAAGTGCCAAGGGCACGGCTTGCCATGGAGATTGGCAGATTTTCCGGAGAACTCATGGGTATGACGTCGTGCGGGTACCCGAGAGGCGTCCGCGTACGCTGGACGTGAACCCCAGTCCCTGTGCAGGCACCTGTACAAGTCCTAGAGGAGATCCGGTGTCCCCGCGCCGAAACCAGACGTCGCCCCGTCGCGGCGGCCGACCGTCCAGCAAGGTACCGGACGAGGAGCAGGGCAGCCGTTACGGCGGATTCCAGCGTACGGAGAGCTGGCAGGGCGAGGAGTGGAGCGTGCGCCAGGTCGCGGGCGCGAGCGCGGCCGGCAAGACGTACCGGTGCCCCGGCTGCGACCAGGAGATCCCCTCCGGGGTCGCGCACGTGGTGGCCTGGCCCGAGCACTCGGGCGTCGACGAGCGCCGGCACTGGCACAAGGCCTGCTGGAACGCGAAGGACCGCCGCACCACACGGGTGCAGCGGTCCAGGAACGCGCCTCGCTACTAGGGCCTGTCCGGCGGATCTTGTCGCGGGCGCGGGGTCTGGCACGCCGATCTGCGGCGTTGTCGTCGGTTGCCAACGCTCCGCGTTGTCGCCCTCCTCCGCCTTGCATCTCGACGCACCAGACCCCGCTCACCAGCACAGATCAGCGCAGGCCCCTGAGTGCGACCTGATCCGCCGGACAGACCCTAGGGGCCGACAGCTCCCGGTGCCGACAGCTCTACACGTCGCGCCGCTCGAGCAGCGCGAACGCGCCGACCACGGCCGCGGCCGTGACGCCGACGAGCAGCCACACCTGGGACCCGCCCGTGCTCCCGCCGTCCGCGCCGAAGATCTTGGCGAGGGCGTTGATGGCGTTGTACTCCTGCATCTTCTCGCCGAGCGTCCGCGTGCTGCGCGAGATCATCAGGAAGACCGGCAGGATCGACGGCAGCAGCACGATGCCGAGCATCGCGGTGATCGCGCCCGCCGAATGCCGCAGCATGGAGCCCACGGCGAGACCGAGGACGCCGAGCAGGGACACGTAGAGCCCGCCCTTGAGGACCGTGCCGCCCCAGCTCAGGTCGCCCGCCTCGGGGCCGCTGTGCATCGACGACGTGAGCAGGCCCACCAGCAGGATGGAGCCCGCGGAGACGACGAACGCGACCGCGAAGAACACCAGGATCTTGGCGGCGAACACCCGGTAGCGCTGCGGCGACGCGGTGAACGTCGTACGGATCATGCCGGTGCCGTACTCCGACGACGTCACGAGGACGCCCAGCGTGATCAGGCAGATCTGGCCGAGCAGCAGGCCGATGAAGGCCGGGAACGTGAAGGGCAGGTCCTGGTAGTTGAGGTCCTCGGTCTGCGCGGAGACGAACAGGCCGCCGCCGAGGACCAGGAACAGGAAGATGCCGAGCGTCCAGAGCGTGGAGCGTACGGACTTGATCTTCGTCCACTCCGAGGCGAGCGCGTGCCCCAGGTGCGTGCGCGTGACCGGGATGGGCGAGGTGTACGAAGTGCCGGGCGCGCCCTGCCAGTTGGGCGCACTCTGCTGGGCGTAGGCCTGCGGAGCCGGCTGCGGGGGCGGCGTCGTCATCGGGGGTCCTCGGGCTTGTTCAGGTCGGCGGGGGCAGGGGCTGCGGGTGCCGCGGGCGCGGCCGGCGGCTGCTGCGGCGCGGCGTACGGGTTCGGCCCGCCGGGTGCGGCCTGCGGCGGGGCGAACGGCTGACCGCCCTGCTGGGGCGGCGGCGGCGCGTACCAGTCCGGCTGGCCCTGGCCGGGCGCGGGGAACTGCTGCTGCGGCATCGCGCCCGGCGGCAGCTGCTGCTGAAGACCGGCACGCTGGTCGACGGTCGAGCGGTAGTCGACGGCGCCCTGCGTCATCCGCATGTACGCCTCCTCCAGCGAGGCCTGGTGCGGCGAGAGCTCCCACAGCCGTACGTCGGCGCCGTGCGCCAGGTCGCTGATGCGGGGGAGCGGCAGGCCCATGACGCGCAGCGCGCCGTCCTGCTCGGGCAGCACCTGGCCGCCCGCCTCGGTCAGCGCGGCCGTCAGCTTCTCGCGCTGCTGCGGCTCCGCCTCCGGCGTGCGCACCCGCGCGAAGTCGGCCGAGTTGTGCGAGATGAAGTCCCGCACGCTCATGTCGGCGAGGAGCTGCCCGCGGCCGATGACGATCAGGTGCTCGGCGGTCAGCGCCATCTCGCTCATCAGGTGCGAGGAGACGAAGACGGTGCGGCCCTCGGCGGCGAGCGACTTCATCAGGTTCCTGACCCAGAGGATGCCCTCCGGGTCGAGGCCGTTGACCGGCTCGTCGAAGAGGAGCACCTGCGGGTCGCCCAGCAGTGCGGCCGCGATGCCGAGGCGCTGGCCCATGCCGAGCGAGAAGCCCTTGGAGCGCTTCTTCGCCACGTCCTGGAGGCCGACGACGCCGAGCACCTCGTCCACGCGGCGGGCCGGGATGCCGGACAGCTGCGCGAGGCAGAGCAGGTGGTTACGGGCGTGCCGGCCGCCGTGCACCGCCTTGGCGTCGAGCAGGGCGCCGACCTGCCGCGGGGCGTTGGGGAGCTTGCGGTACGGGTAGCCGCCGATGGTCACCTGGCCGGTCGTCGGCTGGTCGAGACCCAGGATCATGCGCATGGTCGTCGACTTGCCGGACCCGTTCGGACCCAGGAAGCCGGTCACCGTACCCGGCCGGACCTGGAAGGAAAGGTTGTACACGGCTGTCTTGGCGCCGTAGCGCTTCGTCAGGCCGACTGCCTCGATCATTCTCCGCACCCATCGAAAGGTTCAGGACATCGGGGCACACGCCCCCGTAAGGGTTAGGAGGATATCGGGGCGCTGACGGTTCCGGCCAAGACGAGGCAAAGCCCCTGGAGCTGCCCGGAGCCCCCTATGCGTCCCGCTTCTTGAGGATCAGATATCCGAAGAAAAGGGCCAGGATCACCCAGATCACCATGATGCCCAGGCCGCCCCACGGACCGTACGGAGTGTCGTCGCCGATCGGCGTCACCACCTGCATGATCTTGCTGCCGGCCTGGTCGGGCAGGAATCGGCCGATCTTCTTCGTCGCCGAGACGTTGCCCAGGATGTTCGAGATCAGGAAGAAGAACGGCATCAGGATGCCGAGCGACAGCATCGGGCTGCGCAGCATCGACGCGACGCCCATCGAGAACATGGCGATGAGCGTCATGTAGAGGCCGCCGCCGATCACCGCGCGCAGGACGCCCGGGTCACCGATCTGCGCCCGGTGCACGCCGAGGATGGCCTGCCCGAGGAAGAACGCGATGAAGCTCGTGGCGAGGCCCACGACGAACGCCAGGACGGTCGCCACGGCGACCTTGCTGAACAGGAACGTGCCGCGCTGGGGGACCGCGGCGAGCGAGGTGCGGATCATCCCGGTGCTGTACTCGTTCGAGACGACGAGGACACCGAAGACGATCATCGCGAGCTGACCGAGACTCATCCCGGCGAAGCTGATGAACGTGGGGTCGAAGGACAGCCGGTCCCTCGCGTTCATCTTGTTGAACTCGTTCCTGGACAGGATCGAGATCAGCACGCCGAGAGCGATCGTCAGGACCGCCGCGAGGCCGAGCGTCCACACCGTCGAAGCGACGGACCTGATCTTGGTCCACTCGGACCGGAGAACCTGGGTCGTGGCCATCGGTCAGGCTCCCTTGTTCTTCGTACGGTCCCAGCTCTCGCCCCAGCCCTGCTGCTGCGGCGGTGGCGGCAGCCCGACCGGCGGCGGCACCCCGGGCTCGTCGGTGTGCGCGTGGTACTCCACCGACTCCGCGGTGAGCCGCATGAAGGCCTCCTCCAGCGAGGCCTGCTGAGGGCTCAGCTCGTGCAGGGCGAGATGGTGGGCGGCCGCCAGGTCACCGAGCTGTTCGGGGCTGCCACCGTCCACCTCGAGCGTGCCGTTGCCCGCCTCGACGACTGTGACACCGGCCTCGTGCAGCACATCGAGGAGCCGCTCCTGCTGCGGCGAGCGCAGACGCACGTACGAGCGGGAGTTCTGCTGGATGAAGTCGGTCATCGAGGTGTCGGCGAGGAGACGGCCCTGGCCGATGACGACGAGGTGGTCCGCGGTCAGCGCCATCTCGCTCATCAGGTGCGAGGAGACGAAGACGGTACGGCCCTGCCCCGCGAGGGACTTCATCAGATTGCGGATCCAGTGGATGCCCTCGGGGTCGAGCCCGTTGACCGGCTCGTCGAACATCAGGATCCGCGGGTCGCCGAGGAGCGCGCCCGCGATGCCGAGGCGCTGGCCCATGCCCAGCGAGAAACCCTTCGCCTTCTTCCTGGCGACGGATGTCAGACCCACCGTGTCGAGGACCTCGACGACGCGGGTGCGCGGGATGCCGTTGCTCTGCGCCAGGCACAGCAGGTGGTTGTAGGCGCTGCGGCCGCCGTGCATGGCCTTCGCGTCGAGGAGCGCGCCGATGTACCGCAGCGGGTCCCTCAGCTGCGCGTAGTGCTTCCCGTCGATGCGCACATCGCCGGCTGACGGGTTGTCGAGCCCGAGCATCATCCGCATCGTCGTGGACTTGCCGGCGCCGTTGGGGCCGAGGAACCCCGTGACGATGCCCGGCCTGACGGTGAAGGTGAGGTCGTGGACGGCCAGCTTCTCGCCGTAGTGCTTGGTCAGCCCCTCGAGCTCGATCATGCGGCAACGCTAGAACGGGACAAAGCCCCCTGCCACTGGAGCGGCAAGGGGCTTCGGCTTCCGACTGCGGTTGTTCAGCGGGTCTGCTGGGCGGGAACCCCACGCGAGATCGGCTCGTCCTCCGCGGGCGCACCCGCGGCGGCGACGGCCGCACCGGTGAGCGTCGCCAGCATCTCGCGCACGTTGGTGAGCTGCGCGTTGATGGAGTCGCGGCGGTTCGTCAGGGCGGCGAGCTCGCGCTCCGATTCCGAGCGGATCCGGTCGGCCTTGGCGTTCGCGTCGGCGACGATGTCCTCGGCCTGACGCTGCGCGGTCTCCACCGTCTGGCGGGCGCGGCGCTCGGCGTCGGTACGCAGCTTCTCGGCCTCCAGGCGGAGCTGCTCCGCGCGGTGCTCGATCTCCGCGAGACGCTTCTCGGCCTTCGCCTGACGCGAGGCCAGGTCGCGCTCGGACTGCTCGCGGCGCTTCGCCAGGTTCGTCTCGAAGTCCGCGGCGGCCTGGGCGGCCTTGGCGCGGGTCTCCTCGAAGAGGGCGTCCGCCTCCTCACGCTTCGACTGAGCGTCCTTCTGGGCCTCGGCGCGCAGCGTGCCCGCTTCGCTCTTGGCCTTCTCGACGATCCGGACGCCCTCGTCCTCGGCCTTGGACTTGCGCTCCGCAGCGAACGATTCTGCGTCGTTGCGCACCTGCTGGGCCGCCGACTCGGCGAGCTCGCGGTGCTGCTCGGCGGCGCGCCGGGCCTCCTCGCGCAGGTCCTTCGCCTCCTCCTCGGCGAGGCGGAGGATCTTCTCGACGCGCGCGCCGAGACCGGCGTACGACGGCTCGGCGTCGTTCACCTGCGCCTGGGCGTTCTGCGTCTCGAGGTGGAGCTCCTCGATGCGCTTTTCCAGAGCAGTGATACGAGCGAGAGCGCTGTCACGGTCGGAGACGAGCTTGGAAATGCGTTCGTCCACCTGAGCGCGGTCGTACCCACGCCGCACAAGCTCGAAGCCGTAGGGGGAAGTGTCGCTCATGGGGTTCCTGTCGAATGAGACCGGTGAGGTGATAGGGGGAATCCTAGGGGTCAAAGCGGCGTGTCATCGAGCAGATGCCCGTTTGATCTGGAGAATGACACCCCTTTTGAGTGGCTAACCGCAGGATGGCTTGCCAGCGGCAGCGCCGAAGGTCCTTTCCAAGCACGCCCGTTGCTGTCCTGGCTACCCTTCCGACCCCTTGCCACCCGATCGGGTAGCCCCCGCTGCGGCTCCCGCCTTGACGGCGCCCTCCTTGGACCCGCCGCCCGCGGACGGGGCCTCGAAGGACTCCAATGCCTCCAGGACGTCCTGGACACGGGAGATCTCGGCGTTGATGTCCTCGCGGCGCCGGACCAGGACCTCCAGCTCGCGCGTGCCCTCGGCGACCATGCGCTCCGCCTCCGCCTGCGCCTCGGACAGGACGCGCTCGGCCTCGCGGCTCAGCTCGGTCTTCTTGGCCCCGGCCTCCTTGAGCAGGCCCTCGGCCTTCTTCACGGCGGCGATCCGGACCTTGCTCGCCTCCGAACCCGCCTCCGAGACCATCTCCTTGGCCTTCGCCTGCGCCTCGGTGAGCTGCTCCTCGGCGGCCTTCACCAGCGCGTCGCACCGCTCGCCGGCCGTCTTCATGGTCTCGGCGGACTCGCGCCGCGCCCGCTCGTGCAGTTCGTCGATCTCGCCGGTGATGCGCTCGCGCAGCTCCTCGGCCCGCTCCCTGATCGCCGTCGCGTCGCGTCGCGCGCCGACGAGCAACTCGTCCGCGTCCGTACGGGACTTCTCCACCAGGGAGTTGCCCTCGACGGTCGCCTCGGAGACCAGCCGGTCGGCCTCCTTGCGGGCCGCGCCGACCATGGTGTCGGCCTGCGACTCGGCGTCCGCGGTCGCCTTCAGCGCGGCCTGCTGCGCCTCGGACGTCAGCTTCTCGGCCTCCGCGCTCGCCTCGGTGATGAGCTTGTCGACCTGCTCGGCGGCCTCCGAGCGGCGCTTGTTGGCGTCCTTGCGGGTCTCGTCGAGGGTCCGCTCGGCCTCGGCGCGCGCCGCGGACGTGAGCCGCTCGGCCTCCGCCGCCGCCTCCGCCTTGACGCGCTCCGACTCGCTGCGGATCCGCTCGGCGTGCTGCTGCGCGGATCCGACGGTCTCGGCCGCCTCGGCGCGCAGCCGCTCGGCGTCCCCGGTCGCGTCCGCGATGAGCTTCTCGGCCCTGGCGACCGACTCGGCGCGCACCCGCTCAGCCTCGGTGAGGGTCTCGTTCGTGAGCTGATCGGCCGCGGCGGTGGACTCCGCGTGCAGCCTGGCGGCCTCGGTCGTGGCGTCGCCGACGAGCTGCTCGGCGCGGGCGACCGACTCCGAACGGACGCGCTCCGCCTCGGCATTGGTCTCGTTCGTGAGGCGCTCGGCGGCCTCCGTGGCGTCGCCGACGAGCTTCTCGGCCGCGGCCGTCGACTCGGCGCGGACGCGCTCCGCCTCGGTGTTCGTCTCGTTCGTGAGGCGCTCTGCCTCGCTCGTGGCCTCCGTGATGAGGGTGTCCGCCTGCGTGGCGGCGTCCGAACGGATCCGGTTGGCGTCCTCGCGGGCGTCGGCCCGGGCACGGGACGCGTCCTGTTCGGCCGAAGCGAGCCGCTCGGAGACCTCCGTACGGACCCGCTGGGCGTGCTCCGACGCCTCGGACCGCATCCGCTCCGACTCGGCGATCGCCTCGGAAACCGTGCGCTCCGCAAGGGACTTGGCGGCCTCCGACTCCGCGGCCGCCTCGCCGCGCACGCGGTTGGCGTCGTCGGTGGCGCGCTCGCGCTCCGCGTACGCGTCGGCGCGGACCCGGTCGGCCTCCTCCTGCGCCTCGTGCTTGGTGCGCTCGGCCGCGTGCTCCGCGGCGCTGCGCAGGCCCGCGATCTCCTCCTGCGCCTGCTCCTGGAGCCCGGACACGGAGTCGCGCACCTGCTGCGCGGTCTGCTCGGCGGCGCCGACCATCTCGGTGGAGCGCCGGTCGGCCTCCTCCACGAGACGTACGGCCTCTGCCTGCGCCTCCTCGACGCGGGCGCGGGCGACCGCGAGGAGTTCCTCGCTCTGCTCGCGGGCCCGCTCGCGCTCCTGGTCGGCCTCCTGGCGGGCGGAACCGAGGGTCTCCTCGGCCTCGCGGCGGCGCCTGGCGGCCTCCTCCTGAGCGGCGGACAGCGCCTCCGCGGCCTCCGTGGCGACCCGCTCGGCCGCGGCCGCGGCCTCCGCGCGCACCCGGTCCGCGCTCTCCTGAGCCTCCGTCTTGAGCCGCTCGGCCTCGGCCGCGGCCTCGGACCGCAGCCGTACCGCGACGTTCTCCGCCTCGGCGCGGGTCCCGGACGCGTCCGACGCGGCCTCGGTGCGCAGCCGGTCGGCCTCCGTCTCGGCCTGCGCCTGGAGCGTACGGATCCGCTCGGCGGCCTCGGCGCGCAGCCGCTCCGTCTCGTCCGCGGTCTCGCGGCGGATGCGCTCCGACTCGGCCCGCGCATCGGTGAGCGTGGTCTCGGACGCCGTCAGGCGCTGCTCGGCCTCGGTGTGCAGCCGGGTCAGCTCGTCGGCGGCCTCCGCCTGCCGGGCCGCGACCGCGCGCTCGGTGTCCTCGCGCAGTTCCTGCGCCGCCCGCTCGGCCTCCGCCTTGGTGGCCTCGGCCTGCTCGCCGGCCTCCTCGCGGTGCCGCTCGGCCTCGGCGCGGGTGCGCTCCAGGGTCTCCTCGGCCTGCTTGCGCAGGTTCGTGGCGCGCTCGATGGCCTCGGTGCGGACCCGCTCGCTCTCGGTCTGCGCGCCGGCCCGCAGCTCGTCTGCGTCCGCCTTCGCCTTGGCGAGCAGCTCCTCGGCGGTCCTGGCCGCCTCCTCGATCTGCTGGACGGCCTCGCGGCGCGCCTCGCTGCGGATCCGCTCGCCCTCGTCGACGGCCTCGGCCCGCAGCTGCTCGGCCTCGCCGCGCAGCCGGCGGGCCTCCTCCTGGAGCTCGACGGTCTTGGCGCGGTACTCCTTGGTGTCGTCCTTCGCCGCGCCCTTGAGCTGTTCGGCGATGTCGTGCGCCTCGCCGCGCAGCCGGTCCGCCTCGGCCTCGGCCTCGCTGCGCAGCCGCTCGGCCTCCTCGGAGGCGGCCTTCGTGGTGGCCTTGGCGTCCTCGGACGCCTTGTTGAGCACCTCTTCGGCCGTGCGGGCGGCCTTGGCGAGCTGGGAGGCGGTCTCCTCGGCCGTGACGTTGCGTGCCTTCTCGCCCGCCTCGGCGAGGATCTTCTCCGCCTGCTCCTTGGCGTCGGTGACGACCTGCTCGGCCTCCGACTTGGTGGCCTCGGCCTCCTTGGTGGCCTCCGAGACGAGCCGGGCGACCTGTTCCTTGGCGGTGCGCGTGCGCTGCTCGTTCGCCGACTCGGCGTTCGCGAGCTGCTTGGCCGCGGCGTCCTTCGCCTCGGTGAGGACCTTCTCCGCCGACGTGCGTGCCTCGCGCAGCGCCGTGTCGGCCTCGGACAGGCGCTGCTCGGCGGCGCGGCTCAGCTCGGCGGACTGGCGGCGGGCCGTGTCCGACTCGGTGGCCGTGGACGAGCGCAGCTGCTCGGCGTGGTCGGTGGCCTCCTGCGCCTGCGTCGACGCGGCGTTCAGGAGGCGCTCGGCGTCGGTGCGGGCGCGGCGCAGCAGGGCCTCGGCCTCGGCGCGGGCGGTCTCGGCCTCCGACGTCAGGCGCTGGCGGGCCTCGGTGGCGACCCGCTCGGCCTCGGCGCGGGCGGCGGCGAGCGCCTGGTCGGCCTCGGCGCGGGACTCGTCGACGAGCCGGCGGGCCTGCTGCTCGCTGCGGGAGCGCAGCTGCTCGGCCCACGCCACGTTCTCGTTGACGTGCGCCTCGACGGTCTGGCGGCGCTCGGCCAGCTCCTGGTCGAGCTGCTGGCGGCGCGAGACGGCCTCGGCGTGCAGCTCGGACTGGAGCCGGGACTGCTGCTCGGCGTGCTCCTGGAGGATGCGCTGCGTCTGGGCGCGGGCGTCGCGCAGCTCGCGCTCGGCGTCGGAGCGCAGCTGGTCGGCCTGGATCTGCGCGTTACGCAGCAGCTGCTCGGCCTGGTACCCGATGTCCCCGCCGTCGTAGGCAGGACGGGACGCGAGGTTGCGGCGCGCCTCGTGCAGCTTGGCGCGCAACACCTCGACCTGGTAGCCCAGGTCCTCGGCGTGCTGGACCGCCTTCTCCCGCTCGGTCTTCAGCCGGTCCATCTCGGCCTCGAACCGTGAGAGATGGTCGGTCTCAGCCGGCCGCCGGCTGTCCTGGCTCTCGTAGCCCCGCACTGCGCGGTCCCATCCGTCCCCTGGTCGCAAGTCTCTCCAAACGAGCACCGTCCATCCGCCGAACGGGGCCCCCGGGGAATGGTGTCAGATCAACGGCGGAGCATGGGCTGCTGCCCCGTCGCTCGCCCCCCGAAACCCGGACCCCGGCCCGCGGCCGTCCGTGTGACGGACGGCCGCCCCCAACCCTACCGGCCCAGATATACGGAGGTCAGTGCTCAGGTGACTCAACCGGTGCGGAAGTGACGAGTTCGGTCAGTACGCCGTGGCAGTCCTTGGGGTGCAGGAAGGTGATGCGCGACCCCATCGAACCGATGCGCGGCTCGTCGTACAGGACGCGTACGCCCTTGCCCCTGATGTCCGCGGAGTCGGCGTCGACGTCCGCCGTGCCGAAGGCGATGTGGTGGACGCCCTCACCGTTCTTGGCCAGCCACTTCCCGACCGCGGAGTCCTCCCGGGTGGGCTCCAGGAGCTGGAGGTAGGAGGCCCCGCCGTCACTCGTCTCATTGATCTTGAGCATGGCCTCGCGCACGCCCTGCTCCTCGTTCACCTCGGAGTGGAACACTTCGAAGCCGTAGGTAGCGCGGTAGAACTCAACGGTCTTGTCGAGGTCGAAACAGGCGATTCCGATGTGGTCGATTCGCGTCAGCATGCTGTAAGTGCAGCGCGGTCGGAGGTGGTTACGCAACGTGCGCGCGATCACACCGTTCGGCCGGTGACGTGGGGGGGTACTGCTCAGTACATTCGAGTAAACCCTCGTTCACTCCTCATCTCCAAGGGGCCGTGCCTCATGTCTGGAACGACCGGTACCACCTCAGTGATCGTCGCGGGCGCCCGTACGCCCATGGGTCGGCTGCTCGGCTCGCTGAAGTCCTTCTCCGGAGCCGATCTCGGAGGCGTCGCCATCAAGGCGGCGCTCGACCGGGCGGGGATCGGCGGAGACCAGGTGCAGTACGTGATCATGGGCCAGGTGCTTCAGGCGGGGGCTGGGCAGATCCCCGCGCGCCAGGCGGCCGTCAAGGCCGGCATCCCCATGAACGTGCCGGCGCTGACCATCAACAAGGTGTGTCTCTCGGGCCTCGACGCCATCGCGCTCGCCGACCAGCTGATCCGCGCCGGCGAGTTCGACGTCGTCGTCGCGGGCGGCCAGGAGTCCATGACGAACGCGCCCCACCTGCTTCCCAAGTCCCGCGAGGGCTACAAGTACGGCGCCGTCGAGATGCTCGACGCGATGGCGTACGACGGCCTGACCGACTCCTTCGAGAACATCCCGATGGGTGAGTCGACGGAGAAGCACAACACCCGCCTCGGCATCAGGCGCCCCGAGCAGGACGAGATCGCCGCCCAGTCGCACCAGCGCGCCGCAGCCGCCCAGAAGAACGGCCTCTTCGAGGCGGAGATCACCCCCGTCGAGATCCCGCAGCGCAAGGGCGACCCGATCCTGTTCAGCAAGGACGAGGGCATCCGCGCCGAGACGACCGCCGAGTCGCTCGGCAAGCTGCGGCCCGCGTTCGCCAAGGACGGCACGATCACGGCCGGCACCTCCTCGCAGATCTCCGACGGCGCCGCCGCGGTCGTCGTCATGAGCAAGGCGAAGGCGCAGGAGCTCGGCCTGGAGTGGATCGCCGAGATCGGCGCCCACGGAAACGTGGCGGGCCCCGACAACTCGCTCCAGTCGCAGCCCTCGAACGCCATCCGGCACGCCCTCAAGAAGGAGGGCCTGGGCGTCGAGGACCTCGACCTCGTCGAGATCAACGAGGCCTTCGCGGCCGTCGCCGTGCAGTCAATGAAGGACCTCGGCGTGTCATCGGAAAAGGTGAACGTCAACGGCGGCGCGATCGCCCTCGGTCACCCGATCGGGATGTCCGGCGCCCGTGTCGTCCTGCACCTCGCGCTCGAGCTCAAGCGGCGCGGCGGCGGCGTCGGCGCGGCCGCGCTGTGCGGCGGCGGTGGCCAGGGTGACGCGCTGATCGTGCGGGTACCCAAGGCGTAACCCTTCCGCCGGCACGTGTGCCGGCAGGTACGCCGATACGGATGTCGGTACGGATGTCGGACGAAACCGAGTGAACGGAGCTGTGATGCAGGACGTCTCCACCCTGGTGGCCCAGGCCAGGGAAGGCCGGCCCAGGGCCGTGGCCCGGCTGATCTCCCTGGTGGAGGGGGCGTCCCCGCAGCTGCGCGAGGTGATGGCGGCGCTGGCCCCGCTCGCGGGGCACGCGTACGTCGTCGGGCTGACCGGGTCGCCGGGCGTGGGCAAGTCCACGTCCACGTCCGCCCTGGTCAGCGCCTACCGGCGGGCCGGGAAGCGGGTCGGCGTGCTCGCCGTCGACCCGTCGTCGCCGTTCAGCGGCGGCGCCCTGCTCGGTGACCGTGTCCGCATGTCGGAGCACGCGTCCGACCCCGGCGTGTACATCCGTTCCATGGCCACGCGCGGGCATCTGGGCGGGCTCGCGTGGGCCGCGCCGCAGGCGATCCGCGTGCTCGACGCGGCCGGCTGCGACGTCGTCCTCGTGGAGACGGTCGGCGTCGGCCAGTCCGAGGTCGAGATCGCCTCGCAGGCCGACACGTCCGTCGTCCTGCTCGCCCCCGGCATGGGCGACGGGATCCAGGCGGCCAAGGCCGGAATCCTGGAGATCGGCGACGTGTACGTCGTCAACAAGGCCGACCGCGACGGCGCGGACGCGACCGCCCGCGAGCTCAACCACATGCTGGGCCTCGGCGAGTCCCGGGGCGCCGGTGACTGGCGCCCGCCCATCGTCAAGACCGTCGCCGCCCGCGGCGAGGGCATCGACGAGGTCGTCGAGGCGCTCGAGAAGCACCGGGCGTGGATGGAGGAGCACGATGTCCTCCAGGAGCGCCGCCTCGCCCGCGCCTCCCGTGAGGTCGAGACGATCGCCGTCACGGCCCTGCGCGAGCGCATCGCGGACCTCCACGGCGACCGTCGCCTCAGCTCGCTGGCCGAGCGCATCGTGGCGGGCGAGCTCGACCCGTACCGGGCGGCGGACTCCCTGGTGGAGGGCCTGACGGAGGCCTGAGCGGACGGGGGGCGGGACCGTGCCGCGGTCTCGCCCATCGCCAACGCCCGTCCCCCGCTGGTACGTTGGACGTATGTTCCTTCTCTGTGCGTAGGGCACGACCCCGACCGCGACCACCGTCGAACGGTGACGTCGCGGTCCTCGGCGTCCGTGTGCCCTTCGTTCTGAGGAACTCCCACTCATGTCCTACGCAGCGCTCCTGCGCGTTCCCCATGCCCGCAGGACCTTCGGCGCCGCCCTGCTCGGGCGGCTCTCCTACGGGACCGTGTCCCTGTCCCTGATGCTCGCGGTGAAGTCCGCCACCGGCTCGTACGCCGTCGCGGGCACGGCCATGGCGCTCTTCGGCGCCGCGAGCGTCTTCCTCTCCCCTGTGAGAGCGCTCCTCATCGACCGGTACGGGCCGCGCCGCGCGCTCCCGCCGATGACGGGGGCGTACGCCGTCCTGCTCGGTGTGCTCGCGGCGCTGACCTGGCGGCCGGGGGCCTCCGGGCTCCTGCTCGGTGTCGCCGCCCTCGCCGCCGGCGCGTGCACCCCGCCCCTCGGCCCGACCATGCGGGCCGTGTGGAGCGAACTCGTCGGCACGCGCCAGGGGTTGCTCCAGCGCGCGTACAGCCTCGACGGGGTGGCCGAGGAGCTGCTGCTCGTGTCCGGCCCGCTCGTCGTGGGCGTGATCGTGCAGTTCGCCCCCGCGGCGTTCGGCGTCGCGGTCAGCGCGGTCCTGGTGGCCGTGGGAACCGCCGCGTTCGTGGCGTCCCCGGCCGTGCGGGGCCTCGCGGGCCGGGACGCGGGGCGGCGCGGGTCCTCGGGCGGGATCTCGCCGGTGCGCGGCCTCGCGCAGCCGGTGGTCGTCGCCGTGGGGGTCGGGCTGGCCCTCGGCGCCCTCGACCTGCTCGTCCTCGCCTTCGCCGACGCCCGTCAGCATGCCGACGCCGTGGCCTGGGTGATGGCCGCCCTCTCGGCGGGCAGCGCGGTCGGCGGCCTCGCGAACGGCGCCATCGCCTGGACCACCCCCGCCCGCGTCCGGCTGCCGTTCCTCGCCGCGGGGCTCGCCGCCGCGCTGGGGGCGGCGGCGCTCGCACCGGGCCTGGTGACGCTCGGTGCGGCGGCCGTGACGGCGGGCCTCTTCGTCGCGCCCGCCCTGACGACCGCGTATCTCGTGGCGGACGAGACGGCCGGGCCGGCGTTCCGCACCCAGGCCGGGGCCTGGGTCAACACGGCGGTGAACGCCGGGATCTCGGCCGGCACGGCGGGAGCGGGCCTCCTGGTGGCCCGCCTCCCGCTCGCGGCCTGCTTCGCCGTGGCCGCGGCGGCGCCGGTCGCGGCGGCGGTGTGGGGGGTACGGGGTGTGCGCGGCGCCCGTACGACGGCGGAAGCCGCGCCCGGGGACGGTGTCCCGGACGCGGCTCAGGAGACGGGCGCGACGGCGCGATGAGCCGATCCGCGCCGAACCGGGCTCGTCGGCGCGGACGTCAGTCGTCGTCGCCGTGGTGGCCGTGGTCGTCGTCGCCGTCGTGACCGCGGCCACCGTGGTCGTCGCCGGCGTCGTGGGTGGTGGTGTCGTCGCGGCCGTGGTCGTCTCCGGCGTCGTGCGTGGCGCGTGTGGTGGTGTCGTCGCGGCCGTGGTCGTCTCCGGCGTCGTGCGTGGTGCCCGTGGCGGTGTCGTCGCGGCCGTGGTCGTCGCCCGCGTCGTGCGTGGTGCGTGTGGTGGTGTCGTCGCGGCGGTGGTCGTCTCCGGCGTCGTGGGACGAGCGGTTGGGAGTCACCGCGCCGGTCCGGAGGTCGACGCGCCAGTCGGCGTCGGTGCCGTTCGCCGCCGTGGTCTCGGCCTCCCAGGCGTGGGCCGTGCCGTCGTCGTCGAGGTCGATCTCGGTGACCGTCCCCTTCGCGGCGGCGGCCCGTGCCGCGTCCTGTGCCGTCGTCCGCGCGCCCTTCAGGACGGCGGTGACGCGGGCCGTGTCGTCGTGGCGCGAGGTGTGCGAGCCGGTGACCTCGCCCGTGGCGGGGTCGACGAGGACGTCGTGCCACGTCGTGCCGTTCAGCACCTCGACCTCCCAGACCACATGGTCGTTCTCGTCGTCGAGCTCGGCGGAGACCGCCGTGCCGGGCACCGACTTGAGGGCGGAGGCGATGGCATCGGAGGCCGTCACCTTCGCGGTCCTCAGCTCGGTGACGTGCTCCGCGCGGTCGTCGTCGTGCCCCGTGCCCCGCGACGCGGTCGACGTGCCCGCCGACGTGGTGTCGTCGTCGCCGCCCGCGACCGCGACGGCGGTCGCGGTGCCGCCGCCGATCAGGGCCACGGCGGCGATGGTGGCGATCACGATGTTGCGCTTCATGAGGGATCCTCCCCGAGACGATTCCCGGCCCACCGGACATCCGGTGTGCTTCGACGAGGACCACAGTGGCCGACCGATGCTGAAGCCCCGCTGAAGGACCCTGAAGACTTCTTCAGGTTCCGTTTGCGACCCTGGCCCCCATGCGCCTGCTCATCGTGGAAGACGAAAAGCGTCTCGCCCTGTCCCTCGCCCGGGGCCTGACGGCGGAGGGGTTCGCCGTGGACGTCGTCCACGACGGCCTCGAAGGGCTCCACCGGGCGGGCGAGGGCGCGTACGACCTGGTCGTCCTCGACATCATGCTGCCGGGCATGAACGGCTACCGCGTCTGCGCCGCCCTGCGCGCCGCCGGCCACGACGTGCCGATCCTCATGCTCACCGCCAAGGACGGCGAGTACGACGAGGCGGAGGGGCTCGACACGGGCGCCGACGACTACCTCACCAAGCCGTTCTCGTACGTCGTCCTCGTCGCGCGCGTGAAGGCGCTCCTGCGGCGGCGCGGCTCCGGCGGCGGCTCGTCCGTCCGTACGCTCGGCCCCCTGCGGGTCGACACCGGCGCGCGCCGCGTCCTGCACGGCGAGACCGAAGTGCCGCTCACCGCAAAGGAGTTCGCGGTCCTCGAGCAGCTGGTGGTGCGGGCCGGCGAGGTCGTCTCCAAGGCGGAGATCCTGGAGCACGTCTGGGACTTCGCGTACGACGGCGACCCGAACATCGTCGAGGTGTACGTCAGTACCCTGCGCAAGAAGCTGGGCGCGGAGCTGATCAGGACCGTGCGCGGCGCGGGCTACCGCCTGGAGGCGCCGCGATGAGGCGGCGGCTGTTCGGTTCGGTACGGGCCAGAGCCACGCTCGGCGCGACCCTCGTCGTCGCCGTGGCGCTCCTCGCCGCCGGCGCGTCCGTGCTGCTCGCGCTGCGCTCCAACCTCACCGATCAGGCGTCGAGCGAGGCGGAGTCCTCCGCCCGCAAGGTCGCCGTGTCGATCGCGACGGGCACCGCGCCCGCCGCCCTCGAACTCCCGGACGGGGATGAGACCCCAGTGCAGGTCGTGGACGGTGACGGCCGGCTCCTGGCCGCCAGTGAGGACCTGGAGCGGATCAGCGGGACCGGCTCGTCCGCCGTCAGGCCGGTGACCCCGCCGGTCGACGACGACGGCGATGACGACGGAGGAGACGACGGCGGATCCGACCGTCATGGCGGCAAGGGCAAGGGCGGTGACGACGACTCGTACGCGTACGGGGAGATCGCCGACGACGCCGAGGGCGGCAAGGGCTCGGCCACCGTCGACGGGGAGACGCGGGACCACCGGTTCGCCGCGCTGGAAGTGAAGAACACCCGGCAGGGCGACCTCACCGTGTACGCGGGCGCCTCGCTGTCCGCCGAGCAGAGCGCCGTCGGCACCGCGCTGACCGTCATGCTGACCGGCTTCCCGGTGCTGCTCGGCGTCGTCGGCGCGGTCACCTGGCTGGTGACCCGCAGGGCGCTGCGCCCCGTCGAGGGCATCCGGAGCGAGATGTCCGCGATCACTGCGTCGCAGGACCTGGCGCGCCGGGTGCCGGAGCCCGCCACGCACGACGAGGTGGCGCGCCTCGCGCGGACCACGAACGAGACGCTCGCCGCGCTGGAGACGTCCGTGGAGCGCCAGCGCCGGTTCGTGGCCGACGCCTCGCACGAGCTGCGCAGCCCCATCGCGTCGCTGCGCACCCAGCTCGAAGTGGGCGCCACCCACCCCGAACTGCTCGACGTGGAGGGGGCGGTGGCCGACACGGTGCGGCTCCAGGAACTCGCCGCGGGGCTTTTGCTGCTCGCCCGGCTCGACGCGGGCGAGCGGCCGGGGGAGGCGCGGGTCGATCTGGCCACGCTGTCCGGCGAGGAGCTGTCGCAGCGTCCGGCGGGCCGCTTCGCGGTCCGGACACACCTCCAACCCGTCGAAGTGGCGGGATCGCGCAGTCAGTTGGCGCGGGTGGTCGGGAATCTGCTGGACAACGCGCAGCGTCACGCCCGGTCCCGCGTGGACATCGCCGTGCGGGCCGAGGGGCCGTGGGCGGTCGTCGAGGTCGGTGACGACGGCGGGGGCGTGCCGGAGGCGGAGCGGGAGCGGATCTTCGAGAGGTTCGTGCGCCTGGACGACGCGCGGGCCCGGGACGACGGCGGGGCGGGTCTGGGACTCGCCATCGCCAGGGACGTCGCCGTGCGGCACGGCGGCGCCCTGACGGTCCGCTCGTCGCCCGCGGGCGGAGCGCTCTTCGAACTCAGGCTGCCGGTGGCGCCGGCGGCCTGAGGCCGGCGGACGGGGAGGGCCGGCGTTCCCCGTTCGCAATGGTCACGGTTTGCCGCGCTGCGAACGCAGGTGTTCGGCGATCGGGGTCAGGGCCTTGTGGAGGGCGTCGAGCTCCTCCGGTGAGATCAGGTCGACGAAGTGCCGCCGTACGGACGCCACGTGGTGCGGGGCGACCTTCTTCATGGTCTCCATGCCCTCCTCGGTCAGGACGGTGTAGAGGCCGCGGCGGTCGGACTCGCAGTTCTCACGGCGGACGAGTCCGGCGTTTTCCATGCGGGTGATCTGATGGGAGAGCCGGCTCTTGGACTGCAAAGTGGCGGTCGCGAGATCGCTCATGCGCATCCGGTGGTCGTCCGTCTCGGAGAGATGCACGAGGATGTCGTAGTCGTTCATCGTCAGGCCGAACGGCTGGAGGTCCTTCTCGAGCTGATACGTCAGCATCCTGTTGACCTCTACGTGCGTGCGCCAGGCGCACTGTTCCTCGTCGCTCAGCCAGCGTGTGGCCGTCTCGGTCTCCATATATTGATTCTACCTAAGAAGTTGAAATGCGAACGAAAGTGGGGGGTGTGACGCCTCCCACCCCTGGTGACACAAAGGGGTCACGCGTTCGACGTCACACTCCGCAGATTACCGCTCACAGTCCGAAGCGACGCTGGAGGTCGCCGAGCTGTCCGGGAAGGCGCGGTACCCCCGGCTGCTGTCCGGGCATCCCCCGGCCGCCCGGCACCCCCGCCTGCTGGGGCACGGCGCCCGTCGCCTGTTCGGCCATCAACGTCTCCGTGGACTGCAGCAATACCGTCCCGGCGCCCACGAACTCGAACTGGTGCTCCTCCCCGGAGACGCCTCCGACGCCCGTCATCGCACGTAGACCGCCGATCACGCCCGTCAGATAGGAGTGGTCGTAGTGGTGACAAGGTGACGGGCAGTCAGCCCAGCCGACCAGCGCCTGTGGATCTACGCGGATCGGCGGCTCCATGAAGACCACCGGGCCGTTCGAGGCCGCCACGAATTTGCCCGTGCCAATGAGTGTCAGAAAGCCGGGAACGATCGACTGCTTCAGCGCGAGAGTTGGCTGAAAAGCGAGCAGGTTGCCCGAGCGGATGGTCAGATTCCCGTTCTCCAGGTCGTACGAGTTCACGTCGAAGGCCCGGTCGGCGAGCAGCATCTTGCCCGAGCCCTCCGCCACGACCCAGTCGCTCACGTGCAGCGGGGAGTGGAAGGACGTCCGTACGAGGCGGTCGAGGCGGCCGTGCCCGATCCCGTTGAAGTCGATGCGCCCGTAGTAGGCGATCATCTTGCCCTTCTGCAGGAACCAACTGCTGCCCTTGAGCTCCACGCAGAACGTGTACGCGTTCACATTGTCGTCGGCCGGCAGGGTGGCCGGGTCGAAGATCACCGGGGTGCTCACAGCTTCTCCTCCGAGGCCTGGACGTACACCGCGCCGCTGCCGCTGAGCTCCAGCTGGAACGCCTCGCCGGAGCCGCGCCCCACCATGTCGCGCCAGCCGAGGGCCGTCGACAGCTTGTTCCTCACGTCGCCGTGGTGCGCGACGTACGCCTGCGGGTCGACATGGACGGGGCGGCCCGGCGTGATCGGCAGCTCGATGACACCGCCGTGCGCCATGACGGCGACCGAGCCGTGTCCCTTGAGGGTCGTGGTGAACAGGCCCTGCCCGGTGACCTGGCCGCGCACCATCCCCATGACGCCGCCCTGCGAGCCCATGAACATCGTGCCCTGCTGAAGGCTCCCGTCGAAGGCGAGCAGTCGGTCCGCCTCCACGTAGAGGGTGTCGCCGGAGAGGGCTATCACCTGGACGTGATGGCCGCCGTGCCCGAACAGGACGGTGCCGCTGCCGTCCACGGTCATCAGCGGCGTCGCCTCGTTCGCCACGCGGCGCCCGATCATGGACATCACGCCGCCCTGGCCGCCCTGGATGCTGGGCGTGAAGGTCACGTCCCCTTTGTAGGCGAGCATGGCGCCGCGCTGGCTGTAGATCCGCTGCCCGGGGACGACCGTCGCCTCGACCATCTTCGAGTTGATCTCACGGAAGGGCATCTCACACGTCTCCCGCGATCGTGTTGCGCTCACTGGGCTGTACGTAGACCAGGCCGTCGCCCTCGAAGCGGATCTGGAAGGCCTCGCCGCCGCCCTCGCCCATGAAGGTGCGGAACGTGACGCCCGACTGGAAGGACTGCCGCACATTCCCCTGATGCGCGATGTACGCGCCCGGGTCGACGGTCAAGGGGTGTTCCCGGCTGACGCGGAGCGCGACGGCGGGGCCGTCACTCATGATCGCCGCCTGGCCGTGGCCCTCGACGGTCGTCGTGAACAGGCCGTTGCCCTGGGAGGCGCCGCGCACGCCGGTGAAGGACGTGCCGGTGCGCAGGCCCGCGTCCGTGCAGAGCAGATTGCTCGACTCGACGAAGAGCTTGTCGCCCCGCAGGTTGACGACGCTGATCTCGCTCGCCCGGTCCGCGAACCAGCACGTGCCCTGCCCCTTCACCTCCATCACCGTCATCTCCTCGCCGGTGAGGCGGCGGGTCACCATGCCGCGGATGCCCTCGCCGCCGCCGGTCATCTTCTTGAACGCCATCCGGCCGTCGTACGCGACCATCGAGCCGTTCTTCGCCTTGACGCTGTCGCCCGTCATGTCGACGGCGAGCACTCTGCTGCCTTGAAGCCGGAACGTAGCCACGATGTGACGGTAATGGGCGAGATGCCCCCGGGACAGGGGTCCCGGCCCTGAACGAACCCTGAGCGAACCCCGGGTCGTCCCCGATGCCACAATGGGCAGCGCTTGTGCTTACGTTCACAAGATCGAACGCCCGCCCCTCACCGCTTCTGCCGAAGGTGCCCCGTGGACATCAAGACCGCCTCCGCACTCCGCCGACTCCGCCTGGTCTCCGCTCCTGAGGCCGTCTCCTTCCTGTTGCTCCTTGTCTGCTCGGTACTGAAGCGGACCACGGAGTTCGACGCCGTCCCGGTCATGGGCATGGTGCACGGCGTCCTGTTCGTCCTCTACGTGCTCTTCTGGCTCGACGCGTGGAACCGTGCGAAGTGGGGCTTCAAGACCGGCGCCCTCTACTTCGTCCTCTCCGTCCTGCCGACCGGCGGCTTCTTCGCCGAGCGCAAGCTGAAGCGTGAGGCGGAGGCCGCGGTCATCGCGTCCCGCGCCCGCCAGGAGAAGGTCGTGAACGCATGATCGTCGCCTTCTCGGTCTCCCCGCTCGGCGTCGGCGAGGACGTCGGCGAGTACGTGGCCGACGCCGTCCGGGTCGTGCGCGAGTCCGGCCTCCCGAACCGCACCGACGCCATGTTCACCTCGATCGAGGGTGAGTGGGACGAGTGCATGGACGTCGTGAAACGTGCCGTCGCCGCCGTCGAGGCGCGGGCCCCGCGGGTGTCCCTCGTGCTCAAGGCGGACATCCGCCCCGGTGTGACGGACGGTATGACGTCGAAGGTCGCGACGGTCGAGCGGCACCTCGCCGCCGAGTGACGGCGCGGAACCTGCCCTTGGCGTGAAGCCCCGGCCCGGGTGGGCCGGGGCTTTCGCGCAGGGCTCCGGACCGAAGGGCGAGACGGGGCTGACCAGCATATGACCGGCCGGTAAGGTCTTGGGCGTGCCGAAGCCACTCAGCCTTGCCTTCGATCCCATCGCCCGTGCAGACGAACTCTGGAAGCAGCGCTGGGGATCCGTGCCGTCCATGGGCGCGATCACCTCGATCATGCGCGCGCACCAGATCCTCCTCGCCGAGGTCGACGCGGTCGTGAAGCCGTACGGACTGACCTTCGCGCGCTACGAGGCGCTGGTGCTGCTCACCTTCTCCAAGGCCGGCGAGCTGCCGATGTCGAAGATCGGCGAGCGGCTCATGGTGCACCCGACCTCGGTCACGAACACGGTCGACCGCCTGGTGCGCTCCGGGCTCGTCGACAAGCGGCCCAATCCGAACGACGGGCGTGGAACGCTCGCCTCCATCACCGCCAAGGGCCGCGAGGTCTGTGACGCCGCCACCCGCGACCTGATGGCGATGGACTTCGGGCTCGGGGTGTACGACGCCGAGGAGTGCGGTGAGATCTTCGCGATGCTGCGGCCGCTGCGGGTCGCCGCCCACGACTTCGACGAGGCCTGACCCGCGCGAAGATCGCGCAAAACGGGCCGTTACGCTCGTATCCATGAAACGAAGCGTGCTGACCCGGTACCGGGTGATGGCCTTTGTCACGGGCGTCCTGCTGGTCCTGCTGTGCCTCGGCATGATCGCCAAGTACGTGCTCGGCATCGACGGCGCGGCGGATGTCACGCGTGTCGTCGCCATCGCGCACGGCTGGCTCTATGTGATCTACCTGGTCTTCGCCTTCGACCTGGGCTCCAAGGCGAAGTGGCCGGTCGGCAAGCAGCTGTGGGTGCTGATCGCCGGTACGATCCCGACCGCCGCGTTCTTCGTGGAGCGGAAGGTCTCCCGCGAGCTGGACTCCAAGGTCGCCGACGACGCGCCTGCCGTCGCCAAGGCCTGACGAACCGCGCCACTGCACCGCCCGCACGATGTGCGGGCGGTTTGCCATCGACATTTACTAGGACGTCCTAGTAAATTTGAAAGCATGGGAAGCATGGACGCTGACGCCATCGAAGAGGGCCGCCGCCGCTGGCAGGCCCGGTACGACTCCGCCCGCAAGCGGGACGCCGACTTCTCGACGCTCTCCGGGGACCCGGTCGAACCGGCCTACGGGCCGCGCCCCGGGGACACCTATGAGGGCTTCGAGCGGATCGGATGGCCCGGCGAGTACCCGTTCACGCGCGGCCTGTACCCGACCGGGTACCGGGGCCGTACCTGGACGATCCGGCAGTTCGCCGGGTTCGGGAACGCCGAGCAGACCAACGAGCGGTACAAGATGATCCTCGCCGCCGGCGGGGGAGGGCTGAGCGTCGCGTTCGACATGCCGACGCTCATGGGCCGCGACTCCGACGACGCGCGCTCGCTCGGCGAGGTCGGGCACTGCGGCGTCGCCATCGACTCCGCCGCCGACATGGAGGTCCTGTTCAAGGACATCCCGCTCGGGGACGTCACGACGTCCATGACGATCTCGGGCCCCGCCGTGCCCGTCTTCTGCATGTACCTCGTGGCCGCCGAGCGCCAGGGCGTCGACCCGGCCGTCCTCAACGGCACGCTCCAGACCGACATCTTCAAGGAGTACATCGCGCAGAAGGAGTGGCTCTTCCAGCCCGAGCCGCATCTGCGCCTGATCGGCGACCTCATGGAGCACTGCGCGGCGGGCATCCCCGCGTACAAGCCGCTCTCGGTCTCCGGGTACCACATCCGTGAGGCCGGCTCCACGGCCGCGCAGGAGCTGGCGTACACCCTCGCCGACGGCTTCGGCTATGTGGAGCTCGGCCTGTCGCGCGGGCTCGACGTGGACGTCTTCGCGCCCGGCCTCTCCTTCTTCTTCGACGCGCACCTCGACTTCTTCGAGGAGATCGCCAAGTTCCGCGCCGCCCGCCGCATCTGGGCCCGCTGGATGCGCGACGTGTACGGGGCGAAGACCGACAAGGCGCAGTGGCTGCGCTTCCACACGCAGACCGCCGGGGTCTCCCTGACCGCGCAGCAGCCGTACAACAACGTCGTGCGGACCGCCGTCGAGGCGCTCGCGGCCGTGCTCGGCGGCACCAACTCGCTGCACACGAACGCCCTCGACGAGACCCTGGCGCTCCCCTCCGAGCAGGCCGCCGAGATCGCGCTGCGCACGCAGCAGGTCCTCATGGAGGAGACCGGCGTCGCCAACGTCGCCGACCCGCTGGGCGGTTCGTGGTTCGTGGAGCAGCTCACGGACCGGATCGAGGCCGACGCCGAGAAGATCTTCGAGCAGATCAAGGAGCGCGGCCTGCGCGCCCACCCGGACGGGCAGCACCCGATCGGGCCGATGACCTCGGGCATCCTGCGCGGCATCGAGGACGGCTGGTTCACCGGCGAGATCGCCGAGTCCGCTTTCCAGTACCAGAAGGCGCTGGAGAAGGGCGACAAGCGGGTCGTCGGCGTCAACGCGCACCACGGGTCCGTCACCGGCGACCTGGAGATCCTGCGGGTCAGCCACGAGGTCGAGCGCGAGCAGGTGCGCGAGCTCGGCACGCGCAAGGCGGCCAGGGACGACGCCCGCGTGCGCTCCGCCCTCGACGAGATGCTGAAGGCCGCGCGCGACGGCGGCAACATGATCCCGCCCATGCTCGACGCCGTACGCGCCGAGGCCACCCTGGGCGAGATCTGCGGCGTGCTGCGCGACGAGTGGGGCGTGTACACCGAACCCGCTGGATTCTGACGGGAGTTCGCGCCGGGTGACACAGTGACAGGTGTCACCCGGCGCGGGCCGGGGTAGGCGCGGGCACGTCGATCGCCGCCTGCCCCTGGAGTTCCCGTGCGCCTGTCCGGACTCAACCGCACCACCACCACCGTCGGATGCGCCGCCCTCGCCCTGCTCGGCGGGATGGTCCTCGGCGGATCCGGGGCGGTGAGCGCGAGTCCGCCGGCCGAGCCGAAGGTGCAGAACACCTTCGACCCGCTCGGCCCCGACGTACGCGCCGCGAAGCTGCCCTCCGGACGTACGGCCCACTACACCGACTCGGGCCCGCGCGACGGCGTTCCGGTCCTCTACATAGGCGGCACCGGGACCAGCGCGCGGGCCGTCCACATGACCGACTTCTTCCGCACCACGCGCGCGGACCTGGGCCTGCGGCTGATCTCCGTCGAGCGCAACGGTTTCGGCGACACCGCGTACGACCCCGCCCTCGGCAAGGCCGACTTCGCGCGCGACGCCCTCGACGTGCTCGACCGCCTCGGCGTCGAGAGGTTCAGGATCGTCGCGATCTCCGGAGGCGGTCCCTACGCCGCCGAACTCGCCGCCCGCGCGCCCGGCCGCGTCTCCGCCCTGCACCTGGCCGCCGCCCTGCCCCCGTACGGCGAGAAGCCCGCATACTGCGCGATGTCCGACGACGCGCTCGCCGCGGCCCTGAAGGACTCCATCACCGACCCGCGCAAGTGGTGGGCGTTCCCCGACGACAGTCCCGTCAAGTCCATCCCGGGCTTCGCGGACACGGCGTACGAGGACGGCGCCCGCACCTACAACCAGCGTGGCCAGCAGGCCGATCCGGCGCCGCAGGTCCACGAGCAGAGGCTGTACTGCGAGCGGCCGGGCCCCGACCTGTCGAAGCTGACGGCACCCGTCCATCTGTACGGCGGCGACAAGGACACCACGGTCCCGCCGGCCACCCTCGCGATCTGGCGGCAGCAGTTCCCCGCGGACCGCGTCACGGTCCGCACCTACGCCGACTCCGCGCACGACGTGCAGTACCGCCACTGGGACCAGATCCTCGTGGACCTCGCCGGACACGGGGACCGCACGGTCGTGTGCCGGGACTCGCACACCCGCGTCCTGCCGGCGGACGAGGCGGCCCGACTGGTCGCCAGGAAGCGTGCCACGCTGGGCAGTTGCGCCTGGAACAGCTGACGGCCCCAGGGCCTTTTTCGGATCGGGCGGGATCAGGGAGCGTTGCCAGGCGTCGCGAGCCCGGCGGGATCCGGAAGAAGGGCCCCAGGGTCTGTCCGGCGGATCAGGTCGCACTCGGGGGCCTGCGCTGATCTGTGCTGGTGAGCGGGGTCTGGTGCGTCGAGATGCAAGGCGGAGGAGGGCGACAACGCGGAGCGTTGGCAACCGACGACAACGCCGCAGGTCGGCGTGCCAGACCCCGCGCCCGCGACAAGATCCGCCGGACAGGTCCTAGGCCTGCACGGAGGCGAGTCCGCCCAGGAGCAGCGCGGTGAACCGGTCGACCCACTCCTCGTCCACCGGCTCCGCGCTCACCAGCGTGCGGTGCACCACGGCTCCCGCGACCACGTCGAAGATGAGGTCGGCGGTGCGGGCGGCGGCGGCCGGGTCGGCTTCGAGGGGGAGTTCGCCGCGTGCGTGGGCGCGGGCACGGCCCTCCAGGACCAGGCGCTTCTGCCGGTCCACGATCGAGGTGCGGATGCGCTCGCGCAGCGGTTCGTCGCGCGTCGACTCGGCTACCACCGCCATCAGTGCCGTCTTGGTCTCCGGGCGGTTCAGGAGCGCCGCGAACTGGAGGACCACACCCCCGATGTCGGCGGCGAGGCTGCCGTTGTCCGGGAGTTCGAGCTCGTCGAAGAGGACCGCGACCGCGTCCACGACGAGCTCGTTCTTGCCTGCCCAGCGCCGGTAGAGCGTCGTCTTGGCGACACCCGCGCGGGTCGCCACATCGCCCATCGTGAGTTTGGACCAGCCGAGGTCCACCAGCGCCGCACGGGTCGCCTCGAGGATCGCCGCGTCGGCGGCGGCGCTTCGTGGGCGGCCCGTTCTCGGGAGGGGCGACGGGGTGCGGCTCTGCATGAAAGTGACCATACCGGCCGGTAGGGATAGCGCCGTGAGGCAGACCACAGCGAAGATCACCTGAACCCCCTCCCCACGCGGCCCGCGCGAGAGTTACGCTACGACCCGTAGCGAAAGCTCAGTGAGCCCTGCGACAACCACGAGGTACCGGGTGGGGACCCGGCGCCGAACAGGCCCTTCGGGCCGCAGAACGGCCCCTCTCGGGGCCGCAGACCGAGTCCGCGACCAACACCCTCGACGGCGCCCGCAGTCCGGCGGGAGGCCGCGACGGGCGGTCCCGGCCCACAACGCGCCGCGGAAGGGGGAGGATGTACTCATGCAGCCACGGAACATGTCCATGAGCGGAGTCGTCGACCTCGCCGCGGTGAAGGCGGCCCAGGAGGCCAAGGCGAAGGCGGAGCAGGCGCGTGCCGAGTCCGCGCGGCAGGGCGGCGGCGGGGCCGTCTCCCCCTCGAGCCTCGTCATCGACGTCGACGAGACCGGTTTCGAGCGCGATGTCCTGCAGCGCTCGGCCGAGGTGCCCGTCGTCATCGACTTCTGGGCGGAGTGGTGCGAGCCGTGCAAGCAGCTGAGCCCGCTGCTCGAAAGCCTCGCGGCCGAGTACAACGGCCGGTTCGTGCTCGCCAAGATCGACGTCGACGCCAACCAGATGCTGATGCAGCAGTTCGGGGTCCAGGGGATCCCGGCGGTCTTCGCGGTGGTGGCCGGACAGGCCCTGCCGCTCTTCCAGGGGGCCGCGCCGGCCGAGCAGATCCGGGAGACGCTCGACCAGTTGATCCAGGTCGCCGAGGAGCGCTTCGGCCTGACCGGCATCACGGTCGACCCCGATGCGGAGGGATCTGCACCGGTCGTGGAGGCTCCGGCCGGTCCGCACGACGCTCTGCTCGAAGCGGCCGTGCAGGCTCTTGACGCCGGCGACCTCGCCGGTGCCGTCCAGGCGTACAAGAACGTGCTGAACGACGACCCCGCCAACACCGAGGCCAAGCTCGGCCTGGCGCAGGCCGAGTTGCTCCTGCGCGTGCAGGACCTGGATCCGCAGAAGGTCCGTCAGGACGCCGCGGACCGGCCCTCCGACGTGGCGGCGCAGATCGCCGCGGCCGACCTCGACCTGGTCGGAGGCCATGTCGCCGACGCGTTCGGCCGACTTGTCGACACGGTGAAGGTCACGGCGGGCGAGGACCGGGACGCCGCGCGCGTGCGGCTGCTCGAACTCTTCGAGGTCGTCGGCTCCGACGATCCGCGTGTGGTCACAGGGCGTACGGCTCTGGCCCGCGTTCTCTTCTGAGCCGTTTCTGACCAGTTCCTAAACGCCGGGCAATGTGGTGCCCAGGTGAAAGTTCTGTTCCCGCAGGTACACAGCGGTCGCGCTTTACCAAAACTTGGTAAAGGCGGCCGCTGTTACTTGGAGTAAGTCAGGGGCCATCTTCTGTCCGGTTACGCCCCTGCTTCCTCTGTTTTGGCAACTCGCTTGACACCACCCTGTGTTGTCGGGTGACACCGCCCGGTCGCTGTTCGGTTATCCGTCCGTTACTAGCGAGTAACGAACCCCCTTGTGCCCGGGCCGAGAATGCACCACGATCGGCGACGCTCGGTCCTCATCCCGCAGTCCGACAGCCAATCGGGTCGCGGGGTTTCAGGGTCCCCACCGAGCAGGCCGGTAGCAGTGCCGCCGGCCTTGGGCAGGGGGGTCTCTGCTTCCCGGCAGGGCCTGTCCAGCAGGTTGCGCGTGACTGTCAGGTGCGACCAGTGGTTGTCGCTCGGGGGTGATCGCCGGTGATTCGGGTGCCATTGAGCGCCCCCGATACGGGCGCTCTCCTTCCCGAGGACGTAGCACTTCTCCCATCCCTGCCCGGCTGAGCGCCCCAAGGGGCGCAGTCAGGGCCGGAGATGTACGTCCGAGAAGGAGGAAAGTCATGGAGTCCGTGGCTCGTGGCGGAACCAGATGGAAGCGGTTCGCCGTAGTCATGGTGCCGAGCGTCGCGGCGACAGCCGTGATAGGTGTCGCCCTCTCGCAGGGTGCGCTTGCGGCATCGTTCAGTGTTTCGGGTCAGTCGTTCAAGGTGACGGCCGACTCGCTCGACGGTACGGGATTCGTCCAGTACGGGGCCCTCGACAGCGGTAAGTCGGGTGCGCACCCGGTTGCCGTCGTCGGCCTCAACGAGGCGAAGATCACCAACCTGTGCCAGTCGGTCGTCGTGCCGGTGCCGGTCTTCGGTGACGTGTCGATGAAGCTCAGCGCGGGCGGTGCGGGCGGCCCCCGCGTCGAGGCGAAGAAGCTTTACATCGACGCCGACGACCTGTCGACCAACGCCACGTTCAAGAACATCGACATCGGCGTCGGTATCGACTCGACCACCAAGGGTCCGGGTCCGTCCAAGGGCGACAAGTACGTCCCGGACTCGTTCTCGCAGCAGGCCGACTCGGTGCACTTCGAAGATGTCAAGCAGCGCGCGTGGGCGACCACGGCCGGCACCTTCAAGCTCTCCGGCCTGCACATGCAGGTGCAGAAGGGCGCACACGAGTGCTACTAGGCCCCAGGGTCTAGTTGCTACTAGGCCCCAGGGTCTAGTTCACTCACAGCGCTGAACGGCCGGGCGCGGGGGCGAACGGGAAGCTCCGGGACGTCCCCGTGCCCGTATCCGACACGCACCATCACCACAGAACAACGCCATTCCCGAGGAGCTGTACGACATGAGCGCCGAAGCGCAAGCAGGGCTGGGCGACAGGCTCGGCCGGACGCGCCGATCGTTCCGAGGGTGGCGCGGTCAGCGCCCATTCTGGGGTGGTCTGCTGACGCTGCTGGGCGGCATTCCGATCATGTACTTCCCGTACGCGAACCTCACGCTCGGCTCGATGACCATCCGGATGTCGACGACCGCCGGCGCCGGTTCGCTGATCATCGGCGTCCTGCTTGTGGTGCTCGGCCTGACGCTCTGGTTCCAGCCGATGTCCCGCGTCTTCGCGGGCGTCGCGGCGATCCTGCTCGCCCTGGTCTCCTTGGTGGTCTCCAACTTCGGTGGCTTTGTCATCGGCTTCCTGCTGGCGCTGCTCGGCGGCGCTCTCGGTATCTCCTGGGGGCCCTCACGGGCTGCGAAGACGGAGACCGGCGGCGTAAAGCCCGCGGACGACGCCGACTCTCCGAAGGGCGAGACGGCGGCCTTCGATGCCTTCGGCGGTGCGTCGGACGATCTGTCAGGAACGAGCCCGAACGGTAACGACGGGACGAACGGGAGGCACCGTGCCGGCTGACGAGGTGCGCCACGAGAACTCTGCTGCAGAGTTCCGTGAGAGAACCGGGCCGCGGCATGCAGCCCCCAGGAAGCATCTGTTCAACAGGCTGCACATGCCCGCGGGCAAGGCGATCGCCATTGCGGCGATGCCCACGGCGGTACTCATGGGCATGGGACTGACCCCCACGCTCGCGCAGGCCAAGGACAACCCCACCAAGTTCTCGGCGGACGACTACAAGGCGTGCGCCGACGCGATCAAGGCGGCCGAGGACGGCAAGGACGCGGCCGACGACAAGGGGGACGAGTCCGCCTCGCCCACCCCGTCGCCCTCGGCGTCCGCGAGCAAGGACACGTCGGACGACAAGGCGGACTCGGGCGACAAGGCCGAGCCCACCCCGTCGCCCTCCGCGTCCAAGTCCACGGACACGCCCTCGGACGACAGCACGGCCGGCAGCAAGACGGCCACGCCGACCCCGACGCCCTCCGAGACCAAGAACCCGCTCGACCCGCTGGGTGTCGGCGACGCGCTCAAGGACCTGCTGACGCCGGATCAGAAGGAGTCGGCGACCCCGACGCCCTCGGCCTCGGCGTCCAAGTCCGCGGATGTGGGCGGCACCGTCAAGGACACCGTCGACAAGGTCACCGAGCCCGTCAAGGACACGGCGGACAAGGCCGGGGACGCGGTCAAGGACACGGTGGACAAGGCCGGAAAGGCCGTCGACGACACCGCGGACAAGGCCACCGACGTGGTCCCCACGCCGTCGGCGAGCGAGACCGGCGTGCCGGACAACTGCCCGGTCGCGACGGACGACGAGGGGGACAACGAGCAGACCCCTGCTCAGGTCCCGAACGACTCGTGGCGCCTGGAGGCCAGTTCGCTGACCCTCAAGGGCGCGGACTACCAGGGCGTCGTGAACGTGCGTACGCCCAACGGCACGGTCAAGAAGGTCCTGAAGTACGTCATCTCGAACGGCACCGACATCGGTGACCTGCACCAGACGGTCGACGGCCCGGACGGCAAGACGTACCACGTCCAGGCCGGCAAGGGCACCACGTCCACCATCCGTGGTGGGAAGACCACCATGTACACGGAGTCGATCTCGGGCAACCTCCTGGGGCTGATCCCGATCACGTTCGACGCGGAGCACCCGCCGCCGCTGAACATCCCGCTGATCTACTTCACGAACGTGAAGGTCAAGCAGGCCGGTCAGTTCGGTGGCGACCTGCACGTGCCGGGTCTCCACCAGTACCTCACCGACTGACTCCGCTGCCGCGCGCAGTCACGGACCCGTCCGGGAGCCGCACAGACGCCGAGGGCGCCCCCTTCAACAGGGGGCGCCCTCGACGCATTTCGGGGGGAGGCGTCAGTCGCGCTCTCCGCCGCCCAGGTGGTGCACCCGGACCATGTTGGTGGTGCCGGGGACGCCGGGGGGCGAACCGGCCGTGATGATCACGGTGTCGCCGTCGTTGAAGCGGTCCAGCTTCACCATCTCGGCGTCGACCAGGTCGACCATCGCGTCGGTGTTGTCGACGTACGGCACGATGTGCGACTCGACGCCCCAGCTCAGCGTCAGCTGGTTGCGGGTGCCCTCGTCCGTGGTGAAGGCCAGGATCGGCTGGGCCGCGCGGTAGCGGGACAGGCGGCGGGCCGTGTCGCCGGACTGGGTGAAGGCCACGAGGCCCTTGGCGCCCAGGAAGTCGGCGATCTCGCAGGCCGCGCGGGCGACCGAACCGCCCTGCGTGCGCGGCTTCTTGCCGGGCACGAGCGGCTGGAGACCCTTGGACAGGAGCTCCCCCTCGGCCGCGACGACGATCTTCGACATCGTCTTCACGGTCTCGATGGGATAGGCGCCCACGGAGGACTCGGCGGACAGCATGACCGCGTCCGCGCCGTCCAGGATCGCGTTGGCGACGTCGGACGCCTCGGCGCGCGTGGGGCGGGAGTTGGTGATCATCGACTCCATCATCTGGGTCGCGACGATCACCGGCTTGGCGTTGCGGCGGCACATCTCCACGAGGCGCTTCTGCACCATCGGGACCTTCTCGAGCGGGTACTCGACGGCGAGGTCACCGCGGGCCACCATCACGGCGTCGAACGCCGCGACGACGCCCTCCATGTTGTCGACCGCCTGCGGCTTCTCCACCTTGGCGATGACGGGGACCCGGCGGCCCTCCTCGTCCATCACCTTGTGGACGTCCTGGACGTCGTCGGCGTCGCGCACGAAGGACAGGGCGACCATGTCGCAGCCCATCCGCAGGGCGAAGCGCAGGTCGTCGACGTCCTTCTCGGACAGCGCGGGCACGTTGACGGCCGCGCCGGGCAGGTTGATGCCCTTGTGGTCGGAGATGACACCGCCCTCGACGACGATCGACTTCACGCGCGGCCCGTCGACCTCGACGACGCGCAGCTCGACGTTGCCGTCGTTGATGAGGATCTGGTCGCCCTTGGAGACATCGCCGGGCAGACCCTTGTAGGTCGTGCCGCAGATCGACTTGTCGCCCGGCACATCGTCGGTGGTGATGGTGAACTCGTCACCGCGCACCAGCTCGACGGGGCCTTCGGCGAAGGTCTCGAGACGGATCTTGGGGCCCTGGAGGTCCGCGAGGACGCCGACGGCGCGGCCGGTGCTCTCCGCGGCGGCCCGGACACGGTCGTACCGCCCCTGGTGCTCGGCGTGCGTGCCATGGCTGAAGTTGAAGCGGGCCACATTCATGCCGGCTTCGATCAGCGCAACGAGCTGCTCTTCGGAGTCGACGGCGGGGCCCAGCGTGCAGACGATTTTGGAACGGCGCATGGGGCGATCCTATCGGTTTGTTTCGCTACGGAATATTCCGTCTGGTGGAATCTACAAATGGGCGGCGGTGCGCTCAGTCGTTGCGGGACGCGGAGCCGTGCACAAGGGCGTAGGTCTGCCGCGCGATCTCCAGTTCCTCGTCGGTCGGGACGACGGCGACCGCCACCCGCGCGTACTCCGGCGAGATCAGCCGCGGTTCGTCCGAACGTACGGAATTGAGCTCGCCGTCGACCGCGAGGCCCAGCTCCTCCAGCCCCGCGACGGCAGCTTCCCGCACCGGCGCCGCGTTCTCGCCGACCCCCGCCGTGAACACCACGGCATCCACCCGGCCGAGCACCGCGTAGTAGGCGCCGATGTACTTCTTCAGACGGTGGATGTAGATGTCGAAGGCGAGCCGGGCCTCCTCGTCGCCCTCGTCGATACGACGGCGGATCTCCCGCATGTCGTTGTCGCCGCAGAGACCGACAAGACCGCTCTTCTGGTTGAGCAGTACGTCGATCTCGTCGGCGGACATGTTGCCCACCCGCATCAAATGGAAGATGACGGCCGGGTCCACATCGCCCGAACGCGTCCCCATCACCAGGCCCTCCAAGGGCGTCAGGCCCATGGACGTGTCCACGCACCGGCCGCCGCGCACCGCCGACGCCGAGGCGCCGTTGCCCAGGTGCAGCACGATGACGTTGACCTCCTCGGGGGCCTTGCCGAGGAGCTCGGCCGCCTTGCGGGACACGTAGGCGTGCGACGTGCCGTGGAAGCCGTAGCGGCGGATGCGGTGCTCGTCGGCGGTCTTCACGTCGATCGCGTAGCGCGCCGCCGACTCCGGCATCGTCGTGTGGAACGCCGTGTCGAAGACGGCGACCTGCGGCAGGTCCGGGCGCAGCGCCATCGCGGTGCGGACGCCCGTGAGATTGGCCGGGTTGTGCAGCGGCGCGACCGGGATCAGCCGCTCGATCTCCGCGAGCACCGCGTCGTCGATGACGGTCGGCTCGGTGAAGAACATGCCGCCGTGCACCACCCGGTGACCGATCGCGGCGAGCTCGGGGGAGTCCAGGCCCGTCCCGTCCTGGGCCAGCTCCCCGGCGACCGCCTTCAGGGCCGCGTCGTGGTCGGCGATCGGGCCGTTCACCTCGCGCGCCTCGCCGCCGCCCCCGGTCAGCGGCGTGTGCTTGAGGCGGGACGTCTCCTCGCCGATGCGCTCGACCAGGCCCACGGCGAGCCGGGCGCCGCTCTCCATGTCGAGCAGCTGGTACTTCAGCGACGAGGAGCCGGAGTTGAGGACGAGAACTCGGCTGGGCGTGGCGGTCACAGGTGCTTACCTCTTCGTAGGGGTCAGGAGGCCGGCGTCTGGGCCTGGATCGCCGTGATGGCGACCGTGTTGACGATGTCCTGCACGAGCGCGCCGCGCGACAGGTCGTTGACCGGCTTGCGCAGACCCTGCAGGACCGGACCGACGGCGATGGCGCGGGCCGAACGCTGCACGGCCTTGTACGTGTTGTTGCCGGTGTTCAGGTCGGGGAAGATCAGCACGCTGGCCTGGCCCGCGACCTCCGAGCCGGGCAGCTTGGTCGCCGCCACCGACGGCTCGACCGCGGCGTCGTACTGAATGGGGCCCTCGATCTTCAGGTCGGAGCGCCGCTCGCGCACCAGCTCCGTGGCCTTGCGCACCTTGTCGACGTCCGCGCCCGAGCCCGAGGTGCCCGTCGAGTACGACAGCATCGCGATCCGCGGGTCCACGCCGAACTGCTCGGCGGTGGCGGCCGCCTGGACGGCGATGTCGGCGAGCTGCTGCGCATCCGGGTCCGGGTTCACCGCGCAGTCCCCGTACACGAGGACCTTGTCGGCGAGGCACATGAAGAAGACGGACGACACGATGGCGGCGTCCGGCTTCGTCTTGATGATCTCGAAGGCGGGGCGGATCGTCGCGGCCGTCGAGTGCACGGAACCCGACACCATGCCGTCCGCGAGACCGCCCTGCACCATCAGCGTCCCGAAGTAGTTCACGTCCGCCACCACGTCGTACGCGAGCTCGACCGTGACGCCCTTGTGGGCGCGCAGCTGCGCGTACTCGGCGGCGAACCGGTCCCGCAGCTGGGACGTGGCCGGGTCGATGAGCTGCGTGTCCGCCAGGTCGACGCCCAGGTCGGCGGCCTTCTTGCGGATCTGCTCCACCGGGCCGAGCAGCGTCAGGTCGCACACCCCGCGGCGCAGCAGGACGTCCGCCGCGCGCAGGACGCGCTCCTCGGTGCCCTCGGGCAGCACGACGCGACGCCTGTCGGCGCGGGCCCGCTCCAGGAGCTTGTGCTCGAACATCATCGGGGTGACGCGGTCGCTGCTCGGCGCCGAGACGCGCTCCAGCAGGCCGGCCGTGTCGACCCACCGTTCGAAGAGGCCGAGTGCCGTCTCCGCCTTGCGGGGCGTCGCCGCGTTCAACTTGCCCTCCATGGCGAACAGTTCACCCGCCGTGGGGAAGGAGCCGCCCTTCACCGCCACCACCGGGGTGCCGGGCGCGAGGCGGTCGGAGAGCGTCAGGATCTCCGCGCCGGGCCGCTCGTCGAGGGTCAGCAGGACGCCCGCGATCGGCGGGGTGCCGGCGCTGTGCGCGGCGAGCGACCCCACGACGAGGTCCGCGCGGTCCCCGGGCGTCACGACCAGACAGCCCGGGGTCAGCGCCTTGATGAAGGCCGGCAGCATCGCGCCGCCGAACACGAAGTCCAGCGCGTCGCGCGCGAGGCCCGCGTCGTCGCCGAGCAGCACCTCGCCGCCGAGCGCCTGCGCGATCTGGGAGACCGTCGGCGCGGACAGGGCGGGCTCGTCCGGCAGTACGTAGGTGGGGACCGGGAGATGGGCCGCCAGGCTCTCGCCTATCTCCTCGCGGTCCTGCGCCGCCACCCGGTTCACGACCATCGCGAGCACGTCGCAGCCGAGGGCCTCGTACGCGCGGTACGCGTTGCGGGTCTCGGCGTGCACCGACTCCGGGGTCTGCTTGCGGCCGCCCACCACAGGGATGACGGACGCTCCGAACTCGTTGGCGAGACGGGCGTTGACGGCCAGCTCGTCGGGGAGCTGTGTGTCGGCGAAGTCCGTGCCGAGGACGAGGACGACCTCGTAGTCGCGGGCGACCTGGTGGAAGCGGTCCACGAGGCGCGAGACCAGTTCGTCGGTGCCCTGTTCGGCCTGCACGGCCGACGCCTCGTGGTAGTCGAGGCCGTAGACCGTCGCCGGGTCCTGGGAGAGGCGGTAGCGCGCCCGCAGCAGATCGAAGAGCCGGTCGGGACCGTCGTGGACGAGCGGGCGGAAGACCCCCACCCGGTCGACCTGCCGGGTCAGGAGCTCCATGACTCCCAGCTCCACGACCTGCCGGCCGTCACCCCGGTCGATCCCGGTCACGTACACGCTGCGCGTCACGCGTGCTCTCCCTTTCGCTGGACGGGCCGCAGAGAAGGGGCCTCTGCCGCAGAGATTCGGCCGTTGAACCGGCCTCTGATGAAAGTCGTAGCCGTGCCCTCTTGACAATACCTCCGGGGGTGGCTAGGTCGCCCGCCGGACAAAGGCCCTGGTCGGGGGGCCGAAAGACCCCCGGAACACGCGCCGCACGGGCCCCCGCGCCCGGCGGTGATCCGCATCGCCCCCACGGCCGTGAAAGAATCGGAGCGGCTCACAAGTCTCAACAGCGAGCAGGAGACACGCACGATGCGTATCGGAGTTCTCACCGCCGGCGGCGACTGTCCTGGCCTGAACGCAGTGATCCGGTCGGTCGTGCACCGCGCCGTCACACACCACGGCGACGAGGTGATCGGCTTCGAGGACGGATACGCGGGACTGCTCGACGGGCGCTACCGCACCCTCGACCTGAACGCCGTGAGCGGCATCCTCGCCCGCGGCGGCACCATCCTCGGCTCATCCCGGCTCGAGCGCGACCGCTTCCGCGCCGCCTGCGAGAACGCCAAGGAACTCGCCACCGAGATCGGCTTCGACGTCCTCATCCCCATCGGCGGGGAGGGCACGCTGACCGCGGCCCGGATGCTCGCCGACGCGGGCCTGCCCGTGGTCGGCGTCCCGAAGACCATCGACAACGACATCTCCGCCACCGACCGCACGTTCGGTTTCGACACCGCCGTCGGCGTCGCCACGGAGGCCATGGACCGGCTGAAGACTACCGCCGAGTCCCACCAGCGCGTCATGGTCGTCGAGGTGATGGGCCGGCACGCGGGCTGGATCGCCCTGGAGTCCGGCATGGCGGGCGGCGCGCACGGCATCTGCCTGCCCGAGCGCCCCTTCGACCCGGCCGACCTGGTCAAGATGGTCGAGGAACGCTTCTCGCGCGGCAAGAAGTTCGCCGTCATCTGTGTGGCCGAGGGCGCGCACCCCGCCGAGGGCACGATGGACTACCAGACCGGCGCGATCGACCGCTTCGGCCACGAGCGCTTCCAGGGCATCGGCACGGCCCTCGCGTTCGAGCTGGAGCGCCGCCTCGGCAAGGAGGCGAAGCCGGTCATTCTCGGCCATGTCCAGCGCGGCGGCACCCCGACCGCGTACGACCGGGTCCTCGCCACGCGCTTCGGCTGGCACGCCGTCGAGGCCGCGCACCGGGGCGTCTCCGGCCGCATGACGGCGCTGCGCGGCACGGAGATCGAGATGGTCCCGCTCGCCGAGGCCGTCGCCGAGCTGAAGACGGTGCCGAAGGACCGCATGGACGAGGCGGAATCGGTCTTCTAGAGCTCCACGGTCCGTCTGCCGTCTACGACGTGTGCATCCTCGACCAGAACTCGTCGAGGATCCCGTCGAGGAACTCCCGCCCGGCCTCGCCCGACTCGCGCCCCGCGCCGCCGCCCCAGCTGAGCGTCGCGGCCATCAGCGCCTGGTACTCGAGCTGCATCTCCTGGAGCGCTTCCTCCAGTTGGCCCTTGTGCACGGGGACGAGTTTGGTGATCGGGCGCGTGTACGCCTGCCAGCGCGTGGTCACCGCGCTGCGCAGGAAGTCCGCCAGCTGCTCGTCGCGGCCCGTGACGGTCGCGAAGTCCGGCGGCGCAAGGCCGAGCACCTCGGCGAGGGTGGCCGACTGGCGCTCGTTGCCGCGCCACTCGCCGGTCTCCTCCATCCGCAGATACGCATGGATCTCCACCCCCACCGTGCGCGCCACGTCCTCCGGGGCCATGCTGCGCGCCATCCGGTGCTCGCGCAGCGTCCGCGCCGCGCCTATGAGGTCGCCCGGCGAGCACCACAGGGCACCCGCGAGCGCGGTGAGCTCAGCCGCTGTCGGCGAGGTGAGCCCGCGTTCCCAGGCGATGACCGTGTCGGGCGTGACGTGATGCTGGCCGTAGGAGGCGCGCATGCCGTAAGCGACATGCCCGGGTGCCATCCCCAGGGCCTCACGGAGGCGTCGGGCGGCCGGAGCGTTGAACGGCGGGGCGGAGTCGCTTGGGTGCACGGGCACACGGTAGGTGTGGGACATGCCGGTGGCTACGGTCTGTTCGCACCGGGTTACTTGTCGTAGGAACCTACGGGGACGGGACTCCGGGTGACCAAGTCCGTATACTCCTTGTATGCAACCCTGGGGGCAGTCGTGACGTCGGGACGGGACAAGGCCTACGCGTTTCTCAAGGAGAACGTGCTCGCGGACCCGGACAGGCAAGGGGAGTTCCTCTCCGAGCAGGAGCTCGCCGACCGGATCGGCGTCTCCCGCACCCCGATCCGCGAGGCGCTCCTGCTGCTCGCCGCCGAGGACCTTGTACGGCTGGTCCCCAAGCGCGGGGCGCAGGTCGTGCCGCTGTCGGGGCGGGAGATCACCGAGCTCATGGAGCTGCGCGGCATCGTCGAGCGGTATTCCGCGGAGCGGGTCATCGCCGGGGGCAAGGCCCCCGTGTCCGAGCTGACCGCGCTGCTCGACCGCCAGCGCACGCTCAGCGGGGCCGAGCACGCCAAGGAGTTCATCGCGGTGGACCACCTCTTCCACGCGACGATCGTGGCGGCGGCGGGCAACGCCCTGCTCGACCGCCACTACGACGGGCTCCGCAGCCGCCAGATCCGGGCCGGTGTCGTGGCGCTGTTCAACCAGCACGGCCGGCAGGAGTCCGTGCTCCATGAGCACCAGGCGATCCTCGACGCGATCGCCTCCGGAGACCGGCAGGCCGCGTGCACCGCGATCGACAGCCACCTGGAGTCGACGCTCAAGGTACTGCTCGCCGGCTAGGGCCCTTCTTCCGGATCTTGCCGGGCTCCACCCGGTCCGGAAGAAGGGCCCCGGCCGGCCTGCCGTGCGTCCGGCTCGTCGTCAAAGGCTCCGGCGGTTGGCCAGTACCGGGATGGAACGGCGGACCGAGGCGACCTCGTCGAGGTCCAGGTCCGCGATGAGCAGTCCCGGTCCCTCTTCGAGGTGCTCGCGCACGGTTCCGTCCGGGCCGACGACGGCGCTGTGGCCGATGCCCGTGGGGGCGTTCGAGGCGGCGGGGACGCCGGAGGCAGCCGGGTCCGCCTGGTCCACGGCGGCGAGCCAGAGCGTGGCGTCGAGCGCGCGGGCGCGGATCAGCAGCTCCCACTGCTCCCGCTTGCCCGGGCCCGCGCCCCATGAGGCGGGGAGTACGGACACGACCGCGCCCGCGTCGGCGTGGGCCCTGAACAGCTCGGGGAAGCGGACGTCGTAGCAGGTCGCGAGGCCGATGCGGGTGCCGTCGACGTCGAAGGTGACGACCTCGGACCCGGGTGCCACCGTGTCGGACTCGGCGAAGCCGAAGGCGTCGTAGAGGTGGATCTTGTCGTACGCCGCCTCGACGCCGGGGCCGGTGGCGAGCAGGGTGTTCGCCACCTTTCCGTCCGGGGCCGGGGTGAACATCCCCGCGACGACGACGAGTTCGGCCTCCTTGGCGATGTGGCGCACCGCCGCGGCCCAGGGGCCGTCGAGTGGTTCGGCCAGCGGCGCCAGCGAGGTCCCGAAGCAGGCCATCGCGGCCTCCGGGAAGACGACGACGCGGGCCCCCGCGTCCGCCGCGAGACGGGCCTGTTCGCGCAGGAGCGCGAGGTTCTCCTCGGGGCGGGGGCCGGTGGTGATCTGGCTCAGCGCGATACGCATGAGACGTTCCTCCTCGGGTGGGGGTTCGGGAATGCGTGGTCCGGGGTCAGGATGTCGTCGACGTGGCGGGGGAGCGGACCGGTTCACCGCTCAGCGGCTCCTCGTCGCTCCGGTCGCCGTCGCGGCCCAGGCACAGTCCGGCGATGGTGACGACCGCGGTGCCCGCGACGTAGAGGGCCAGCGGGATCCACGAGTCGTACGCGTCGAGCAGCGCGGTGAACAGCAGGGGCGCGACGGCGCCGCCGATGACACCGGCCAGCGTGTACGCGAGCGAGGAGCCGGTGTAGCGCAGCCGCGGGGAGAACTGCTCGGCGATGAAGGCCGCCTGCGGCCCGTACATCGCGGAGTGGAAGACCAGGGCCACCACGACGCCGAGTGCGAGCAGCGGCCAGCTCCCGCCGCCGATCATCGGGAAGAACAGGAACGGCCACACACCGGCGGCCGCGGCCGAGACCCCGTACAGGACGCGGCGGTTGACGCGGTCGGAGAGGGCGCCGGCCAGCGGGATCAGGAAGACCTGGAGGGAGGAGCCGATGAGGACGGCGGCCAGGGCGGAGCCGCGGGACATGCCGAGTTCGCCGGTCGCGTAGGTCAGGACGAAGACGGTGAACAGCGCGTACAGGACGTCCGGGGCCACGCGGCTGAGGATCGCGGCCGCCAGGGCGCGCGGGTGCGTCGTGAAGACCTCGCGGATCGGGGCCTCGGGGCGCTTCTGCTCGGCCTCCATCGCCTTGAAGACGGGGGTCTCCTCGAGCTTCGCGCGGATCCACAGGCCGAAGAAGACGAGCACGCCGGAGAGCAGGAACGCCACGCGCCAGCCCCAGGACGTGAACTGAGCCTCCGTCAGGAGGGCGCCGAGGGCGGCGAGTACGCCGTTGGCGAGCAGGTTGCCGACCGGCGGGCCGATCTGCGCGGCCGAGGCGTAGAAGCCGCGCCGGCGCGGATCGCCGAACTCGCTGGACAGCAGCACCGCCCCGCCCCACTCGCCGCCGACACCGACGCCCTGGGCGAAGCGGAGTATCACGAGGGTGAGCGGAGCGGCGACGCCGATCGTGGCGTAGGAGGGCAGCAGGCCGATCGCGAGGGTGGCGGCCCCGATCAGGACGAGGGTCGCGATCAGGACCTTCTTGCGGCCGAGCTTGTCGCCGAGGCGGCCGAAGACGAAACCGCCGAGCGGGCGCGACACGTAGCCGACGGCGTAGGTGGAGAACGCCAGAAGGGTGCCGGTGGCGGGGTCCTCCGAGGGGAAGAAGACGTCGCCGAAGACCAGCGCCGCCGCGACGGAGTAGATGGCGAAGTCGTACCACTCCAGTGCGGTTCCGGTCAGGCTGGCGAAGAAGGCGCGGCGGACCGCGGACCCGCCGAGCGGGGTCTTTTCCGTGCTCGTGCTGGTGTCGTTCACGACGTCCGTCCCTGAGGTTCCTTGGATGAGGCTAACTGTCGACCTTCCGGCATACTTCTTGTATACAGGTCGTATGCGCAAGCCTTCCGCGCAAAAGTTAACCTCGCCGAGACCGCGAACGATGTGGAGAAACCCCATGGCGCTGCTGACCTTCGAACTGCCCGACGGCACCACCCGCACGGTCGATGTCGTGCAGGTGCTCAACGCCGGATATGCCGGGCGCAGCCAGGACGACGTCGCCGCCCACGTGGCGGAACTCGCCGAGCTGGGGGTGCCCGCGCCGTCCGTGACCCCCGCGCTCTACCCCGTCTCCCCCTACCTCGCCCAGCACACCGACCAGGTCCGCGTCCAGCACGGGCGCACCTCCGGCGAGGCCGAGTGGGCGCTGGTCGTCGACCAGGACGGCGACCTGCTCCTGACCGCCGCCTGCGACCACACCGACCGCGAGCTGGAGGTGCACGGCGTGGCATGGAGCAAGAACGCGAGCCCCGACGTCCTCGCCCGCCGCGCCTGGCGCCTCGCCGACGTGCAGGAGCGCCTCGACGACCTGACCCTGCGCGCCTGGGTGACCCACGACGGCCAGGAGACCCTGATCCAGGACGGCACTTTGGCCGAGCTGCTCACGCCCGGCTACTGGGCCGACGTTCTGCGCGGACGCGGCGACCTGGTGCCCGGCACGGTCCTGATCTCGGGCACGATCCCGATGTCCGAGGGCGTCGACCAGTTCGCCCCCCACTGGCGCGTGGAACTGGCCGACCCGGCCACGGGCGACACGATCGGCCTGGCGTACGACGTGGTCAGGATGCCGGTGCCGATCGGCTGAGGGGGAGGCCGGGCGGCCCGTCGATCAGTGCGGGGCGCGAGGGCGCGGCATGCGGCTCGGCGCGGTCAGCCCTTGACCGCGCCCCCCAGCGCGAACCCTCCGCCGAAGCGCCGGGCCACCAGGACGTACAGCAGGATCACCGGCGTCGAGTAGATGATCGAGAAGGCTGCCAGCTGGCCGTAGACGACCGTGCCCCGGTTGCCGAAGAAGTCGTTGATGCTCACCGAGGCCGGCATCTGTTCGGGAGTGAGCAGGAGCATGAAGGGGACGAAGAAGTTTCCCCACATCATGACGAACGAGAAGACCGTGACCACCGATATGCCCGGCCCCATCAAGGGGAGCACTATGCGGATCAGGGACTGGAACGAGGACGCTCCGTCCGTCCAGGCCGCTTCCTCCAGCTCCTTCGGGACGCCGTCCATGAAGTTCTTCATCAGCCAGATGGCGAACGGGAGTTGGGACGCCGCGAAGAAGAAGATCGTGCCCTGCATCGTGTCGATCAGATTGACCTGCACGAAGAGCGCGTAGACCGGGACCATGATCGCCGTGATGGGGAGGCATGTCGCGAACAGGACCGTCGCCAGGAACGGGTTGTTGAAGCGGGAGCGGTAGCGGGACAGCGGGTACGCCGCGAGGGCCGCGCTCGCCACCGTCAGGAGGGTCGCGCCGCCGCACAGCAGCAGACTGTTGAGGAGCGGCGTGAAGGTGATGTCGGGGGTCAGGACCGCGTCGAAGTTGTCCAGGGTGACGCCGTCGGGGATCTTCACCTGGAGGTTCGCGTGCGCGTCGAGGGCGGAGAGGACCACCCACGCCAGCGGCAGGACGAACGCCGCGGCGACGATCAGGAGTCCGGCGTCGGCCGCGAGGCGGTGGCGGACGGTGCGGGGTGAGGACACTCAGGCCTCCGAGCGCAGCAGGCGCATATAGACCAGCGAGAAGAGCGAGCCGACGACCAGGAGGAGCAGGGCGACCGCCGTGCCGTAGCCGATCATGCTCTTCTGGAAGGCCTGCTCGTACATGAACAGGGGCAGGGTCTGGCTGCGGTTTCCGGGCCCGCCTCGCGTCATCACCCAGATCAGGCCGAAGACGGACAGCGTCTGCAGGGTGTTCAGCATGAGGTTCGTACCGATGGAGCGGCGGATCATCGGCAGCGTGATGTGCCACATGCGGCGCCAGCCGCCCGCGCCGTCCATCTCCGCCGCCTCGGTGATCTCCTTGGGTATCTCGCCGAGCGCCGCCGAGTAGACCAGCATGGAGAACGCCGTCCCGCGCCACACGTTCGCGAAGGACACCGCGAGGATCGGCAGCGTGAACAGCCAGTTCTGGGTGGGCAGATGGAGCCAGTCCAGGATCGCGTTGAGCGTGCCCTCGCGGCGGAAGAACGCGTAGAGGAGGAAGCCGGCGACGACCTCCGGCAGGACCCACGCGCAGATCACGACCGCGCCCGTGACCGTGCGGACCGTCTTCGACGCGCGCTGCATCAGCGCGGCGAGGGCGAGGCCCAGCGTGTTCTGGCCGATGAGCGAGGACAGGACCGTGAAGACGAGGGTGAGCCAGACCGCGTTCAGGAACGCGTCGTCCTTGAACGCGGCCGTGAAGTTGTCGAAGCCCACGAAGGAGGAGTGGGCCTGGCCCGTCAACTGCAGGTCCGTGAAGGCGATGTACGCGCAGTACGCGATCGGGCCGGCGAGGAAGAGCAGCAGCAGGACCAGGGAAGGGGCCAGGGGCAGGGCGCGTGTCAGGGGGCGGCGTGCACCGCCCCGCCCCACCTTCACTTGGTGATCACCTTGCCGTCCGTCGCCGTCTTGAGTTGCTCGTCGTAGGTGCTCGCCGCCTTCTCGACCGAGCTGTCACCGGTCGTGACCGACTCCATCGCCTCCTGGATCGCCGTGGAGACCTTCGGGTACGCCGGGTACGCGGGCCGGTAGTGGGTCGACGCCACCAGGTCCGTGAAGAACTTGATGCCGGGCTGCGCCTTCACGTACGCCGGGTCGGCCGCGACGTCCTTGCGTACCGCGATGCCCGAGTTGGCGATGTACCACTTCTGGGCGTTGGCCTTGGTCTGCATGGTCTTGATGAACTCGAAGGCCAGGTCGGGGTTGGACGCCTTCGACGGGACCGACCACGTCCAGCCGCCGGACATGCTGACCTTGCCCGGCGCCTGGCCGTTCTGCGTCGGCATGTGCGCGAGGCCCAGCCTCTGCGACCACTCGGGCCACTCGTGGCCGCTGCCCTTCAGCCAGTCCTGCGGGAGCCAGGAGCCGTCGAGGTTGATCGCCAGCTTGCTCTTGGGGAGCAGCTCGCCGCGGACCCGGGTGCCGATGTTCGGGTCGAGGGCGTCGGAGACGTCGGGGCCGAGCTTCTCGCCGTAGACCGTCTTCACGAAGTTCAGCGCGTCCTTGAACGGCTTGCCCGCGGTGATCCACTTGTCGGACGAGCTGTCGTACAGGGGGTCCGCCGTGCCCGACCCCGTCCCGTACAGGAGCATCTCGAAGCCCTGCATCGCCGACTGCTCGCCGCCCGGCTTGCCCGTGTAGACGTTGAGCGGGGTGACGGACGGGACCTTCTTCTTGATCGTGCGGGCCGTGTCGAGGACGTCGTCCCAGGTCTTCGGCTGCCAGGGGGTCTTGATGCCCGCCTTCGCGAAGATGCCCTTGTCGTACCAGAGTCCGCGGGTGTCCGTACCGTCCGGGACGCCGTACGTCTTGCCGTCCTGGGCCTTGGCCGCGTTCTTCGCCGTGTCGATGAACTGGTTCCAGTCGGGCCACTTGGCGAGATAGGAGTCGAGGGGCTTCAGATAGCCGCTGGTGATGTCCGAGTTGATGAGGAACGTGTCCTCGTAGACCAGGTCGGGTGCCGTCTTCGGGGAGCGCAGCATCTGCTGGAGTTTGGTGTAGTACTCGGAGTCCGGCGCCTTGATCGGCACCAGCTTCACCTTCTTGCCCGGATGGTCCTTCTCGAACTGCGTCTTCATCGACGCCAGGTACTTGTCCATGACACGTATCTGGTTGTCGGTCGACTGCTTGAAGGAGATCCTGACGGTGTCCGGGTCGTCCCCGGAGCCGCTGCTGCAGGCCGTCAGGCCGGTCGCGGCGATGAGCAGAGTGGCGCTGAGGAGCACTGGAGCGGTGGGGCGCACGGGCACGACCTCCTACGGGCCGCCGCCGGCCGGCTTGCCGAGCGGGGCTGCCCGGTGAACGTACGGGCGGGGTCGGACCAAGGTCAATCCCCGTGCAGGAGTGGGTGGTTGACCAAGGGTCTAGACCGCCGTGAGCCAGCGGTAGTGCAGTTCGGGCCGGCCCACCTGACCGTACTGAGGGCTGCGGGCGGCCCGGCCCGACTCGACGAGATGCTCCAGGTAGCGGCGGGCCGTGATGCGCGAGATGCCCACGGACTCGGCCGCCGCCGCGGCGGTCAGGCCCTCCGGGGCGGCGCGCAGCGTCCGCGTCACGCGCTCGAGGGTCGGCGCGCTCAGCCCCTTGGGCAGCGCGGCCGGACCGGGGGCCCGCAGTGTGGCCAGGGCGCGGTCGACCTCGTCCTGGCCGCCCGCCTCGCCGGCCGCCGCCCGGAACTCCGCGTAGCGCACGAGCCGGTCGCGCAGCGTCGGGAACGTGAAGGGCTTCAGTACGTACTGCACCACGCCGAGCGAGACCCCTTCGCGGACCACCGCGAGGTCGCGGGCCGAGGTCACCGCGATGACGTCCGTGTGATGCCCCGCCGCCCGCAGCGAGCGCGCCAGCTGGAGACCGTGGCCGTCCGGGAGGTGCAGGTCGAGGAGGAGCAGGTCGACCGGGGTGCGCTCCAGGGCGCGGTGGGCCTCGGCGGCCGTGTGCGCCTTGCCGATCGCGGTGAAGCCGGGGACCCGGTTCACGTACAGGACGTGGGCGTCGGCGGCCACCGGGTCGTCCTCGACGACCAGTACTCGAATGGTGCCGCCGGTGGCGTCGGGACCGGTCACGCGGTGCCTCCCGTGGGCGTGGGCGCGCTCGTGCGCTGGAGGGGCAGGACGACGGTGAACTGTGCGCCGCCGGTGGGGGATTCGGCCAGGGTCAGGGTGCCGGAGTTACGGGCGACGGACTGCTGGACGAGGGCGAGTCCGAGGCCGCGCCCGCCGGGACCCGCCGGCTTGGTGGACCATCCCCGCTCGAAGACCGCGTCCGCGTGGCGGTCGGCGACACCAGGGCCGGTGTCCGTGACCCGGAGCAGCAGGGTGTCGTCCTGAGCACGGGCCGTGACCGTCACCTTCGCGTGCGGGGAGCCCTGCGCCGCGTCGACCGCGTTGTCGAGCAGGTTGCCGAGGATCGTCACGAGGTCGCGGGCGGGCAGGGTGGGCGGCACCAGGCCGTCGTCGATGCGGCTGTCCCCGGATATCTCCAGCTCCACGCCGTGCTCGTTGGCCTGCGCCGTCTTGCCGAGCAGAAGCGCGGCGAGCACCGGTTCGCTCACGGCGGCGACGACCTGGTCGGTGAGGGTCTGCGCCAGCTCCAGTTCGGCCGTCGCGAAGTCGACCGCCTCGTCGGCCCGGTCCAGCTCGATCAGCGAGACGACGGTGTGGAGCCGGTTCGCGGCCTCGTGGGCCTGCGAGCGCAGCGCCTGCGTGAAGCCCCGCTCCGAGTCCAGCTCGCCCATGACCGCCTGGAGCTCGGTGTGGTCGCGCAGGGTCACCACGGTGCCGCGCCGTTCGCCGCTGGAGACGGGGGAGGTGTTGACGACGACCACGCGGTCGGTGGTGAGATGCACCTCGTCGACGCGGGGCTCCGCCGCGAGGAGCGCGCCCGTCAGAGGGGTGGGCAGGCCGAGCTCCGCGACATTGCGCCCGACCGACTCGTCGCCGACGCCGAGCAGCTCGCGCGCCCCGTCGTTGATGAGCGCGATCCTGCGCTGCCCGTCGAGCATCACCAGACCCTCGCGCACCGCGTGCAGCGCCGCCTGGTGGTAGGCGTGCATGCGGCTGAGCTCGGTCGCGTTCATGCCGTGGGTGTGCCGCCGCAGCCTGGCGTTGATGACGTACGTGCCGATGCCGCCGAGCACGAGGGCGCCCGCCGCGACGCCGGCCACCGCCATCACCTGGCCGCGCGCCTGCGCGCTGATCTCCTCGACCGTGATGCCGGCACTGACCAGGCCGACGATCCGCCGCCCCGACATGATCGGGGTCACCACGCGCACGGACGGCCCGAGGGTGCCCGTGTACGTCTCCGAGAAGGTCCGGCCCCGCAGGGCGGGCCCGATGTGGCCGAGGAAGCGCTCGCCGATGCGGCGCTCGTCGGGGTGCGTCCAGCGGATGCCGTGCGGATCCATGATCGTGACGAAGTCCACGCCGGTGTGGCGCTGGACGTCGCTCGCGTACGGCTGGAGCGTGCGCGTCGGGTCGCCGTCGCCCGTGATCGCCCCGCGGACGGAGGGCGCGTCCGCGACCGCGCGGGCCGCCGCCGTCGCCTGGCGCGTGGCGGCCTGCTCGGCCTGATTGCCGTCGCTGATGTACGTGAACAGCGCGCACCCCGCGACCACGACGGCGACCAGGACGACCTGCATCGCGAAGAGCTGGCCGGCCAGGCTGCGGGCGCGTGGCAGGAAGGGGAGGCGCATGGGCCCAGTCTGCCTCTCGGTACGAGCTGAACGTATAAGCGTGAACTAAATGAACGGAAGGGTGACGGCCTTCACAAGCCGGGAGATAGTCACCGTGATTCGCCAGACGTGAGCCGCACGCATGGCGCGTACGTGCAGGTTCCCGTACGCCCGACACCGTCGTCAGGAGGCACCCGTGGCCGAGACCCAGGTGGCAGCCGCCACCAAGAGAGACCGCACCCACTATCTGTACATCGCCGTCATCGGTGCCGTCCTTCTCGGCATCGCGGTCGGTTTCATCTGGCCGGACTTCGCCAAGGAGCTCAAGCCGGTCGGTACCGGCTTTGTGGCCCTGATCAAGATGATGATCTCGCCGATCATCTTCTGCACGATCGTGCTCGGCGTCGGTTCCGTACGCAAGGCCGCCAAGATCGGCAAGGTCGGCGGGCTCGCGCTCGGCTACTTCCTGGTGATGTCCGTGGTCGCGCTGGCCATCGGCCTGGTCGTCGGCAACATCCTGCACCCGGGCGACGGCATGCACCTCACGCAGGCCGTGAAGGACGTCGGCCACACCGCGGCCAAGGACGCCGCCGAGGGCCCCGTCGACTTCGTCCTCGGGATCATCCCGACGACCCTCGTGTCGGCGTTCACGGAGGGCGAGGTGCTCCAGACGCTCCTGGTTGCCCTGCTCGTCGGCTTCGGCCTCCAGGCCATGGGGCGCGCCGGTGAGCCGGTCCTCAAGGGTGTCGAGCACATCCAGAAGCTGGTCTTCCGCGTCCTCGGCATGATCATGTGGGCTGCGCCCGTCGGCGCGTTCGGCGCGATGGCGGCCGTCATCGGCGAGACCGGTGTGGACGCCCTGAAGGCCCTGGCCACGATCATGCTCGGCTTCTACGTGACCTGCATCCTGTTCGTCGTGGTGGTCCTCGGCAGCGTGCTGCGTCTGGCCACCGGGTACAACCTGTTCGCGCTCCTGAAGTACCTCGGCCGCGAGTTCCTGCTGATCCTGTCCACCTCGTCCTCCGAGTCCGCGCTGCCGCGGCTCATCGCGAAGATGGAGCACCTGGGCGTCAGCCGTCCCGTCGTCGGCATCACCGTGCCGACCGGGTACTCGTTCAACCTCGACGGCACGATGATCTACCTGACCATGGCCTCGCTCTTCATCGCGGACGCCATGGACCAGCCCCTCGGCATCGGCCAGCAGATCGGCCTGCTGCTGTTCATGATGGTCGCGTCGAAGGGCGCCGCGGGTGTCTCCGGCTCCGGTATCGCGGTGCTCGCCAGCGGACTCCAGTCGCACAAGCCCGCACTCGTCGACGGCGTCGGCCTGATCATCGGCATCGACCGCTTCATGAGCGAGGCCCGCGCCCTGACCAACTTCGCGGGCAACGCCGTCGCCACCCTCCTCATCGGTACGTGGACGGGTGAGGTCGACAAGGACCGCGTCCAGCGCGTGCTCGCCGGTGACCTCCCCTTCGACGAGCGCACCCTCGTGGACGACGGGAGCCACGCCCCGGCGGCCGACGTTCCCGACCAGCGGGGCGGCGACGACAAGGAGCTGGCGAAGGCCTGAGCGCTCCGCTGGGTTCGCAGCTGAGGAATCCGCGGACCGCCCTGGGCCCGTTGCGCAGTTTGCCGCGCTCCTGGGGCGGGGCGGGCCGGTCTGAAGCAGCGGGTCGTTGGGGGCTGGTGGCGCAGTTCCCCGCGCCCCTGGCGGGGCGCGTGACAGCCCCTAGTCGATCCCGGCCACCAGTTCGGTGGCGCGTGAGGCGGGTACGCCCGCCGCGGTCAGTACGGTGACCGCGGCGGAGCGGCCCGCCTCTTCTGCTGGGATCAGCCCGTCGTTGACCGCTTCGAGCAGTCCGAACAGCACCTGCTCATGGACGTACGCGAGGGCCGGTGGCGGCAGGGGAGAGGTGAACTCGCCCGATTCCAGGCCCTGTTGGAGCAGTTCGCTGCAGCTGTCGCGGACCGGGCTGAGCCTGGCGCGGATGCCCTCGACGGTGACGGCGCGCTGCGCGAGCGCGACCAGCAGACGGTAGCGGTCGGCGACCTCCCACACGGCGAGCAGCGAGCGGGCCACGGCCTCGGCCGGGTCGCTCACGCCCGCGCGCCCCTCGGTCTGCGCGGCCTCGACCGCGACGACCGCGTCGTCGACCAGCGCGGCGACGAGCGCCTCGCGGCTGGGGAAGTGCCCGTAGACCGTTCGCCTGACGACGCCCGCGGCCCTGGCGATCTGGTCCATGGACGCGTCCGGGTCGCGCAGCAGCTCGGCGAGGGCGACGTCGAGGATGCGGCGGCGGTTGGTGTCGGCTCGGCCTGAAGTCACGCGCCCATTCTGCACCCCGGTGCCGACCCCGTTCACGTGTGGTTTTGCACAGCGCTGTGCAATGACGTAAATTGCACAGTGCTGTGTAATTGCACATTGCTGTGCAATGTCCGTGGGCACGTGGACGCGTGGAACGGACTCGTGGACTGTGGGGCCGAGCGCCCCGGAGGGTGGCAAGGGAATGCGCCTCGTCATGAAGGAACCGGTCGAGGGGATGGACCGGCCGTACGCCCGCCGCTGGTGGGCCCTGATCGTGCTCTGCCTGAGCCTGCTGATCATCGTCATGGCGAACACCGCGCTCACCGTCGCGGCACCCGACATGACCAAGGACCTCGGCCTGACCAGCGCCGACCTCCAGTGGGTCATCGACGGCTACACCGTCCCGTACGCGGCCCTGATGCTGCTGCTCGGCGCGATCGGCGACAAGTACAGCCGGCGCGGGGCGCTCGTCCTCGGCCTCGTCGTCTTCGGCGGCGGCGCCGTCGCGGGCTCGCTCGTCGACAGCTCCACCGGGGTCATCGCGGCCCGCGCGGTGATGGGCGTCGGCGCGGCCATGATCATGCCCGCCACGCTGTCGCTGCTCGCGGCCACCTTCCCGCGCGCCGAGCGCGCCAAGGCCATCGTGCTGTGGACCGCCACCGCGGGCCTCGCCATCGCGGCCGGGCCGCTGGTGGCCGGGGCGCTCCTGCGCGACCACGGCTGGTCGTCGACGTTCCTGATCAATGTGCCCGTGGCCGCCGTCGCCCTCGTCGGCGCCCTCGTCCTCGTACCGCCGTCCAAGGCCGCGCACCAGCACCGCATCGACTACGTCGGCGGTCTGCTCTCCGTCGTCTGGGTCGGCGCCCTCGTCTACATGATCATCGAGGGTCCGCACTTCGGCTGGGGCGCCAAGGCGATCGGCGCCGCGGTCGTCGCGGGCGTGGCCCTGGTGGCCTTCGTGCTGTGGGAGCTGCGCCACCCGCGCCCGGTCCTGGACGTCCGCCGCTTCGCGGACCGCCGCTTCTCCGGCTCGAACCTCGCGGTCGCCCTGTTCTTCCTCGCGGTCTTCGGCGCCTTCTACTACCTGACCCAGCACCTCCAGTTCGTCCTCGGCTACGACGCCCTGGCCACCGGCGTCCGCATGCTGCCGCTCGCCGGAGCGGTCTTCGTGGGCTCGGCGCTCACGGGGTACCTCACCCCGCGCATCGGCATGAAGATCACGGTGACGGCCGGCATGGTCGGCGGCACCGCGGCCCTCGCCCTCCTCACCCGCGTCGACGCCACGTCCTCGTACGGGGACTTCGTGCCGTCCCTGGTCATCCTCGGCCTCGCGATCGGCCTCGCCCTCTCGCCGTGCACCGACGCGATCATGGGCTCGTTCCCCGAGTCGGAGCTGGGCGTGGGCGGCGCGGTCAACGACACGTCGCTCGAACTCGGCGGCTCGCTCGGCATCGCGATCCTCGGCTCGGTCCTGGCCGGTTCGTACTCGTCGCGGCTGGCGGACAACACGGCCGGTTCGAAGCTGCCCGCGGACGCGCTGGGCACCGCGCAGGACTCGGTCGGCGCGGGCTACGCGGTCGCGCAGGGCATCGGGGACCACGCCCACAAGATCGCCGAGAAGGCGGCGGGCGCGACCGGCCCCGAGCAGGCGGCCCAGCTCAAGGCGCAGGCCGAGCAGCTCTCGGGCGGCGCGCGGCAGATGGCCGACGCGGTGGGCTCCGCCTTCTCGGACGCGGTGGCCCACACGAGCGTGGTCGGCGCGGTGATCCTCGGCGTCGGGACCGTGCTGGTGGCGGTACTGCTGCCGCGGCGGGGGGAGCGGGTGGCGGAGGCAGAGGCGGACGCCGCCGCCGAGCCGTCCGGCGCCGTCGAGCCGGGCGCCGGGGTCGCGTCGGACGTCCCTGAGGAGGAGCCGGCCGCGCGGAGCAACGCCTGATCGCTGGCCTTTCCGTCGGCGTCAACGTCTACCGTCGAGGACATGCGCATCGGAGAGCTGGCGGAGCGGGCCGGGACGTCCACGCGGACGCTGAGGTACTACGAGTCGCGCGGGCTGCTGCCCGCGCGGCGCGCGGGCAACGGCTACCGCACGTACGACGAGGCGGACCTGCGGGCCCTGCGGCAGATCAGGACGCTGCAGGACTTCGGGTTCGAGCTGGAGGAGACCCGGCCCTTCGTGGAGTGCCTGCGGGCCGGGCATCCGGAGGGCGACTCGTGCCCCGCCTCGCTCGCGGTGTACCGCCGCAAGCTCGGCGAACTCGATGCGCTGATCGGCGAGTTGACCGCCGTACGGGAGAAGGTCGGCGCGCAGCTGGAGCGCGCCGAAGGGGCCATGGACGCGCTGGCGGGCGAGGACCCGTCGCCGCGCTGCGAACTGGGAGGGTGATGTGAGCACGGATCTGAGGGACGTCACGGACGCGGACTTCGACACAGAGGTGCTGGGGGCCGGGAGGCCGGTCCTGGTGGAGTTCACCGCCGAGTGGTGCGGGCCGTGCCGGCAGCTCGCGCCGGTGCTTCGCTCCATCGCGGACGAGGAGCGGGAGCGGCTCGACGTCGTGGTGATCGACGTGGACCGCAACCCGGAGACCGCGGTGCGTTACGGGGTGCTGTCGATGCCGACGCTCATGGTCTTCAAGGACGGCGAGCCGGTGTGGTCGCGGGTCGGGGCACGCCCGAAGCGGCGACTGCTGGAGGAATTGGCGGAGGTCGCCTGATCGCGTCGGTGTGACGGAGGCCGGTGACCGGGCCGAATAGCGGCGGTGAAATCCCTGGGGTGCAATTGGACCCTGCCAGGGGGTATATTGAGTTTTTCTGTGTGCCCACAGAAAAGGCCCCTCACCGGGGGCCGAATAAACACATCGTACCTGGCAGGGAGCCGCTTTGTCAACCCGTGAAGCGCGTGAAATCGCTGAATTGCAGAAAGAGCAGGAATTCATCGACCGGCTTTACGCGCGCGTCGATGTGCTGCGCGGCGATGCCGCGGAGTCGGTCACGGACGCCCTGACGCCGGTCGGCACCGGTCAGCAGGCGCGGCTCGAAAGGGATCTCCTCGTCGTCGAGCGTTCCGGCCTGCTCGCGGCGCTGAACTCGGTCGACGGTTCGCTGTGCTTCGGCCGGATCGATCTCACCGAAAAGGCGGGCGGCACCGCGCATCACATCGGGCGCATCGGAATTCGCGAGGACGACAGCGAGCACACCCCGATTCTGATCGACTGGCGCGCGCCGGTCGCCCGCCCCTTCTATCTCGCCACCGGGCACACGCCCATGGGCATCAGGCGGCGCCGCCACCTCACCACCGAGGGCCGCACCGTCACCGAGCTGCACGACGAGATCCTCGACCTGGGTGACGAGGAGCGCACCGGGTTCGAGGACCCGACCGGCGACGCGGTGCTGCTCGCCGCCCTGAACTCGGCCCGCACCGGCCGCATGGGCGACATCGTGCAGACCATCCAGGCCGAGCAGGACCGGATCATCCGCCACTCGCACCGCGGCGTGCTCGTGGTGGAGGGCGGTCCCGGCACGGGCAAGACCGCGGTGGCGCTGCACCGGGCGGCGTTCCTCCTGTACGAGCAGCGCGAGCTCCTCGCCAAGCGGGCCGTGCTCATCGTCGGCCCGAACCCCGCCTTCCTCGGCTACATCGGGGAGGTCCTGCCCGCGCTCGGCGAGACCGGTGTGCTGCTCGCGTCGCTCGGTGAGCTGTTCCCCGGTGTGCACGCCACCGCCGAGGACACCCCGCACGCCGCCGCCGTCAAGGGCGCCGAGGCCATGGTGGACGCCCTCGCGCTCGCCGTGCGCGACCGGCAGCAGCTCCCCGAGCCCGGCGCCCCGGTGGTCGTCCCGCACGACGACGGTGACCTGATCCTCGACTGGGAGATCGCCTACGAGGCCCGGCAGGCGGCCCGCGACACGCTCCTGCCGCACAACCTCGCCCGCCCCCACTTCGCCTTCCGGATCATCGACGCGCTCACCGCCCAGCTCGCGGAGCGTATCGGCGCCGACCCGTACGGCGGCCCCAACTTCCTCGGTCCCGACGACCTCGCCCAGCTCGGCAAGGGCGTCGCCGCCAGCACCGAAGTGCACGCCGCCATCGAGGAGTTGTGGCCCCGGCTCACCCCGCAGGACCTCGTCGCGGACTTCCTGGCCGAACCCGTTCAGCTGGCCGGCGAGGACGCGAAGGTGATCCGGCGGGACGTGACGGGGCCGGCGGACTGGACCCCCGCGGACGTTCCGCTCCTCGACGAGGCCGCCGAGCTGATCGGCGTCGACGACAGTGCCGAGCGCGCCCTGGCCGAGGCGGCGCGACAGGAGCGGATCGCCTACGCACAGGGCGTCCTCGAACTCTCGCGTGGCTCCGAGACGTACGAGTTCGAGGACGAGGAGGACTCCGAGGTCCTCGCCGCGCACGACATCGTCGACGCCGAGCGGGTCGCCGACTGGTACGAGGAGGAGGACCACCGCAGCGCCGCCGAGCGCGCGGCGGCCGACCGGACCTGGGCGTTCGGACACATCATCGTCGACGAGGCGCAGGAGCTGTCGCCGATGGCGTGGCGGCTGCTGATGCGGCGTTCGCCGACGCGGTCCATGACCCTGGTCGGCGACCCCGCGCAGACCGCCGAGGAGGCGGGCGTCGGATCGTGGGAGAAGATCCTCGCGCCGTACGTCGAGGACCGCTGGGAGCACACCCGGCTCGGCGTCAACTACCGCACGCCGTCCGAGATCATGGACGTCGCGGCGGCCGTGCTGCGCGCCGAGCACCCCGGCTTCGAGCCGCCGTCCTCGGTCCGCTCGACGGGTGTGCGCCCCTGGGCGCGCGCGGCCGACGACATCGTGAAGGCCGTGGCCGAGGAGGCCCTCGCCGCGACGCCCGAGGAGGGGCGGCTCGCGGTGATCGCCCCCCGCCGGCTGCACACGGCGCTCGCCGCCGTGCTGCCGGACGTCGTGGCGGGCGGCGAGCCCGATCTCACCAAGCACCTGGTGCTGCTCGACCCCCGCCAGGCCAAGGGGCTCGAGTTCGACCGCGTGCTCGTCGTGGAGCCCGGCGAGTACGGCGTCAGCGACCTCTACGTCGCGCTGACCCGGGCCACCCAGACCCTCGGCGTCGTGCACGGCGGGGAGCTGCCCGAGTCGCTGCGCGGCGTGCTCGTCACGCGGGCCTGAGCCACACCGTCGCGAGCGGCGGCAGCGTGAGCCGGACACTGGCCGGACGCCCGTGGGCACCCTGGGCGTCCGGCTTGACCGGGTCCGGGTTGCCGACGTCGCCGCCGCCGTAACGGGCCGCGTCGGTGTTGAGGACCTCGTGCCAGGCCGGTACGTCGTCGGGGGCGCCGAACCGGTACTCGTGGCGGACCACCGGCGAGAAGTTGGACACCGACATGAGCGGGCTGCCGTCGGCGGCGCGCCTCAGGAACGCGAACACGTTGTCCTGCGCCGCGTCACCGACGATCCACTCGAAGCCCGCCGGGTCCATGTCCCGCTGCCAGAGCGCCGGTTCGTTCCGGTAGACGGCGTTCAGGTCGCGGGTGAGGTCGCGGACACCGCGGTGGTCGGGCTCCGCCGGGTACGACGGGTCGAGCAGCCACCAGTCCGGGCCGTGCGCCTCCGACCACTCGGCTCCCTGGGCGAACTCCTGCCCCATGAAGAGGAGTTGCTTGCCCGGGTGGGACCACATGAAGCCGAGGTAGGCGCGGTGGGTGGCCCGCTGCTGCCACCAGTCGCCGGGCATCTTGGACACCAGGGCCTTCTTGCCGTGCACCACTTCGTCGTGCGAGATCGGCAGGACGTAGTTCTCGCTGTACGCGTACACCATCGAGAAGGTCATCTCGTCGTGGTGATAGCTGCGGTGGACCGGGTCATGGGACACATAGCCGAGCGAGTCGTGCATCCAGCCCATGTTCCACTTCAGGCCGAAGCCGAGCCCCCCGAAGCCGCCCGGCCCGATGTGATGGGTCGCGCGGGTCACGCCGTCCCACGCCGTCGACTCCTCGGCGATCGTCACGACGCCGGGGATCCGGCGGTACAGCGTCGCGTTCATCTCCTGGAGGAAGTCGACCGCGTCCAGATTCTCCCGGCCGCCGTACTCGTTCGGTGTCCACTGGCCGTGTTCGCGCGAGTAATCGAGGTAGAGCATGGAGGCCACGGCGTCGACCCGCAGGCCGTCGATGTGGAACTCCTCGCACCAGTACACGGCGTTGGCCACCAGGAAGTTGCGGACCTCCTTGCGGCCGTAGTCGAACTCGAGGGTGCCCCAGTCGGGGTGGGCGGCGCGCAGCGGGTCCTCGTGCTCGTACAGGGTGCGGCCGTCGAACTCGGCGAGGGCCCAGTCGTCGCGCGGGAAGTGGGCCGGCACCCAGTCCATGAGGACGCCGATGCCCGCCTGGTGCAGCGCGTCGACCAGATACCGGAAGTCGTCGGGCGTGCCCATGCGGGCCGTCGGGGCGTAGAAGCCGGTGACCTGGTAGCCCCACGACCCGCCGAAGGGGTGCTCGGCCACCGGCATCAGCTCTACGTGCGTGAAGCCCAGGTCTGATACATAGCGGGGCAGTTGATCGGCGAGCTGACGGTAGGTGAGGCCCGGGCGCCAGGACGCGAGATGGATCTCGTAGACCGAGAACGGGGCTTCGTGCGCGGGCGGCGTGCCGCGGGCGGCCATCCACTCGTCGTCGTGCCAGGTGTGGTGCGACGCGTCGATGACGGAGGAGTTGGCGGGCGGGACCTCCGTGCGGCGGGCCAGCGGGTCCGCGCGCATCGTCTTCGAGCCGTCCGGCCGGGTGATCTCGAACTTGTACAGCTCGCCCTCGCCGAGCGACGGGACGAAGAGCTCCCAGATCCCCGTGGAGCCCAGCGAGCGCATCGGGTGGCCCGTCCCGTTCCAGTAGTTGAAGTCGCCCACGACGCGCACCCCTCGGGCGTTGGGCGCCCAGACGGTGAAGCGGGTGCCGGTGATGCCCTGATGCGTCATGGGGTGCGCGCCGAGCGCCTGCCACAGCTGCTCGTGCCGGCCCTCGCCGATCAGGTGCAGGTCGAACTCGGAGAGCGCGGGCCGCAGCCCGTACGGGTCCGGGGTCTCGTGGTCGGCGCCCTCGTAGGTGACTTGGAGGCGGTACTCGTCCGGGGGTGCGGGCAGGTCGGCGAGGCCCGAGAAGAAGCCGTCGCCGTCGTCGTGCAGCAGGACCCTGAGGCCGTCCGCCACGACCGTGACCGTGCGGGCGTACGGGCGCAGCGCCCGGAACGCCGTGCCGGTGGACATGGGGTGCGCGCCCAGCGTGGAGTGCGGGTCGTGGTGGGTGCCGGCGAGGAGGCGGTCGCGGTCGGCGGCGGGGGTGGGGGCCGGGGCGGCGGTGACGGGTGTCGCAGGTGTGGAGCGGGAGGGGTCGTGCGTCACGGGGTGGCCTCCTGGCTCGGGATCGACATGGGGTGTTGCGGTGCCGCGTCTTCGGGCCGGGGGCGCGGCATGCCGGAGGCCTCCGCGGCGAGACGCTCGATCGCCGAGAGGGGGATCGGCAGCCAGTCCGGGCGGTGATGGGCCTCGTAGACGGCTTCGTAGACCGCCTTGTCCGTCTCGTAGGCGCGCAGCAGGACCGGGTCCGTGCGCGGGTCGTCACCGGAGGCCTGCGCGTAGCCCGCGCAGTACGCGTCCCGGCACCGGCGCGCCCAGTCCGGCGCCCACGGCCGGTTCGTGCGGGCCGCGTAGTCGAAGGAGCGCAGCATGCCGGCCACGTCCCGGGCGGGCGGGTGCGGCAGCCGGCGTTCGGGCAGGGGGCGGGAGGGCTCGCCCTCGAAGTCGATGACCGACCAGGCACCGGCGGGCGAGCGCAGGCACTGGCCCAGGTGCAGGTCCCCGTGGACGCGCTGGGCGGTGCGGGGAGTCGTGTCGGCCGCGAGGGCGTCGAAGGCGGTGTGCAGCGCGGGTGCGTAGGGATGGAGCGCCGGTACGGCCTGCACCGCCTTGTCGAGACGGTCCTTCATCGACTGCGCCAGCTGCACGGTGTGGGCGCGGCCCAGGGTGACCGTCGGCAGGGCGTGTGCCAGGGCGAGATGGATCTCGGCTGTCGCGCGGCCGAGTTCGCGGGCCTCGTGGCGGAAGTCCTGCCCCTTGGACAGTTCGCCGAGCGCGAGGTCCCAGCCGTCCGTCGCACCCGTGAGGTAGGGCTGGAGCAGGCCGAGCGAGAGCGGGTCGCCGTCCGTCGTCTCGAACCACGCCACCGGGGCGAGCGCGCGTTCGCAGCCCTCGTCGGCCAGCGCGCGCTGGAGTTCCAGGTCCGGGTTGAGGCCCGGCGTGACACGGCGGAACACCTTGAGGATGAACGTATCTCCGTAAATGATCGACGAGTTGGACTGCTCCGCGTCGAGGGGGCGGGGGGTGAGGCCCGGTGGGATCGGGGTCTCGCCGTCGTGCGCGAAACGGAGTCCGTCCAGGCGGCCCGGGTGGCGCAGCCGTTCCAGGAGGAGGTCCGTCAGGCGGGGGTCGAGCAGGGCCTCGTAGACCGTGCGCCCGGCGAGGGGTCCCTGCGCGACGTGGCCGATGAGGGCCGGCGCCAGGTACGGGGGCAGCGACTCCCGTACGCCCAGCAGGAGTTGGTACGTGTCCTGGGTGGGCTCGATGCGCAGGAGGGCGTGGATGAGGCCCGGCTGCCGTGCCGTGGCCGGCAGCAGGTCCGTCGCGGCGAGCAGGGTGAGGGCGGGTGCTGTTCTGCCCGCGAACCAGCGTTGCCGGGGCAGCCACGCGCGCAGGAGCGGATCGAGCGAGGCGAGCAGCTCGGGTCGCGCGGTCGGGCCGGTTCGGGTGACGGCATCCGGCATGGCGTCACGTCCTTTCCCCGGGGCGGGCCGCGACTGGGTGCGGGGCGGCGTCCCGGAAATGCGGCAGAGGCAGTACGTGCGGGACGTGTCGGGGTGTGTGGTGATGGGTGCCCAGGGAGGGGCGGTGGAAACCGGCCCTCCCCGGGCGGCGGTCAGGCTTCCTTGCGCAGCCGGAACCAGTAGAAGCCGTGACCTGCGAGGGTGAGGAGATAGGGCAGTTCACCGATGGCCGGAAAGCGCACCCCGCCGATCAGCTCGACCGGGTGGCGGCCGCTGAAGGCCTGGAGGTCGAGTTCGGTGGGCTGGGCGAAGCGCGAGAAGTTGTGCACGCACAGGACGAGGTCGTCCCCCTTGTCCTCGGTCGGGGGGGCTTCGCGCAGGAAGGCGAGCACGGCCGGGTTGGACGAGGGCAGTTCGGTGTAGGAGCCGAGGCCGAATGCTTCGTTCTGTTTGCGGATCTCGATCATCCGGCGTGTCCAGTGCAGCAGCGAGGACGGGGACGACATGGACGCTTCGACGTTCGTGACCTGGTAGCCGTAGACGGGGTCCATGATCGTGGGGAGCGAGAGCCGGCCCGGGTCGCAGGAGGAGAAGCCGGCGTTGCGATCGGGTGTCCACTGCATCGGTGTGCGCACGGCGTCGCGGTCGCCGAGCCAGATGTTGTCGCCCATGCCGATCTCGTCGCCGTAGTAGAGGATCGGCGAGCCGGGCAGGGAGAGCAGGAGTGCGGTGAACAGCTCGATCTGATTGCGGTCGTTGTCGAGGAGGGGTGCGAGGCGGCGGCGGATGCCGATGTTGGCGCGCATCCGCGGGTCCTTGGCGTACTCCGCGTACATGTAGTCGCGCTCTTCGTCGGTGACCATTTCGAGCGTGAGCTCGTCGTGGTTGCGCAGGAAGATGCCCCACTGGCAACTCGACGGGATGGCGGGGGTCTTGGCCAGGATTTCCGAGACCGGGTAGCGCGACTCCCTGCGCACGGCCATGAAGATGCGGGGCATGACCGGGAAGTGGAACGCCATGTGGCATTCGTCGCCGCCGGAGGCGTAGTCGCCGAAGTAGTCGACCACGTCTTCGGGCCACTGGTTGGCCTCGGCGAGCAGCACCGTGTCCGGATAGTGCGCGTCGATCTCCTTGCGGACCCGCTTGAGGAGCTCGTGCGTGGCCGGCAGGTTCTCGCAGTTGGTCCCCTCCTCCGCGTAGAGGTAGGGCACCGCGTCGAGCCGGAAGCCGTCGATGCCGAGGTCCAGCCAGAAGCGCAGTGCGGCGAGGATCTCCTCCTGGACGCGCGGGTTCTCGTAGTTGAGGTCGGGCTGGTGGGAGAAGAAGCGGTGCCAGTAGTACTGCTTGCGCACCGGGTCGAACGTCCAGTTCGACGCCTCGGTGTCGACGAAGATGATCCGCGCGTCCTCGTACTGCTTGTCGTCGTCGGCCCAGACGTAGTAGTCGCCGTACGGCCCGTCGGGGTCGTTGCGGGACTCCTGGAACCACGGGTGCTGGTCGCTGGTGTGGTTCATGACGAAGTCGATGATCACGCGCATCCCGCGCTGGTGCGCTGCGTCGACGAACTCCACGAAGTCGGCCAGATCACCGAACTCCGGCAGCACCGCCGTGTAGTCGGAGACGTCGTAACCGCCGTCCCGCAGCGGGGACTTGAAGAACGGCGGCAGCCAGAGGCAGTCCACGCCGAGCCACTGGAGATAGTCCAGTTTCGCGGTGATGCCCTTGAGGTCGCCCACGCCGTCGCCGTTGCTGTCCTGGAAGGAGCGGACGAGGACCTCGTAGAAGACGGCACGTTTGAACCAGTCGGGGTCCCGGTCCTTGGCGGGGGTGTCCTCGAAGGTGTCCGGGACGGGTTCATTGACGGTCATGGTGTGGGTGACCCTCCGGTCAACGGTGAGGACGGTCGCAGGACGGTGAGGATGTGCGCGGGCGCGCGGCCCGGCTCGAGGCGCACATAGTTGGCCCTGCCCCAGTGGTAGGTCTCACCGGTGAGCTCGTCGCGCACCGGCGCGGACTCGTGCCAGCCGAGTCCCAGTTGCGGCATGTCCAACGACACCGTCGCCTCCTGGGTGTGGTGGGGATCGAGGTTCGCGACCACCAGAACCGTGTTCGAACCATGTGCGCCTGTGACCGACTTGGAGTACGCGATCACCGTGTCCTGGTCGGTGTGGTGGAAGTGCACGTCACGCAGCCGGCGCAGGGCGGGGCTGCGGCGCCTGATGTCGTTGAGCCGGGTGATGAGGGGTGCGATCGAACGCCCCTCGTGCTCGGCCGACTCCCAGTCGCGCGGCCGCAGTTCGTACTTCTCCGAATGGAGATACTCCTCGCTTCCGGGACGTAGCGGGGCGTTTTCGCACAGTTCGTAGCCGCTGTAGACGCCCCAGGTCGGCGAGAGCGTGGCGGCCAGAACCGCGCGCACCTCGAACGCGGGGCGTCCGCCGTTCTGAAGGTAGGCGTGCAGGATGTCCGGGGTGTTCACGAAGAAGTTGGGGCGCATGTACGCGGCCGTGTCCTTCGCCAGCTCCGTCGTGTACTCGGTGAGTTCCTGCTTCGAGTTGCGCCAGGTGAAGTAGGTGTACGACTGCTGGAAGCCGGCCTGCGCGAGGGCGCGCATCATCGCGGGGCGCGTGAACGCCTCGGCGAGGAAGATCACGTCGGGGTCGGTGCGGTTGATCCCCCTGATGACCCGTTCCCAGAAGACGACGGGCTTGGTGTGCGGGTTGTCGACGCGGAAGATGCGCACGCCGTGGTCCATCCAGAAACGCAGGACGCGGGTCGTCTCGGCGACGAGGCCGGGCATGTCCTTGTCGAAGGCGATCGGGTAGATGTCCTGGTACTTCTTCGGCGGGTTCTCCGCGTACGCGATCGTGCCGTCCGGACGGTGATGGAACCACTCGGGGTGCTTCTCCACCCACGGATGGTCGGGCGAACACTGGAGCGCGAAGTCGAGGGCGATCTCCAGGCCCAGGTCCGCGGCCCGGCTCACGAACGCGTCGAAGTCGTCGATCGTGCCGAGGTCGGGGTGGACCGCGTCGTGACCGCCCTCCGGGGAACCGATCGCCCAAGGGACACCCACGTCGTGCGGCCCTGGGGAGAGCGAGTTGTCGGGACCCTTGCGGTACGTGGTGCCGATGGGGTGGACCGGCGGCAGATAGAGGACGTCGAAGCCCATCGCGGCGATGGCCGGGAGGCGCTTCGCCGCGGTGTGGAACGTGCCGGAGACCGGCGGTTCCCCCTCGCGCACGATCGCGCCCTCCGAGCGCGGGAAGAACTCGTACCACGCTCCGTACAGCGCGCGCTCGCGCTCCACGAGGAGCGGCAGCGGGTCGGAGCCGGTGACCAGCTCGCGCAACGGGTGGCGGGCGAGGACCTCGTCGACCTCCGGGGTGAGAGCGGCGGCCAGGCGGGCCGCCGCGGGGCGCGCGGTGTCCCGGAGCGCGGTGGCGGCGCGCAGCACGGTCTCGCGCTGCCCTTTGCGCTGCGGCACGCCCTCGGCGGCGCGTTCGTGCAGCAACGCGCCTTCCTCCAGGACGAGTTCGGTGTCGATGCCCGCCGGCACCTTGATCTGCGCGTGGCGGCGCCAAGTGGTGACGGGGTCGCCCCACGCCTCGACGATGTAGGTCCAGCGGCCCTCCGATGTGGGTGTGACCTGCGCGCCCCAGCGGTCGGTGCCGGGGGCCAGCTCGCGCATCGGGGTCCAGGGGCCCGTGCGGCCGCGCGGCGAGCGGAGCACCACGTTCGCGGCGACCGCGTCGTGGCCCTCGCGGAAGACCGTCGCGCTGACCTGGAAGGACTCGCCCGCCACCGCCTTGGCGGGCCTGCGGCCGTGGTCCACGAGGGGCTGGACGTCCAGGACGGGAATCCGCCCGAGGGGGGTGGGGGCGGTGGCGGCCGGTGGGCGTCGCCGGCCCGGTGGTTTCTGCGATTTCGCGCTTCTGGCCGACTGCTTCGCCGGGTCCGTGTGCGGCTTCGGCGAGGGACTCTGTGCGGGCATGACCGCTCCTGACCGCGGGGGTTCGGTTTGCGGAAACGGGGGTGAAGAAGGGGGTCGCGCAGTGTGTACCGGGGGAGCCTTCCACGGTCGCAGGGCGGGCAATCCGGTGCTTTGTTAACTACTCGCGCGTAAGCGCACAGACAAGTCCGGCCCCGCCGCGAGCGACGGGACCGGACCATGAACTCACCCTTCGGTTACGGGTTGTTGACCTGGAGCAGCTTGTCCGGCGAGCCGGGCGGCGTCACGGGCAGCGCGACGGCCGGGAGCGTCGCCGCCGGCCCTGACGGCCGGTAGTCGCGCACACCGCCTTGGCAGCCTCTCGTGCGGCGTCAGGCCCTACAAGACCGCATGAGGGGGTGGAATCGGCCATATCGCCCGTGGGGGACCGGTGGTGATCGCGGTGGAGGCCGCGGCGAGAATCGGACTTCCTCCGGCCGGTACGCGGGCCTCGGCCCTCGTGGGCCGCGGCGCACCCAGTAATCTGCCGGAGCGTCACGGAAGGTGCGCACGCGCACAGTTGGGGTGCGGGGATCCGGACAACGGCACGGGGGGACGGGGCAGATGATCGGCCGGCTGCGGGAGGGGTCGCCCGCGCGCATAGGTCCGTACGAGACGCTGGCCAGGCTCGGGGCGGGCGGCATGGGCGAAGTGTTCCTCGCCACCGACGGGCCGCGCGTCCCGGAGTCCCTGGTCGCCGTGAAGGCGATCCGCCGCGAGGTCGCCGGGGACCCGGCGTTCCGCGCCCGGTTCCGGCGTGAGATCGCCGTCGCCGAGTCGGTGGCGAGCCCCTTCGTGGCGCGGCTCGTCGCCGGTGACGCCGACGCGGAGCAGCCCTGGCTCGCCACGGAGTACGTCCCCGGCCCGACCCTCGCCGAGGCGGTGCGCCGGCACGGGCCGCTGCCCGCGCCCGCCGTCCTCGCGCTCGGCGCCGGGATGGCCCGGGCGCTGTCCGCGGTGCACGCCGCGGGCGCCCTGCACCGGGACCTGAAGCCGGCGAACGTCCTGCTCGGCGCCGACGGGCCCAAGCTGATCGACTTCGGCGTGGCGCGCACCCCCGGCGCCACCACGATGACCTCGACCGGGCTGCTGGTCGGGACGCCCGGCTTCATGTCGCCCGAGCATGTCGCGGGCGGGCGGCATGTGGTCGCCGCCTCCGACGTGTTCTGCCTGGCCTCGGTCCTGGCCCACGCGGCGGCCGGGCGCGACCCGTTCGGTGACGGCCCGGTGGCGGCGGTCCTCTACCGGGTCTCACGCGCGGAGGCCGAACTCGAAGGCGTGCCGCAGGAGTTGAGGGACGTCCTGGCCGAATGTCTCGTCCGGGACCCCGGGGCGCGGCCCGGGCCGGAGGCACTCGCCGAGCGATTGGCCGCCCTGGCCGGTTCCGGCGGGCCCGACGCCGGCTGGCCGGACCCCGTGGTGGAGTCGATCGCCGAGACGCGGCGGGACGTGGCACACCTGTGCGCCGCCGGACAGCCCCTGATGCCGCTCCCGCAGGACAGCGCGCCGCACGGCCGCACCCCCACCCGCACCCCGACGCAGCGCTCGACCCCGCCCGCCCTCACGCCGCACGACCTGCCCACCATGGGCGCGGCCCCGCCCGCCACCCCGGCAGCCACACCCGCGCGCCGGGCCCTGAGCCGCCGTACCGTCCTCGCCACGGTCCTCGCGGTGGCCGTCGCGGGCGGAGCCGTCGGCGCGCTGCTCGCGCTGCGCGGCCCCGCCACCGGCGACGAGGCCGGCGGTCCGGGCGGTCAGGGAGCCGGACCCGCGCCCTCCACCACGCTCTCGCCCGCCGCGCTCGTCGCGCGGGCCGGGGTGAACGGGGCCGGGACGGACGACCGGAGCGGCTACGTACCGCAGTTCCGGGAGCAGCGGCCCAAGGGCTGGAAACCGTGGCGGGGCAGGCTCGGGCACGCGCCCATGAGCTGCGCCGCCGACACCCGGGCCGTCGTCTGCCTGCTCACCGACGGGACGTACGTGGCGCTCGACGCGAGCAGCGGCCGGCGGCTGTGGACGTCGGACGGGCGCTCGCCCGCGGACGGTGACGTCGGCGACGAGGCCTACATCAGCCCCTCGGGCAAGCTGTTCATGCCCGGCGACTCGCTGGCCCCGACGGTCCGCGGCGGCACCACGGTCATCGCCCACAAGGGCCGCCTCCAGGTGCGTGACTCCCGCTCGGGCGGCGTGCGCTGGTCGGCCGCGCCCGACGGCGGTACGCACTTCACCGCGGCCCTGCTCACCGGCGAAGGCCGCCTCGTCATGTCCCAGGAGGGCTCGGCGGACGGCGTGGGCGGACCGGCGGGCGCGAAGCTGAGGGCGTTCGGCCTGAAGGACGGCACTCCCGGCTGGACCCACCGGCTCAGCACCGGCGAGCTCGCCGGTGCCGAACTGGGCGCCTACACAGCCGACCTGGCCCACGACGGCCTCGTCTACGCCGACGCGAAAGAGGGCGTCGTCGCACTCGACGAGCGGACCGGCACCCCGGTCGGCACCCCGTACGACAACGGGCAGTGCCGCACCCTCATGGCGCAGGACGGGCAGGTCCTGTGCACCCAGGTCCTGTCCGGCGACGGATCCTTCGACGACCCCAACACCACGCCGCAGACCCGGGTCACCCGCCTCGACGCCCGGACGCTCGCGGTCGAGGGCACCTTCGGATTCAAGGCGCCGGCGGTGCAGGCGGACGGCTTCCCGGGGCTCGACGTCGTCGTGAGCGCGGTCGGGTCCGGCGCCGCGGTCGCCTACGACACGACGAACGGGAAGCTCCTGGTCGCCGACGCGCGCCACGGCCGCGTCACCCGCAGGGAACCCCTCTCGACCGTCACCGACGTGATCAAGCGGCCGGTCTCGTCGGGACCGCTGATCACCGGCGACCGCGCCCTGACCGCCGACAACACCACGCTGCGGTCCGTGCCGCTCGGGGCGAAGGGCAGGGTCCGCGCCGCCGTCGTCCTCGGGGCACCCGGAAACCCGCAGATCAAGGCGCACACCGACCCCGGTACGGTCATCGCCGACTCGCCGCGGCCCCCGACGCTCTTGCTGCTCGGCGGGGTCGTGACGCTCGTCTACGACCAGGGGACCGTCGTGTCCCTGGAGATCCCGGCGTAGTCACGCGTTCCGCACCGCCCCGGTCCTTGGAGGATCCGTTGCTCGACCCGCTGCCCGGGCCCCCGCGGCACATCGGCCCCTACCGCCTGTTCGCCCTCATCGGCGCGGGCGGCATGGGTGAGGTGTACCTGGCACGTGAGCACCGGGCGGGGGCACCGCTCGTCGCCGTCAAGACGGTCAGGGCGGACCTCGACGTCGACCGCGAGTTCCGGATCAGGTTCCGGCGTGAGATCGCCGCCGCGCGTGCCGTCTCCGGTCCCGGCACGGCCGCGCTCCTCGACGGGGACGCCGACGCCCGAGTGCCCTGGCTGGCCACGGAGTACGTGCCCGGGCCCGCGCTCGCCGAGACGGTCGCCCGCTGCGGTCCGCTGCCCGTCCCCGTGGTGCGGGCCCTCGGCGCCCGGCTCGCCCGCGCCCTCGCCGCCGTGCACGCGGCGCACGTCCTGCACCGGGACCTCAAACCGGGCAACGTCCTGCTCACGCCCGAGGGCCCCAAGCTCATCGACTTCGGCATCGCGCAGGCCTTCGAGGCCACGGCGCTCACGGCCGCGGGGATGGTCGTCGGCACCCCCGGGTTCATGGCGCCCGAACAGATCGAGGGCAGCCACGCCGTCGTGCCCGCCTCGGACGTCTTCGCGCTCGGCGCCGTGCTCTGTCACGCCGCCACGGGCCGGGGCCCCTTCGACGACCCCGAACTCGCGTCGGTCGTCTTCCGCATCACCCGGGGGGACGCGGACCTGTCGGCGGTCCCGGAGGCGCTGCGCGACACGGTCGCCGCGTGTCTGCGGGTGGCGCCGGGGGAGCGGCCCGGCGCGGCGGAGCTCGCGCGGCGGCTCGACCCGGGTCCCGCCGACGCCCGGGTGCCCTGGCCCACCGAGGTGCTCTCGCTCTTCGCCGAGCACCGGGAGGCCGTCGCCCGCTGCGAACAGGACGTGGCCGCACGGTCGTTCGCGGCGGCCGACACGGCGACGGGGGCCGGGCCCACGCCGCCCCCCACACCCGTGATGCCTGAGGTGCCCCCCGCCCCGCCCGGTCGCGGGACACCCCGGCGCTGGCCGTGGCTGGTCGCGGCGGCGGTCACCGGAGCCGCGGTGGCCGCGGCGGCGGTCGTCCTGCCGGGCGGGGGCGGCGCGGGCGGTGGCACGTCACCCGGACACGAAGGCTCCAGGACCTCCGGCGGCCCCCGCGTCGTCACCGCCCACGGATCAGCCGACCGCTCGGGAGAGTTCGGCTCGGCCGGCACCCGCGCGTCCGTCCGCCCCGACGGATGGAAGCCCTGGTCCGTGGACCGCCCCGCCGCCCTGGACGACCGGGGCCGCGGCTGCGTGCTGGTCCTGCCCCGGCTGATCTGCCGCGACGGCAAGGGCGCGGCGGCCGCCTTCGACGCCGCGAGCGGCCGGGCCGGCTGGACGTCCCGCGGGTTCACGGCCGGACCCGACGACCTCCAGGGCATCCAGGAGCTGCCGCCCGAGAGCGACGGCACCCGCGTGTTCGTGCCCAGCGAGCTCGGAGTCACCGGTGTCGACGCCGCGACCGGCACCGTCCGCTGGCGCCACCGCCTGCCCCGGTACACCGGCCTGCTCGCCCTGACGTACGCGAAGGGCGTCCTCTACACCGCCGAGTTCACCATGACCCCCGGAACCCGCATGTCCCGCAGCACGGTCGTGCGGGCCCGGCGCGCCTCCGACGGCCACGAGCTGTGGCGGACCGCCCCGCTGCCCAAGCCGCAGGGCCCGCTCCTGACCGGCGACGGCCGGGTCTACCTGGCCGCCGAGGGCGGCGGAGTGCTCGCCCTCTCCACGAAGGACGGCTCCCGTACCGCCTCCGCGCCCACCGCGACCTGCTTCGCGCTCATGCGCCACGCGTCGTCCGTCCTGTGCTGGGACCTCGAACACCCGGGCGTGCGGGAACTCGACGGCCGCACCCTCGCCCTCCGGCGCACCGTCGCGGCCGACGTGCGGCCCACCCTGCCCGGCCCCGTCGTCGGCGCGGACGGCGTGCTCGTCGTGCCGGCCGGCAACGAGGACGCGTCGGACCCCGTCGACCACTTCCTCACGGCGTACGACTGGCGCACGGGCCGGCGCCTGTGGCATTACGGCGCGCCCCAGGAGACCGCCGGCCTCGCCCTGGCGGGCCAACGGGTGCTGTCCTTCGGCGCGTACGCCCTCGAAGGGCGGAACACCTCGGGTGACGTCAACACGCTTCGCAGGAAGGACACCCCGCGCACCGGGTCGGGGACCGGGGCGACGGCCGTGCACCTGGGCCAACCCCTTTATCTGGGGGGCGTGTTGTTCGCCGACACCGACGAGGGCAAGGTCGTCTCCGGCTACGCCCCGTGACCCGATCCGGTCGCCGCCGACCCGCGCGTACCGCCGGCAACCGCGTGACACGGGGGCCTTGGCGACCCCGTGCGCCGTGGTAGCCGGAGCCCGGTGGCCGTACCGTCGGAGATGACAGCCGGAGGCCGCGCGACGGAGCGCGTCCTCCTCGCACGTGTGCGCGTATGCCCGCCGCGTCCCCCTACAGAGGTGAGAACGTGAAGGCCATCCGTCGATTCACCGTTCGTCCCGTCCTGCCCGAGCCCCTCGCCCCCCTCCACGAGCTGGCCCTCAACCTGCGCTGGTCCTGGCACACCGGGACGCGCGACGTCTTCCAGGCCGTGGACCCCGGGCGCTGGGCCGCGTCCGACGGGGACCCGGTGCGGCTCCTCGGCGCCGTGCCGCACGCGCGGCTCGCCGAACTCGCAGCCGACGAGGGGTTCCTCCGCCTGCTCGGCGAGGCCGCGGACGACCTCAGGTCCTATGTGGAGGGCGACCGCTGGTACCAGCAGCAAAGCGGTGGCCTGCCCGCCGCCGTCGGATACTTCTCCCCGGAGTTCGGCATCACCGCAGCCCTGCCGCAGTACTCCGGCGGCCTCGGCATCCTCGCCGGAGACCACCTCAAGGCGGCCAGCGACCTCGGGGTGCCGCTGATCGGCGTAGGACTCCTCTACCGGCACGGCTACTTCCGGCAGTCCCTGTCCAGGGACGGCTGGCAGCAGGAGCACTATCCCGTCCTCGACCCGCACGAACTGCCGCTGACCCCGTTGCGCGAACCGGACGGCACCGACTGCCGTGTCGCGCTCGTCCTGCCCGGCGGCGGCCGGCTGCTCGCCCGCGTCTGGCAGGCGCAGGTCGGCCGCGTGCCCCTGCTTCTCCTCGACTCGGACGTCGAGGAGAACGGCCCTGGCGAACGCAACGTCACCGACCGGCTCTACGGCGGCGGCAGCGAGCACCGGCTCCTCCAGGAAATGCTGCTCGGCATCGGCGGGGTGCGGGCCGTGCGCGCGTACTGCCGCCTCACCGGCCACCCCGAGCCCGAGGTGTTCCACACGAACGAGGGACACGCCGGTTTTCTCGGGGTCGAGCGGATCCACGAGCTCGCCGGACGCGGCGTGGACTTCGACGCCGCCATCGAAGCCGTACGCGCCGGGACCGTCTTCACCACGCACACCCCCGTCCCGGCCGGTATCGACCGCTTCGACCGGGAACTCGTCGCCCGCCACTTCGGGCCCGGCGCCGAACTCCCCGGCATCGACGCCGCACGCATCCTCGGCCTCGGCAGGGAGACGTACGCGGGCGGCGACCCGAACGTCTTCAACATGGCCGTGATGGGCCTGCGCCTCGCCCAGCGCGCCAACGGCGTCTCCACCCTGCACGGCAGGGTCAGCCGCGAGATGTTCTCGGGCCTGTGGCCGGGCTTCGACCCGGAGGAGGTTCCCATCACCTCCGTCACCAACGGCGTGCACGCCCCGACCTGGGTGGCCCCCGAGGTCCTGCGGCTCGGCACCCGCCACCTCGGCGAGCAGCGCACCCTGGAAGCCCTGGCCGTCGGCGGCTCCGACCGCTGGGACTCCGTCGCCGAGATCGCCGACCGGGACATCTGGGAGCTGCGCCGCGAGCTGCGCGCCCGCCTCGTGGACGAGGTCCGCGAGCGCCTCGCCGCGTCCTGGCGCCAGCGCGGCGCGGGCGCGGCGGAACTCGGCTGGATCGACGGGGTACTCGACCCCGACGTCCTCACCATCGGCTTCGCCCGCCGCGTCCCCTCCTACAAGCGGCTCACCCTGATGCTGCGCGACCCGGACCGCCTCAAGCGCCTCCTCCTCGACCCGGACCGGCCCGTCCAGATCGTCGTCGCGGGCAAGGCACACCCGGCCGACGACGGCGGCAAGCGCCTCGTGCAGGAACTGGTGCGCTTCACCGACGACCCGCGGGTGCGCCACCGCATCGTGTTCCTGCCGGACTACGGCATGGCCATGGCGCAGAAGCTCTACCCCGGCTGCGACATCTGGCTCAACAATCCGCTGCGTCCCCTGGAGGCCTGCGGGACGTCCGGCATGAAGGCCGCCCTGAACGGCTGCCTCAACCTCTCCGTCCTCGACGGCTGGTGGGACGAGTGGTTCACGCCCGACTTCGGCTGGGCGATCCCCACCGCGGACGGCGCCGCGACCGACGAGCAGCGGCGCGACGATCTGGAGGCCGCGGCCCTCTACGAGCTGGTCGAGCGCAGGGTCGCGCCCCGCTTCTACGAGCGCGGCCCCGAAGGGCTGCCCGACCGCTGGATCGAGATGGTCCGCCGCACCCTCACCCACCTGGGCCCGAAGGTTCTCGCCGGGCGCATGGTCCGCGAGTACGTCGAGAAGCTGTACGCCCCCGCGGCCCGCTCCGGCCGCGCCCTCACCCCCGACGCGGCGCGCGATCTCGCCGGGTGGAAGTCCAGGGTCCGCGCGTCCTGGCCACGGGTGGCCGTCGACCACGTGGAGGCGTCGACGGCCACGGCCGAGCTCGGTGCGACGCTGGTGCTGCGCGTGCGGGTGGCGCTCGACGAGCTCGGCCCCGAGGACGTCGAGGTCCAGGCGGTGGCCGGCCGCGTCGGCTCCGACGACCGCATCACCGACGCGACGACGGTGGCCCTGAAACCGGCCGGCGGCCCGGATCTGGACGGCCGCTGGACGTATGAGGGCCCACTCTCCCTGGACCGCACGGGCCCCTACGGCTACACCGTCCGTATCCTGCCCGCCCACCGGCTGCTCGCCTCACCGGCGGAGACGGGCCTGGTGACCGTCCCCTCGGAGGCGGCCGCGGAGGCCGCGGGAGTGCTCATGCGCTGAGGACGCGCGGAGGACGCGTTGAGGGGCGGCCGGATGGTCGGCGGCGTCGCGGGTCTCGGCGAAGATGGACCCATGACCGAGATCCAGACGCCCCGCCTCCTGCTCCGCCGCTGGTCCGACGACGACCTCGTGCCCCTCTCCGAGATCCAGGCGGACCCGGAGGTCATGCGCCGGGTCGGTGACGGCGGGCCGCGCGACCTGGAGCGGACGGCCGAGGACATCGAGCGCTGGGAGGAGGAGTGGGACGAGGAGGGCTTCGGCCCGTTCGCCGTCGAACTCCTCGCCTCCGGTGAGCTGGCCGGCGTCGTCGGCCTCTCGGTGTCCGAGCTCCAGCCCGGCATCGAGATCAACTGGTGGCTCGGCCGCCAGTTCTGGGGCCAGGGCTACGCCTCGGAGGCCGCCCAGGCCACCTTGGAGTTCGCCCTCCAGGACCGCGGCGTCGACCGGGTCGTCGCCCTGATCCGGCCGGGCGACACGGGTTCGGAGAACATCGCCCGCAAGCTGGGCATGACGGAGGGGCACGAGTTCGCGCACCCGAAGCACGGCCACCCGCTCCAGGTGCACGAGATCGACCTCACGGAGTACGAGAGCTGACGCGCGAAGGGGGCGGCACCGAAACCGGTGCCGCCCCCGACGTGCCTGCGTCCTACGTCACTTGACGTTGACCGCGGCCCACGCGCGGTCGACCGCCTTGTACTCCGCCGAGTCGGCGCCGTACAGGTCGGACGCCGCGCTCAGCGTGCCCTTGCGCGCGTTGGCGTAGTCCGTGTTCGTCGTGAAGTACGACGTCAGAGCCTTGAACCAGATCTTCTCGGCCTTGTCGCGGCCGATACCCGCGGCCGGCTGGCCGTCCGCGGTCGGGGAGTCGTACGAGACCCCGTTGATCTCCTTCTTCCCGCTGCCCTCCGACAGCAGGTAGAAGAAGTGGTTCGCGATGCCCGACGAGTAGTGCACGTCGACGTTGCCCGCGCCGCTCTTCCAGTTGTCCAGGGACGCGCCGTCCTTGCTCGGCTTGTCCATGTAGCGCAGCGGGCTGCCGTCGCCGTTGATGTCGATCTTCTCGCCGATGAGGTAGTCACCGACGTCCTTGGCGTTGTTCGCGTGGAACTCGACCGCGGTGCCGAAGATGTCGGAGGTGGCCTCGTTCAGACCGCCGGACTCACCGCTGTAGATGAGGCCCGCGGTCGCGGCGGTGACGCCGTGGGTCATCTCGTGGCCCGCCACGTCGATCGACGTCAGAGGCTTCTTGTCGCCCTCGCCGTCGCCGTACGTCATGCAGAAGCAGCTGTCGTCCCAGAACGCGTTGACGTACGCGTTGCCGTAGTGGACCCGCGAGTACGCGCCCTTGCCGTCGCCGTTGATACCGCTGCGGCCTTGGACGTCCTTGTAGTAGTCCCACGTCACCTGGGCGCCGTAGGCGGCGTCGACCGCGGCCGTGGCCGCGTCGTTGGTGGTGCCGTCGCCCCACTTGTCGTCCGCGTCGGTGAACAGCGTGCCCTTGCCGGACGATCCGTGCTTGAGGTCGTACGTGCTGTGGCCGCCGCGCTCCGCGTCCGTGAGGGCGTACGAGGAGCCGGACTTGGTGGAGCCGACCGTCACGCTGCCGCTGTACTGACTCTCGCCGGCGCCGGTGTGGATCGCGTCCCACTCGAAGATCTTCTTGCCGGTCGCGGCGTCCGTGACGACGTGCAGCTTGCGCGGCGTGCCGTCCTTCTGCGTGCCGGTGACGACCTTCTCGTAGGCGAGGCGCGGGGTGCCCGACGCCGCCCAGACCACCTTGCGGGCGCCCTCGGGGGCGGCCTTGAGGGAGGCGGAGGCCGTCGTCACGGCGATTCTCTTCGAGGTCGCGCGGGTGACGCCCTCGGACTTGCCGGCCTTGGACTCGTGGACGACCAGGTCGCCGCCGAGGACCGGGAGTCCGTCGTAGGTGCGCTCGTAGCGGGTGTGCGTCGCGCCGTCGTGGTCCTTGACCACGTCACGGACGACGAGCTTCTCCTTGGAGCCGAGCTTCAGCTCCCTCGCCGTCTCGGCCTTCTTCGCGTCGGCGTCCTGGAGGAGGCCGGCGCGGGCTGCGCCCGAGAGCTTCATCGGCGCGCCGCCCGGCGTCGCGTCGGCCACGGGCTGGGCGGACGCGCCGGTGGTCATTCCGGCGGTCAGCAGGGCTCCGGCGGCAACGGCGGTGGCGATGGCCAGAGTCGAACGCTTCTTGGTGAAGCGCGATATGTGGGGGGTCACGCAAGCTCCTTGTGTGTGGGGTAAGAGAGCTGTGTGGTGCTGAACTGGTGGCGCTTAGCTGTGTGTTGCGTGTGGTGCGTGGGGGAAGCGTGCCAGTTGAGGCTTGTACATGTCAGGAGGGCGATCACAGGTTGGCCGGAAATCGTCCGTTGAGCGATGTCTCTTGTACGTATTGCGAACGGAACATGAACGGGCGCGCCGTCCCGGGGAGTTCACTCACCCGGGGCGACGCGCCCAGACCGTGCGGGCCGAACAGCTCTCGATCGGCCTTGGATCACCTCTGCGTGCGGTTTACGGGAAGGTGAGCTTCCAGCTGTTGATGTAGCCGGTGTCCTGCGCGGCCACGTCCTGGACCTTCAGCTTCCAGGTGCCGTTGGCCACCTCGGAGGACGCGTTGACCGTGTAGGTCGCGTTGACGTTGTCCGCCGAGTCGCTGCCGCTGGAGTTCTTCAGGCGGTACGTGGACCCGTCCGGGGCCACCAGGTCGATGACCAGGTCACCGCGCCAGGTGTGCACGATGTCCACGGCGACCGAGAGGTTGCTCGGCGCGTTGCCCGTACGGCCGGTCACGGCGATCGACGAGGTGACCGCGGCGCCGGCGTCCGGTATCGCGACGTCCGTCGTGTTCTCGAACGACGTACCGCCACCGCCACCGCCGCCGGAGCGCGAGCCGACGGCTATGCCGGCCCAGGCGTCCTGCACGGCCTTGTACTCGGTGCTCGTGGTGCCGTAGAGCTCACCGGCGACCGCGAGCGTGCCGGTGCGCGCGGCCGCGTAGTTCGTGGTCGAGGTGAACTTCGTGGTGAGCGCCTTGTACCAGATCAGCTCGGCCTTGGCGCGGCCGATGCCGGTGACCGGAAGGCCGTCCGCCGTCGGCGAGTTGTAGCTGACGCCGTTGATGACCTTGGCGCCGCTGCCCTCGCTGAGCAGGTAGAAGAAGTGGTTGGCGGGGCCCGACGAGTAGTGCACGTCGAGGTTGCCGAGGCCGGAGTACCAGGAGTCCTTGGACCCGCCGTCCTTGCTCGGCTTGTCCATGTAGCGCAGCGGGGTGCCGTCGCCATTGATGTCGATCTTCTCGCCGATGAGGTAGTCACCGACGTCACTGGCGTTGTTGGCGTAGAACTCGACCGCGGTGCCGAAGATGTCGGAGGTGGCCTCGTTCAGACCGCCGGACTCACCGCTGTAGTTGAGACCGGCCGTCGCGGCGGTGACGCCGTGGGTCATCTCGTGGCCCGCCACGTCGATCGAGGTGAGGGGCTTGAGGTTGCCCTCGCCGTCTCCGTACGTCATGCAGAAGCAGCTGTCGTCCCAGAACGCGTTGACGTACGCGTTGCCGTAGTGCACCCGCGAGTACGCGGCGACACCGTCGCCGTTGATGCCGGTGCGGCCCTGCACGTTCTTGTAGTAGTCCCAGGTCTCCGCCGCGCCGTAGTGCGCGTCCGCGGCCGCGGTCTCGGTGTTCGAGGCGCTGCCGTTGCCCCACACGTCGTCCGCGCCCGAGTAGAGCGTCCCGGTCCCGGACGAGCCGTGGTTCAGGTTGTACGTCTTGTGCCCGCCGCGCCCGGTGTCGTTGAGCGTGTACGACGATCCGGACAGGGCCGTGCCGAGGGTCACGGTGCCGCTGTACTGCGTGTTGCCCGTGCCGTTCTCGATGCCCTGCCACTCGTACAGCTTCTTGCCGGTCGCCGCGTCGGTGACGACATGCAGCTGGTTCGGCGTGCCGTCTTCCTGGAGACCGCCGACCACGGTCTCGTACGCGAGGGTCGGCTTGCCCTGCGCCATCCACACGACCTTGCGCGGCGCGCGGTCCGCCCCGGTCTTCTTCGACCCGTCGGCCGCCGCGGCCTTGACCGCCTGCCGCTCCGCGGTGGCCGGCTTGACCGCCGCGGTGGTGGCGACGCCCTTGAGCGCCGACTTCGCGGCGCGCGTCACGCCCTCGGTCTTCCCGGTCTTGGCGGTGTCGACGACCAGGTCGCCGCCGAGGACGGGCAGCCCGTCGTAGGTGCGCTCGTAGCGGGTGTGCGTCGTGCCGTCGCGGTCCTGGAGGACGTCCCGTACGACGAGCTTCTCCTTGGCGCCGAGGCCGAGGTCCTTGGCGGTGTCCGCCTTGGTGGAGTTGGCCTCGCGCAGCAGCTCCGCGCGCTTGGCGGGGGAGAGCTTCACGGGGAGGGCGCCGGGGTCGGCACCCTTCGCGACGGCCTGGGCGGCCGCCGCGGCCGGCTGGACGTCCGCCGAGGCCGTGGCTCCCGCCTGGACGGCCCCGGCGAGCAGGGCGGTGGCTGCCGCGAGCGCGCCGTAGGCGGTCGCTCGCTTGCGGGAGGCGGATCTGTGGGAGGTGTCGGACGATCTCAAGGCTGACTCCTTCTGCGGGCCGCGGATCGCGCGGCCGGGGAAGACCGGACGGCGAATGACCGTCCGGGCAGAACAAGGCAGAACAAGGCAGTGCGGGGCGGTACGGGGTGGAACTGCGAAGCCGGGCACAACTGGGCACATCTGGGCACAACAGGTCGTGCTGCAGTTCACGAACGGGACCCGCCAGTTCGGCTGTGGGACAGCTGTGCGAGGCCGAGGGAAGAGTGGCAGCAGAGAGCGTTGTCTGTCAGGAGCGCGTCATTATGTTGGCCGGAAACGGTCCGTTGCCCGGAGGTTCACGTTCGATATACGGAGCTGTCGCCCGGGCGCGGAGGGGCCGGGTCCGGGCCGCGCCTCAGCCGACCACGCTCTCCCGCCAGGCACGATGCAGATCGGCGAACGCTCCTGTACCGCAGATCAGTTGGTCCGGTGTGCCGTCCTCGGCGATCCGCCCGTGTTCCATGACCAGAACGCGATCGGCGATCTCCACCGTCGACAGCCGGTGCGCGATGACGACCGCGGTACGGCCGCGCAGCACCGTGTGCATCGCGCGCTGCACCGCCCGCTCGCCGGGGATGTCCAGGGAGCTCGTCGCCTCGTCGAGGATCAGGACCGCGGGGTCGGCGAGCAGCGCGCGTGCGAACGCGACCAGCTGTCGCTGCCCGGCCGAAATTCGACCCCCGCGTTTGCGCACATCCGTGTCGTAGCCGTCCGGGAGCGCCGTGATGAAGTCGTGCGCGCCGATCGCCTTCGCCGCGCGCTCGATCTCCTCGCGGCTCGCCTCGGGCCGGCCGATCGCGATGTTCTCGGCGACCGTGCCGGAGAACAGGAACGCCTCCTGCGTCACCATCACCACGCCCCGCCGCAGCTCGGCCGTGCCCAGGTCGCGCAGGTCCACGCCGTCGAGCAGGACCCGGCCCGCCGAGGGGTCGTAGAAGCGGGCCAGGAGCTTGGCCAGCGTCGACTTCCCGGCGCCCGTGGAGCCGACCACGGCGACCGTCTGTCCCGCGGGCAGCGTGAGGTCGAAGCGGGGGAGCACCTCGCCGCCGGTGCGGTAGCCGAACGAGACCTGGTCGAAGACGACCTCGCGGCCGGGACGGTCGCCGGCGAGCTCGGGAAGACCGCGCGGCGACGACGGCTCCGGCACGGTCGGCGTCTGGTGCAGCAGCCCCGCGATCTTCCGCAGCGAAGCGGCCGCGGACTCGTAGGAGTTGAGGAACATCGCGAGCCGGTCGATGGGGTCGTACAGACGGCGGATGAACAGCACGGCGGCCGCCAGGACGCCCAGCTCGAGCGTGCCGTCGGCGACACGGTAGGCGCCCCACAGGACCATTCCGGCCACCGCGGTGTTCGCGAGGAGGCGGGAGCCGACGACGTAGCGCGCCATCTCGAGCAGCGCGTCACCGTTGACCCGCTCGTGACGGTGGTTCAGCCCGGCGAAGTCCGCGTCGTTGGCGCGCTCGCGGCGGAAGGCGCGCACCGGCCTGATCCCGTTCATCGTCTCGGCGAACTTCACGATGACGCGCGCGATCGCCGACGACCGCTCCGCGTACACCCTGGCCGCGCGCCGCCGGTACAGCTGGATGAGAACGGCGAGCGGCAGGAACGACAGGGCGGCCACGGCTCCGATGCCGACGTCGAGCCAGAGCAGCATCGCCGTGATGTACACGGAGGCCAGGATGATGTTGATGAGCTCCTGGAGCCCCTCGGCGAGCAGCTCGCGCAGGGACTCGACGTCCGTCGTCGCGCGGGAGATGAGCCGCCCGGACGTGTAGCGGTCGTGGAAGTCGACGCTGAGGGCCTGCGCGTGCCGGAAGATCCGGCCGCGCAGATCGAGCAGCACGTTCTGGTTCACCCGCGCCGACACCTGCACGAACGCGAACTGGAAGAGGCTGGAGCAGGACGCCGCCAGGAGATAGCCGACCGCCACCGCGATCAGCGGGCCGTGGTCGTCGGTGCGGAAGGCGGGCACCGCGCTGTCGATGGCGTACGCGACGAGCAGCGGCCCCGCCTGCACGGCGGCCTGCTGGAGCAGCAGGCACAGCACGGCCAGCCACACCGTGCGCCGGCTCGGCGCGAGCAGGGAGCGCAGCAACGCGCCGGTCGCGCCCTTGGGGGTGGGCAGGTCGTCCTGGTCGAAGGGGTCGCCGGGGGAGGAGAGCCGCAGTTCCCCGCCGTCCTCGGCGGCCGGATCCTGCGGCGTACGGTCCGGCTTCGTGGTCGTGGTCATCGCGTGCCCTTCCCCTCCGGCCCGTGCGGCCCGTCGTCTTCCCTCTCCAGGTCCGCACCGGACATGAGATGCCGGTACTCCGCGTTCGCGCGCAGCAGTTCCTGGTGCGTGCCCACGGCGGTGATCCGCCCGCCCGACAGGAGGGCGACGCGGTCGGCGAGCAGCACCGTCGACGGCCGGTGCGCGACGACGAGTGCCGTGCTCGCGGCGAGCACCTCCCGCAGGGCCGCCTCCACCAGGGCCTCCGTGTGCACGTCGAGCGCGGACAGCGGGTCGTCGAGCACGAGGAAGCGCGGGCTCCCCACGACCGCGCGGGCGAGCGCGAGCCGCTGCCGCTGCCCGCCGGAGAGGCTGAGCCCCTGCTCGCCGACCTGCGTACCGGCCGCGTCCGGCAGCGCCTTCACGAACCCGGCCTGTGCGACACCGAGCGCCCGGTCGAGCTGCGCTGTGTCCGCTTCGACCGCACCCATCAGCACGTTCTCCGCGACGGAGGCCGAGAACAGCGTCGGCTCCTCGAAGGCCACGGAGACGAGGGTGCGCAACTCCTCGCGCTCCATGGATCCGATGTCCCGCCCGTCGAGCGTGATCCGCCCGCCGGTGAGCTCGTGCAGCCGGGGCACGAGCGCGGTCAGGGTCGTCTTGCCGCTGCCGGTCGCCCCGACGAGCGCCATCGTCTCCCCGGACCGCACATGCAGATCGATCCGCTCCAGGACGGGCTCGGACGCGTCGGGGGCGTCCGGGTACCGGAAGCGGACCGCCTCGAACCGCAGCCCGCCCGCACCGTCCTGCGTCACGGAGGCGCCCGCCGCCGCGACGCCCTCGCTCTCCTCCGGCTCGTCCATGACCTCGAAGAACCGCCGGGTCGCCGTCGCCGCCTCCTGGCTCATGGCGAGCAGGAACCCGATCGAGTCGATCGGCCAGCGCAGCGCGAGGGCCGTGGACAGGAAGGCCACCAGCGTTCCCGCGGACAGCTTCCCGTCCGCGACCTGCACGGACCCGAGCACCAGCGCGGCCCCGAGCGCCATCTCCGGCAGCAGCGTGATGACGCCGAGGATCCCCGCTAGCAGCCGCGCCTTGGTGAGCTCCGTCCCGCGCAGCGTGCGCGACAGGTCCCGGAAGGCCCGCGCCTGGCTGCGGTGCCGCCCGAACCCCTTGATGATCCGGATCCCGAGAACGGACTCCTCGACCACCGTGGTCAGATCCCCGACCTGGTCCTGGGCGCGGCGCGCGGCCGACGCGTACTTCGACTCGAAGCGGTAGCAGAGCACCATCAGCGGCAGCGCGGGCGCCAGCAGGACGAGGCCGAGCCCCCAGTCCTGCGCGATGAGCAGCACGAACCCGGCGACGATCGTCACGCCGTTGACGATCAGGAACGTCAGCGGAAAGGCCAGGAACATGCGTACGACCATGAGGTCGGTCGTGCCGCGTGACAGCAACTGGCCCGAGGCCCACCGGTCGTGGAACGCGACGGGCAGCCGCTGGAGATGGCGGAACAGATCCCCCCGCATGGCCGCCTCGACGCTCGCCAGCGGCCGCGCCACCAGCCACCGTCTCAGCCCGAAGAGCAGTGCCTCGGTGACCCCGAGGGCCAGCAGCATGCCGGCGCCCAGCCACACCCCGCCCGGGTCGTGGTCCGTGACCGGCCCGTCCACGATCCACTTCAGGACGATGGGGAAGACGAGTGACAGACAGGAGGCGACCACGGCGACCGCCGCCGCCCCCGCCCAGCGGGCCCGCACCGGCCGTACGTACGGCCACAGGCGCAGCAGCGTGCGCACGGCGGACTGTTCCGCCGCCGGGACGAGTCGGTCGGGGTCCGTGGCCGGTGCATGTGTTGTGGGCATCAGGAGTGAGACTACGGATCGGCACTGACAACGCCCACCGGGTTTCCGGCGAACCCGCCCCGCGCCACGACCCGCCCCGCAGGGGGTCGTAGCGCCGTATCAACCGATCGGCTGATGCCCTTTCGAGCGCGATGGGCGATGCCGCCGAGGGGGCCGCGCCGGGATTCTCGGAGCATGACGACGACACACAGCGCAGTACGGGGCGACAGGCCCCTGATCGAGGTCGCCGGGCTCCGCAAGGTCTACGCAGGGCGGGCCGTCGTCGACGACCTCTCGTTCACCGTCGGGGAGGGCGAGATCTTCGGCATCCTCGGCCCGAACGGCGCCGGCAAGACGACCGCGGTCGAATGCGTCGAGGGGCTGCGCGTCCCCGACGCCGGCCGCGTCCGCGTCGCGGGCCTGGACCCCGTCGCCGACCACGACCGCGTCACCGAGATCCTCGGCGCCCAGCTCCAGGAGAGTGAACTCCAGGCGAAACTCACCGTCCGCGAGGCGCTCGAACTGTACGCGGCGTTCTACCCGAACCCGGCCGACTGGCGGCCCCTGGCCGAGCGCCTGCGCCTCACGGACAAGCTCGGCACCCGGTTCGCGAAGCTCAGCGGCGGCCAGAAGCAGCGCCTGTTCATCGCGCTCGCCCTGATCGGGAACCCGCGGGTCGTCGTCCTCGACGAGCTGACCACCGGGCTCGACCCGCGCGCCCGTCGCGACACCTGGCAGCTCATCGAGGACGTCCGCGACAGCGGCGTCACCGTCCTGCTCGTCACGCACTTCATGGAGGAGGCACAGCGCCTCTGCGACCGGATCGCCGTGATCGACAAGGGCAGGATCGCCGCGCTCGACACCCCGGCCGGCCTCATCAGCCGGGCCGCGGGGTCCACCGTCATGTCGTTCACGCCGTCCGCGCCCCTCGGCGAGGAGGCGCTGCGGGGCCTGCCCGCGCTCGCGTCCGTGGAGCACCGGGACGGCCGCGTCACCCTGGGCGGCACCGACGAGACGGTCAACGCCGTCATCACGCTGCTCGCCCGCCACCACATCACGGCCCACCAACTCCGCGTGTCCGACGCCACGTTGGACGACGCGTTCCTGGACCTGACGGGAGCCACCCAGTCATGAGCACCACCACCGCCACCCTTGTCCGTGGCCGCGGAGCCCACTCCGCCGTCCTCAGGAGCGAGGTCAGCCTCTTCCTGCGCGAACCCGGCAGCCTCTTCGGAGTCATGGTCTTCCCGCCGGCGCTGCTCGTGATCCTCGGCTCCATCCCCGCGTTCCGGGAGGCCGACTCGGGTCCGGCCGGACTGCGCCTCATCGACGCGTACGTCCCCATCACCGTGCTGCTCCCGATGATCGTCGCGGGCCTGCAGGCGATGGCGCCGGTCATCGCCGGCTACCGGGAGCGTGGCATCCTGCGCCGCATGTCGACCACGCCGGTGCAGCCGCCCGCGCTGCTCGGCGCGCAGATGACCATCCACGGTGTCGCCGCGCTCGCCTCGTCGCTGCTCTCGCTCGCCATCGGGCGGCTCGCGTTCGACGTGAAGCTGCCGCAGCAGGCCTTCGGGTATCTGCTCGCCCTGCTGCTGTCCGTCGTCGTCGCCCTGTCGCTCGGCGCGCTGGTCTCCGCCCGCGCCCGCACGGCGAAGATCGCGAGCGCCATCGGCTCCACCGTGTTCTTCCCGAGCATGTTCTGCGCCGGGGTGTGGCTGCCCGTGCAGTCGATGCCCACGGCACTGGCGAACATCGTCGAGCTCACGCCGTTCGGAGCCGCGGCCCAGGCCATGAACCAGGCCGCGGCGGGTGACTGGCCGTCCTGGTCCCACCTGGCCGTGCTCGCCGCGTGGGCCGTGGTCCTGACCGCCGCGTCCGCCCGCTGGTTCCGCTGGGAGTGAGCGTGTGCCAGGTGCGGCCCGTGCAGACTGGAGCCATGGAGATGCAGGGCACAGCAGCGATGGACACCACCATCCGGCAGCGGTGGGCCACCTTCCACCGCTACGGCCCCTACGCCCTGCTGGCCTTCAGCGTCCCCTTGGTCCTGGCGACGTCGGACATCGCCGGCATGGGCCGGGATCGGTTCCAGTGGTACCTCGCCGGCGTCCTCGTCGCGGCGGCCCTGCTCCTGGAGAGCGTGTGGGGCAGGAGGGCGCTGCGCCACCCCGGCCCCTCCGCGACGGGCGCCGGCTACTACACGGTGCGCTGGGCCATCGCCTTCGTCCTGGCCTGGCTCAACCCGTTCTTCGTGTTCTACGCCGTCATCGGCTACTTCAGCGCCGACCGGCTGCTGCCGCGCCGGTTCGTGCGCACCGGACTGTTCGCCACGGCCGTCGTCATGGCCGGCTCCGAGGCCGGCGGGTTCCCGCCGAAGGGTCCGCTCACCTGGGCCGTCTTCGGTGCGCTGCTCGCCGTGAACATGGGTCTCGTCTCCGTCATGATGCACATCAACGTCAAGGAGGAGGAGCGCAACCGCGTCCAGGCCGAGACCATCGCCGAACTGGAGCGCACGAACAAGGCCCTCCAGGACGCCATGAGCGAGAACGCCGCCCTGCACACCCAACTCCTCGTCCAGGCAAGGGAAGCCGGTGTCGCCGACGAGCGCCGCCGGCTCGCCGCCGAGATCCACGACACCATCGCGCAGGGCCTGACCGGGATCATCGCCCAGCTCCAGGTCGTCGCGGGCACCACCGACCCGGAACAGGCCCGCCAGCACCTCGACCGCGCCGCCGACCTCGCCCGGCACAGCCTCGGAGAGGCCCGCCGCTCCGTGCACAACCTCTCCCCGGCGGCCCTGGAGAACGCCTCCCTGTCCGAGGCGCTGAAGAAGACCGTCACGGAGTGGTCCCGGCGCACCGGCGTACGCGCCGAGTTCACCGTCACCGGCACCACCGAGCAGCTGCACGACGAGATCGAGGCGACCTTGCTGCGCATCGCCGAGGAGGCCCTGTCGAACGCCGCCCGGCACGCCCACGCCGGACGGCTCGGCGTGACGCTCTCCTACATGGCGGGCGAGGTCACCCTCGACGTACGCGACGACGGCCGCGGCTTCGACCCCCTGGAGCTGCCCGCCCGCACCGGCACCGGCGGGTTCGGCCTGGACGGGATGCGGGCCAGGGCCGAACGCATCGCGGGCGCACTGACGGTGGAGTCGGAGCCCGGCGGCGGCACGGCCGTCTCGGCTCGCGTACCGTTGGTCCGCCATGACCAGTGACTCCCTCATCTCCCTGCTGATCGTCGACGACCACCCCGTCGTACGGGACGGCCTGCGCGGCATGTTCGAGTCGGCCGGCGACTTCACGGTCCTCGGCGAGGCGTCGAACGGCGTCGAGGCCGTCGAACTGACCGCCCGCCTCGACCCGGACGTCGTCCTCATGGACCTGCGCATGCCCGGCGGGAACGGCGTCGACGCCATCAAGGAACTCGCCCGCCGCGGTGCCCGCTCCCGCGTCCTCGTCCTGACCACGTACGACACGGACTCGGACACGCTGCCCGCGATCGAGGCGGGCGCCACCGGCTACCTCCTCAAGGACGCCCCGCGCGAGGAGCTGTTCACGGCCGTACGCGCCGCCGCCGACGGCCGCACCGTGCTGTCCCCGGCGGTCGCCTCCCGCCTGGTCACCGCGGTCCGCACCCCGGCCGCCCCCGCCGGCGAACCCCTCTCGGCCCGGGAGCGCGAGGTCCTCGCCCTGGTCGCCAAGGGCACGTCGAACAAGGAGATCGCCCGCGTCCTGTTCATCAGCGAGGCGACGGTGAAGACCCATCTCACCCATGTCTACGGCAAGTTGGGCGTGAAGGACCGCGCGGCGGCGGTCGCCGTGGCGTACGACCGGAAGATCCTCGGCTAGCGGTTCAGCCCTCCCCGTCCGAGGGGAGCGCCCGCAGCAGCAGGACCGTGCGCCCCGGCACGGTGATGGCCGCCCCCGCCGCGTGCGTCACCGCCGGTGCGTCCTGCTGCTCCTCCAGTGACGTGTCCACCACGACCTCGTACGCACGTGCCCACGGTCCGCCGGGCAGGACACAGCTCACCGGCCGGTCCCCGGCGTGCAGGACCGCGAGGAAGCTGTCGTCCGTGACGGGCGTGCCCAGTGCGTCGCGGCCCGGGATGTCGCGCCCGGAGAGGTACATCCCGAGCGTGGCCGCGGGCGCGTACCAGTCCCGCTCCGTCATCTCCGTGCCGCCGGCCGTGAACCACGCGAGGTCCCGCAGCCCGTCCGCCGAGTGCGCGCGCCCCGAGAAGAACGCGCGCCGCCGCAGCACCGGATGCGCGTGCCGCAGGGCGATCAGCCGCGACGTGAGGTCGAACAGGGCCCGCCAGCCCGGCTCTTCGAGGAGTGACCAGTCCACCCAGCTGATCTCGTTGTCCTGGCAGTACGCGTTGTTGTTGCCGCGCTGTGTGCGCCCGAGCTCGTCACCGGCGACGAGCATCGGCACCCCGGTGGACAGCAGCAGCGTCGTCACCAGATTTCTCAACTGCCGCCTGCGCAGGGCGAGCACGCCCTCGTCCGCGGTCTCGCCCTCCGCGCCGCAGTTCCAGGCCCGGTTGTCGTCGGTGCCGTCGCGGTTGCCCTCGCCGTTGGCCTCGTTGTGCTTGCGGCCGTACGACACGAGGTCGCGCAGCGTGAACCCGTCGTGGGCGGTGACGAAGTTGACCGACGCGTACGGGCGGCGCCCGCCCCACGCGTACAGGTCGCTCGAGCCGGACAGGCGGTAGCCCAGGTCCCGCACATCGGGCAGGGCGCCGCGCCAGAAGTCCCGTACGGCATTGCGGTAGCGGTCGTTCCATTCGGTCCACAGCGGTGGGAAGGCGCCGACCTGGTAGCCGCCCGAGCCCACGTCCCAGGGCTCCGCGATCAGCTTCACCCGCCGCAGGACCGGGTCCTGCGCTATCACCGCGAGGAACGGCGACAGCATGTCCACGTCGTGCATCGAGCGGGCGAGCGCCGCCGCCAGGTCGAAGCGGAAGCCGTCCACGCCCATCTCCGTCACCCAGTAGCGCAGGGAGTCGGTGAGCAGGCGCAGCACGTGCGGCTGCACGACGTGCAGGGTGTTGCCGCAGCCCGTGTAGTCCGCGTACCGGCGCGCGTCGCCCTGGAGGCGGTAGTAGCCGCGATTGTCGATGCCCTTCAGGGACAGCGTCGGGCCGAGCTCGCCCGCCTCCGCCGTGTGGTTGTAGACCACGTCCAGGATGACCTCGATGCCGGCCTCGTGCAGCGCCCGCACCATCCGCCGGAACTCGCCGACCTGCTGCCCGCCCGTCCCCGACGCCGCGTACGCCGCGTGCGGGGCGAAGTAGCCGATCGAGTTGTAGCCCCAGTAGTTGCGCAGGCCCCGCCTGAGCAGGTGGTCCTCATGGGCGAACTGGTGCACGGGAAGCAGCTCGACCGCCGTCACACCCAGCTTCACCAGATGCTCCACGGCCGCGGGATGCGCGAGCCCCGCGTACGTCCCCCGCAGCTCCTCGGGGATCCCCGGGTGCCGCTGGGTGAACCCCTTCACATGCAGCTCGTAGATCACCGAGTCCGCCCACGGCGTCTTCGGCCGCCGGTCGTCGGCCCACTCGTCGTCGGGTGCGTCGTCGTGCACGACCACCCCCTTGGGGACGTACGGTGCCGAGTCCCGCTCGTCGCGCACGGTGTCGGCCACATGCTGCTCGGGCCAGTCGCGCACATGGCCGTAGACCTCGGGCGGCAGCACGAACTCCCCGTCCACGGCCCGCGCGTACGGGTCGAGGAGCAGCTTCGCCGGGTTCCAGCGTGCGCCCGTCCACGGGTCCCAGCGGCCGTGCACCCGGAACCCGTACCGCTGCCCCGGCAGCACGTCCGGTACGAAGCCGTGCCAGATCTCGTGCGTCAGCTCGGTCAGCGGGGCGCGCCGCTCGCGGCCCGCGTCGTCGAAGAGGCAGAGGTCGACCGACTCCGCGCCGCCCGCCCAGAGCGCGAAGTTGGTGCCCGCAGTGCCGTCCGGCCCGACCCGGAAGCGCGCGCCCAGCGGGGTCGGGGCGCCCGGCCACACGGGCTCGACGGGCGGCGGCCTCTCTCTCGTGCGGCGGCCCTTCCGCTCGGTCGCGGAGCGCGCCTGCGGAATCCCCGCGGGCCGTTCCACCAGGGCATCCTGTGGTGCCTCCTGCTCGGGTGCGCTCGCCACCTGTCATGCCTCCCGCGGCTCGGTCGGGCCGGCGCCACCGGCAGGGGAAGGGCGTGCGGCGTCCCGGCCGCGGCTCCCCGTCGCGTCGTCCTCCCCAGTGTTCTGCCCAGAGCTTGGGTCGCACTCACGTTTCCCCGGCGGGGTGACGGTCGTTGATCGAGTGTGAAAACAGCTGTGAGACACGCAGGGGCCACGCTGGCCGCCGTGCTGACCTGGGCGGTGGTGCTGACCGGGGTCACCGGATGCACCGCCGCGGGAGATCTGTTCGGCAAGTCGCGGTCCCCCGAGGAAGCGATCAAGGTCGTCCCGGCCAACGGGACCAAGAACGTAGCGGCCGACCGGTCGATCGAGGTGACGGTGCCGGACGGGCACCTGGAATCGGTCAAGGTCGTGAAGCTCCAGGACGGAGAGGAGGTCCCGGTCAAGGGCCGGATCGACGACGACGGCACGCGATGGCGGCCGACCGGCGAACGGCGGCTCTCGCAAGCCGCCAAGTACACCGTGGACGTGGTCGCGCGCGACGAGGACAAACATCGCTCGGCCCGCCACACCACCTTCACCACGGCCGTCCCCGCCAAGCGGTTCGTCGGCTACCTCACGCCGGAGGACCGGTCCACCGTCGGCACCGGCATGATCGTTTCGCTCGAGTTCAACAGGGCCATCGAGAACCGGGCCGCCGTCCAGCGCGCCATCCACGTCACGGCGAAGCCCGCCGTGGACATCGCCCCGCACTGGTTCGGCAAGTCCCGCCTCGACTTCCGGCCGCGCGACTACTGGAAGCCGGGCACGGAGGTCACCGTCGACCTGGGGCTGCGCGACGTGGAGTCGGCCCCCGGTGTGTACGGCGTGCAGCACAAGAAGATCGGCTTCACCATCGGTCGCAGCCAGATCAGCGTGGTGGACGCGGACGACGACACCATGGAGGTACGCCGCGACGGCGAACTCCTGGACACCATCCCCATCACCGCCGGGACGACCAAGACCCCCACGTACAACGGGAAGATGGTCGTCAGCGAGATGCTCGAGATGACCCGGATGGACAGCCGCACCGTCGGGTTCGGCGGCGAGTACAACGTCCCCGACGTGCCGCACGCCATCCGGCTGACGAAGTCCGGAACGTTCCTGCACGGCAACTACTGGACATCGGACGCCTTCGGCAACCGCAACATCAGCCACGGCTGCATCGGGCTGGCCGATGACAGGGGCGGCAGCTCGGATTCGCCCGCGGGTTGGTTCTTCGACCGCACCCTCGTCGGCGACGTCATCGAAGTGGTCAACAGCAAGGACAAGGTGGTCGCACCCGACAACGGCCTCGGCGGCTGGAACATGAACTGGAAGGACTGGAAGGCGGGCGCGGTCACGCACTGAACCCCGCGAGGGCCGGCCCGGCCCATGCCTCACCCCACGCCCCGTCAAAGCCGGTCCAGTTGGGACTGAACGGTGACATACCTGGGGATCCATAACTGCAGGTCGTGTGGTTATCTGTCGCAGTGCGCGCTAGGACGCGCTGGGGTGCGGGCCTGACCGGCCTTGCGCGAGGGGAGACAAGATCGTGAACGGGCGACGACCGATATCGGGGGCTCTGCTGGGGGCCGCTCTGCTGCTGGCCACGGCTTGCGGCGGAGGGGGCGGCGGCTCCGGTGCGGGGAGTGACGGCAAGGGCGGCGACTCGGGGAAGGCGGACACCAACAAGCCGTCCCAGGCCGTCGTCACCATCGCCCCGAAGGACGGCGCGGACGGCGTGGCCACCAGCGGAGACCTCCGGATCACCGCCGACAAGGGCAAGTTGACCGAGGTGAAGGTCGCCGACACCAAGGGCAACCCGGTCGAGGGAAAGATCGTGGACGGCGGTGCCGGCTGGACGCCCGCCCACCACCTGGCCGCCTCCACCAAGTACAAGGTGCACGCGGTCGCCAAGGACTCCGAGGGCCGCGCGTCCGCGAAGGACGTCGCGTTCACGACGCTGGTCCCGAAGAACACGTTCATCGGCCAGTTCACGCCGGAGGACGGTTCGAAGGTCGGCGTCGGCATGCCGTTCTCGGTCCACTTCACACGGGGCATCACGCACCCGGAGGACGTGGAGAAGGCCATCGAGATCACGACGGAGCCGTCCGTGCCGGTCGAGGGCCACTGGTTCGGCAACGACCGCCTCGACTTCCGCCCCGAGAAGTACTGGGCCGCGGGCACCGAGGTGACCGTCAAGCTCAACCTCGACGGCGTCGAGGGCCGGCCGGGCGTCTACGGCAAGCAGGCCAAGACCGTGAAGTTCACGATCGGCCGCAGCCAGGTCTCCACGGTCGACGCCAAGACGCACATGATGACCGTGAAGCGCGACGGCAAGACGATCAAGAAGGTCCCGATCACCACGGGCAAGCCGGGCTACTCCACGTGGAACGGCCAGATGGTCATCAGCGAGAAGCTCACCGTGACCCGTATGAACGGCGAAACGGTGGGCTACGGCGGCGAGTACGACATCAAGGACGTGCCGCACGCGATGCGCCTGACGACGTCCGGCACGTTCATCCACGGCAACTACTGGGGCGGCGGCGCCTTCGGCAACTACAACGCCAGCCACGGCTGCGTGGGCCTGCGCGACGTGCGCGGCGGCTACGACAGCAAGGTGCCCGCGGCCTGGTTCTTCAACAGCTCGATGATCGGTGACGTCGTCGAGGTGAAGAACTCGCAGGACCGGACGGTGGCCCCGGACAACGGCTTCAACGGCTGGAACATGTCCTGGGAGAAGTGGAAGGCCTGACCCCCTTCCGCCCTTGAGCGAAGAGGCCCGGCGCACTGTGACCAAGTGCACCGGGCCTCTCCCGTTAACGCGCACTAACCTGCTGTCCATGACTGCCTACCTCGAAGTCGCCGAAGGCGTCGGCACGATCCGGCTCGACCGGCCGCCGATGAACGCTCTGGACATCGCCACCCAGGACCGCATCAAGGAGCTCGCCGAGGAGGCCTCGCGCCGCGACGACGTGCGCGCCGTGGTCGTCCGCGGCAGCGACAAGGCGTTCGCCGCCGGCGCGGACATCAAAGAGATGCAGGCCATGGACCACGCGGCCATGATCGTGCGCTCCCGCGCCCTGCAGGACTCGTTCACGGCCGTCGCGCGCATCCCCAAGCCGGTCGTCGCCGCGGTCACCGGCTACGCGCTCGGCGGCGGCTGCGAGCTCGCGCTGTGCGCCGACTTCCGCATCGCCGCCGACGACGCCCGGCTGGGCCAGCCCGAGATCCTGCTCGGCCTGATCCCCGGCGCCGGTGGCACGCAGCGCCTCGCGCGCCTGGTCGGTCCCTCCAAGGCGAAGGACCTCATCTTCACCGGCCGTCACGTGAAGGCCGAAGAGGCCCTCGCCATCGGCCTGGTGGACCGGGTCGTGCCCGCCGCGGAGGTCTACGAGCAGGCGCACGCCTGGGCCGCGAAGCTGGCGCAGGGGCCGGCGCTCGCGCTGCGCGCCGCGAAGGAGTCCATCGACGTGGGCCTGGAGACGGACATCGACACCGGTCTCGCCGTCGAGCGGAACTGGTTCGCGGGCCTGTTCGCCACCGAGGACCGCGAGCGCGGCATGCGGAGCTTCGTCGAAGAGGGTCCGGGCAAGGCCAAGTTCCTCTAGCCGGTGTGCCGGTGAGCCCGGTGCCGGGCTCACCGGCCGCGCGAGAGGCTCGTGTCAACTTCCCCCGATCCGCTTGCAGTTGACGGGATGTCTCACCGCCGTCCCTCGTTGGGGCGGTTTATCGCAGCCTTAAGTGAACCTTAAGGCCGTTCGGGTCGCAGAGGTCGGTGATCGGGTCGAATCGCGCGATCGCCGCAGCTCATCAGGGGTGCGGCAAGGGTCTAACTGCCAGTGGCATATGCCAAACCAGCCCCCCGGAACGGAAGGTTCCGGGGGGCTTATTCGGCAGGAACGGCCCCGGAACGCGCGCTGGGCAGCCATGATGGGGGGCATGGCGGGGCTGGAGGGTATCGAACAGCCGCGGAGGCACGGGAGTGCGACCGCGGCGCGCTGGTCGCCTGCGGTCGAGGACGAACGGGCTCTGAAGGCACTGGAGTTGTTCGGGAATCCGGCCGAGGCGGAGGTGCCGCTGCCGTCGCGGCCCGAGTCGGCGGCGACCGCGCGCAGGCTCGCCCAGGTGGTCGTCCTGCGGCACTGGGGGCTCTCCCCGAAGATGACCGAGGATGTCGTGCTGCTCGTCTCCGAGCTCGTCGGCAACGCGGTGCGGCACACGGGGGCCAGGATCTTCGGGTTACGGATGGTCCGCAGGCGCGGCTGGATCAGGGTCGAGGTGCGGGATCCCTCGCGCGGCCTCCCCTGTCTGATGCCCGTCCACGAACTCGACATCAGCGGGCGCGGACTCTGTCTGGTCGACAAGCTCTCCGACCGCTGGGGCGTGGATCTGCTGCCGCGCGGCAAGACCACCTGGTTCGAGATGCGGGTCGCCGACCGCTGAGTGCGGGGCCCGGCGGCAGTGCGACACCGGGGCGTCCGGGGGTACACGAAAGCCCCCGTTTTCGCCTTGTGGGGCGCCGCGGGGGCTTTCGTGGAGCGCCGTGGAAGGTGGGGGGTGTTATCCACGGCCGCTGTCGACGACCGAGCCCGGGTCAATGGGGGTCGTGATCCCGACTATGGCAGACCTCGGCCCGCGAGACCAAATGAATCCTCGGTGATGTGAACCACGGGCCTGGCAAATGAAGATTTATTAATGACCGCGTCCAGTAATTGTTAAGACCCTCGGGTCGGTAAGTCCCTTTTGTGCCGGATTGGCCTTCAATGAGGCAGGTGACCACGACCGACCGCCGCGGAGCCCTTCGCTTCGGCGCCGGACTCACCGCCGCCGCCCTCACCACCGGCTGCTCCACCGCCGCCCGCGACCCGGTGGTCGCCGGGCACTCCGCGAGCCCGGCCCGCCCCGCGCGCGCCGCCCCGGCGGCCCCGGGCCCCCGCCGATTCCCCGGGCAGCCCGCCCAGATCGATCACGGCCCCCGCAACCGCCCCCGCGTCGCCCTCACCTTCCACGGCCAGGGCGACCCGGCGATCGCGTACGCCCTCCTCAAGGAGGCCGAGCGGGCCCACGCCAGGGTGACGGTCCTGGCCGTGGGCACCTGGCTCGACGAGCACCCCGCCGTGGCCCGGCGCATCCTCGACGGCGGCCACGACCTGGGCAACCACACCCTGAACCACCGTGACATCAACACGATGTCCGAGGCCCGGGCGCGAGCGGAGATCACCGGCTGCGCCGACCGCATCCGCCGGCTCACCGGCTCCATCGGCACCTGGTTCCGGCCCTCGCGCACCCAGCAGGCGACCCCGCTCGTCGTGAGCCTGGCCGCCGCCGCCGGTTACCCGCACGTCCTGTCGTACGACGTCGACTCCCTCGACTTCACCTCGCCGGGCGCCGCCGAGGTGACCCGCAAAGTCACCTCGCAGATCCGCGAAGGCTCGGTCGTGAGCCTGCACTTCGGTTACGCGGACACGGTCGCCGCGCTGCCCGCCCTCCTGGAAGACCTCGACCGCCGTGGCCTGGCCGCGGTGACCACCACGGAGCTGCTGACATGACACCGCGCCGCACCACCGCAGCACTGATCGCCGCCACCGTTCTCGGGGCCCTCGCGGGCTGCAGCTCCGAGCCCAAGGCGCACCGGGCCGCCGAGGCGATCGGTACGCAAGGGGTGAAGGCCGTCGAGCCGAAGCCGAAGCCGGTCGACCGGGGCCTGCCCGGCATGCCGCCCGTCCTCGACCCCAAGGACCTCTACGCGGCCGACCGTCCCGACAAGCTGTCGCCGGTCGTCAAGGACTTCCCGTCCCGCGTCTACGTGCCCAACACCGAGTCCGACACCGTCTCCGTCATCGACCCCAGGACGTACAAGGTCATCGAGACGATCCCCGTCGGCCGCCAGCCGCAGCACGTCGTGCCGTCCTGGGACATGAAGACGCTGTGGGTCAACAACGACAAGGGCAACACGCTGACGCCCATCGACCCGAAGACCGGCAAGGTCGGCAGGACGGTGGACGTGCACGACCCGTACAACCTCTACTTCACGCCCGACGGCAAGTACTCCATCGTGATGGCCTCGCTCGACCGTGAGCTGGTCTTCCGCGACGCGCACACCATGAAGACGGTCAAGACCGTGCCCGTCAGCTGCTACGGCGTCAACCACGCCGACTTCTCGGCCGACGGCCGGTACTTCATCGTCTCCTGCGAGTTCAGCGGCGAACTCCTCAAGGTCGACACCGCGAAGATGAAGGTCGTCGGCCAGGAGCGGCTGCCCTTCAAGGGCGCGATGCCGCAGGACGTCAAGATCTCCCCGGACGGCAAGACGTTCTACATCGCCGACATGGTCGCCAACGGCATGTGGGTCCTGGACGGCAAGAACTTCACGACCCCTGAACTCCTGCCCACCGGCAAGGGCACCCACGGGCTCTACGTCAGCCGGGACTCCCGCGAGATGTACATCTCCAACCGCGGCGAGGGCACCATCTCCATCTTCGACTTCGCGAAGAAGAAGCTGACCGACAAGTGGAGGCTGCCCGACGGCGGCAGCCCCGACATGGGCGGCGTCTCCTCCGACGGCAAGGTCCTCTGGCTGTCCGGCCGCTACGACTCCGAGGTGTACGCCATCGACACGCGTACGGGGAAGCAGATCGCCCGCATCCCCGTCGGGGACGGCCCGCACGGCCTGGCCGTGTATCCGCAGCCCGGCCGCTACTCGCTCGGCCACACCGGCATCTTCCGCTAGGGCGTCCCGTTCGGATCGAGCTGGGCTCGCGGGGGTCCGGCCCGACCCGAGCGAAAGACCCTGGAACCCGCCGCTACCGGGGCGCGGTGAACAGCGCCTCCGCGCCGACGGGACGATATCCGGCCGCCTGGAACGCCCGCACACTGCGGGCGTTCCCGGGGGACTGCTGGGACCACACGGGTCCGCCGTCCGGGACCAGATGCCGGGCGGACACCGCGAGAAGGCGGCCGAGGCCCCGGTGGCGCGCCTCCTCGTCGACCTCGATCGCCGTCTCCCAGCGGCCCGCGACGCCGCGCCCGAGGACCAGCACCCCGCCGTCCGCCGCCCACATCCGCACGTCGTCGCGGCGCAGCCGCGCCCGCGCCACCCGCGGATGCTCCGGGTCCGCGATCTCCTTCAGGGCCACCGGCGGCCCGCCCGGCAGCGCCGGAGCCACCGTGAGCAGGTCCGTCGTGTCATGACGGCGCCCGGTGCGCTCCATGAGGGCGCCGAGGAACCGCGGATTCATCGTCGCCGCCAGCGGATCGCAGTCCAGGCCGCGCAGCGTCTCGTGCACCCACCCGGGGTCCTCGTCGGTGAACACCACCGAGTGGGCGGTGAAGGACAGCACACCCGCGTCCCGGTGATCCGCCTGCGGCACCACCGTCGTGCCCCCGTCCGGCGGGGGGAAGACCCCTCGCGCCGCGGCGTCCAGAATGTTCCGCACCGTGCCTGGCATGGCGTTCCCCTCGGCTCGCTTGAGTCTCCACCCACTGGAAGGCCCAGACTCCTCGACATGATCGACGACGGCCCGCGGCTGCTCACCATCGGGCAGCTGTCCCGGCGCACCGGCCTGTCGGTGCGCACCATCCGCTACTGGTCCGACGTGGGCGCCCTGCCGCCCGTCGGGCGCAGCCCGGGCGGCTACCGACTGTACGACGCGCAGTCCCTCGCCCGGCTCGAACTCATCCGCACCCTGCGGGAGTTGGGCCTCGGCCTGGACGACGTACGCAGCGTGGTGGACGGGGAGTCGGACATCGCGTCCGTGGCCGCCGCGCACGTGGCGGCGCTGGACGCGCAGATCCGCTCGCTGCGGCTGAACCGGGCCGTCCTTTCGACCGTCGCGAAGAGGAACTCGAACGCAGAGGAGATGGCCCTGATGAACAAGCTGGCGCGGCTGAGCGCCGCCGAGCGCAAGCAGATCATCGACGACTTCATGGAGCAGACCTTCGGCGGCCTGGACGCCGCAGACCCGGACATCCGCACCCGGATGCGGGTCATGGTCCCCGACCTGCCGGACGACCCGACGACCGAGCAGGTCGACGCGTGGGTGGAGCTGGCCGAGCTGATGCAGGACCCGGGCTTCCGGGCGCACATGCGCAGCATGATCGAGTTCAACGCCGCCGACCGGGGGCCCGACGTGCCGCCGGGCAGCTCCCTGTGGTTCATGAGCCGCCTGGTGCAGCTCGCCGGGGAGGCACGGGAGCGCGGCGTCGCGCCCGAGTCGCCCGAGGCGGAGGAGGTGCTGCGGGGGCTGCTCGGCGCCGGCGCCGACCTGGCCGCCGTACTGGAGCGCATGGAGGCCGCGGCCAACGCAGACGTGGCCCGTTTCCGTGACCTGGTGTCCCTGGTGCGGGGCCTGGAGACGCTGCCCCGGCACAACGAGGAGTTCGCGTGGGTGGTCGCCGCACTGCGCGCTCGTACCGCCCGTTAATCTGACCTCCGTCAGTGTTACAGCAAGAAGGGGTGGACCCGGTGGCGGACATCGAGGAAGCACGCAAGGCGTTCCAGCGGTTCGACGCGGACGGCGACGGCTTCATCACGGCGGCCGAGTACAAGAGCGCGATGGCTCAGATGGGCGACTTCAACGTCACCGAGTCGGTCGCCGAGGCGCTCATCGCCCGGCAGGACGCCAACGGGGACAAGGTCCTCTCGTTCGACGAGTTCTGGGCGAACCTGAACAAGGCCTGAGCGCCGATACCCCGGCTCCAGCGTCTTCGAGGGGGGCGCCCGCCGGACTCCCGGCGGGCGCCCCCTGCGCTTCGTGCCGCGTTGCTACCGCGCCGCCACCGCCCGGTTCACGGCCGCCAGGACGGCCTGGACCGACGCCACCAGCGGCGAGGGGTCGCGGCCCGCGCCCCATGCCGTCACGCCGTCGGCCCGGCACTGCGCGTACGCCGTCGCCTCCTCGCCGTGCGCGTCCTCGGTGAAGTCGACGATGTCGACGCCGACCCCGGCCGCCGCGAGCGCGTCCACGAAGGCGGACAGGGTCCCGCCGCCCCGCCCCTCGAAGTCGCCCGCGCGGTCGCCCACTTGGAGGGTGCACACGAACCGGTGCGCCTGCCCCTCGCCGTCCGTCGACCACGCCGTCAGGGACACGTGCCCGGCGCCGCGCCCCGGCCCCAGGTAGGTCGAGCGGAACAGCTCGTACAGGTCCTTGGGGGTCGCCTCGTGCCCGCTGTCGTCCGTGGCCTCCTGGACCACCCGCGCGAACTCGGGCCGCATCCGCGCCGGCAGGTCGACGCCGTGGTGCGTGGCGAGCAGATACGCCATTCCGCCCTTGCCCGACTGTGAGTTGACGCGGATCACGGCCTCGTAGCTGCGGCCCACGTCCGCAGGGTCGATCGGCAGGTACGGCACGTCCCAGCGGGCCTCCTGCGCCGGGACCCCGGCCGCCGCTGCCGCCGCCGCGTGATGGGCGAGGCCCTTGCTGATCGCGTCCTGGTGGGTCCCGGAGAAGGCCGTGTAGACGAGGTCGCCCCCGTAGGGGTGGCGGGGATGCACGGGCAGCCGGTTGCAGTGCTCGACCACCTCCCGTACGGCGTCGATGTCGGAGAAGTCGACCATCGGGTCGACGCCCTGCGCGTACAGGTTCATGGCCAGGGTGACCAGGTCGACGTTGCCGGTGCGCTCACCGTTGCCGAAGAGGCAGCCCTCGACGCGCTGGGCGCCCGCGAGGACCGCGAGTTCGGCGCAGGCGACGCCCGTGCCGCGGTCGTTGTGCGGATGCACGGAGAGGATCACGGCGTCGCGGCGGGACAGGTTCCTGTGCATGTACTCGATCTGGTCGGCGTACACGTTCGGCGTCGCGATCTCGACCGTCGCCGGGAGGTTGTGCGTGACCGGCCGGTCGGGGCTCGCGTCCCACAGCTCGGTCAGGCCGTCGCAGATCTCCAGGACGAAGTCCGGCTCCGTGAGGTTGAAGGTCTCCGGGGCGAACTGGAAGCGGATGTGAGCGCCGGGCCGGGCGTCCGCGAGGCGCGCCATGTGCGCGGCGGCGTCCCGCACCGTCTCCCACACCTGCGCGCGGTCACGGCCGAGCACGACGTCGCGCCAGACGCGGGAGGTCGGGATGTACAGATGGACGACCGCGCGCGGCAGGCCCTCGATCGAGGCGAAGGTGCGCTCGATCAGATCGCGCCGCGCGGGCGTGAAGACGACGGGCGTGACGTCGTCGGGGACGGCTCCCGACGTCACCAGGTGGCGTACGAAGTCGAAGTCGGTGCGGCTCGCCGACGGGTAGCCGACCTCGATCTCCTTGAAGCCCGTGCGGACGAGCAGGTCGAAGAAGCGGCGCTTGCGGCCGGTGTCCATCGGTTCGGCCAGCGCCTGGTTGCCGTCGCGCAGGTCGACGGGGACCCACAGGGGCGCCCGCTCGATCCGGGCGCCCGGCCAGGTCCGCTCCCGCACGGGGACGTCGACGCGTTCGTGGTGCGGGCGGTAGCGGTGGTACGGCATGGGGCCCGGCTGCTGCGGGTTCCAGTCATGGGTGGTGGTCATGGGGTGACGTGTCCTTCGGCTCGGTCGGACGACGACCGGCAGCACGGCATCCCGCGGCGGGGTGCCGGTCGTGTCAGGCCCCGCCGCGGCAGCCGAGAAGAAGGAGACCGCGGAAGATCACGAGCAGTAGGCTAGTCACAGCTCAGGTCCTCAGACAAGTTGTTTGAGGAAAAGGAAAGGGTCCGGTGCGGGGGATAAAGTCTCCGCGTTCACCCGGTGTCCAGAACGACCCGCGGTGTTCGACAGCGGTGTTCAGGAAGAGCAGGTGATTCCCATGGCGCTCGGCGCGCTCCGTCCCAGCCCTCTGGTCGAACAGGCCGCCGAGCGGCTGCGCGAGCAGATCGCGTCGGGGCACTGGCCGGTCGGCACCAAGCTGCCCGGCGAGACGACCCTCGCCGGCGAACTCGGCGTCGGCCGCTCCACGGTCCGCGAGGCGCTGCGCGCTCTCGCCGGGGCCGGTCTGGTCCGGGCCCGGCAGGGCGCGGGCGTCTTCGTGACCGCCGACCGGCCCGTCGAGGACTGGCCCGCGCGGCTGCGCGCCGCCGCTGTCGCCGACGTCTACGAGGTCCGCGTCCTGATGGAGGTCCAGGCCGCGCGCCTCGCCGCACGCCGTCGCACCCCCGAGGACGTCACGGCGATGCGCGCCGCCCTCGACGCGCGCAGAGCGACGGCCGAGGAGGGCGGCGCCGTGTTCGTGGACGCCGACATCGCGCTCCACGCGGCGGTCGTGGCCGCCGCCCACAACCCCGTACTCACCGACCTCTTCGCCGAGTTCGCGCCCGCCCTGCGCCAGGGCCTCATCGACCTGCTCGACCTCGTCGACGTACGCGCCGCCGAGGCCGGCCACGGCGACGCGGCGCACACCGCGCTCGTGGACGCCGTCGCGTCGGGCGACGAGGACGCCGCGGAACGCGAGGCGCGGGAGGAACTGGCCGTGATGCGGGGCGCACTGGCACGCCAGGACTGAGGCAGGTGCGGCCCCGTTCGTGTGGCACCCGCGCGAGACCGGCATGGCCAGGGCGGCCCGGAGGTACGTGACCACGCGCGGACCGCACGCTCCTCCGGAAGGGCTTCACATGAAGATCGGCATCATCGGCGCCGGCAACATCGGCGGCAATCTCACCCGCCGTTTCACCGCGGCCGGCCACGACGTGTCCGTGGCCAACTCGCGCGGCCCCGAGACCCTGCGCGACCTCGCCGCGGAGACCGGTGCCACGCCGGTGACCGTCGCCGAGGCGGCCCGCGGCGCCGACGTCGTCGTGGTCACTGTCCCCATGAAGGCCGTCCCCGGCCTGCCCGGTGACCTCCTCGACGACGCGCCGGAGGGCGTCACCGTGATCGACACCGGCAACTACTACCCGCAGCAGCGCGACGGCCGGATCGCCGCCATCGAGGAGGGCATGCCCGAGAGCCGCTGGACCGAGCTCCAGCTCGGCCACCCGGTCGTCAAGGTCTTCAACGGCACCTACGCCCACGAACTCCTCGACAGGCCGCGCCCCAAGGGCGACCCCGAGCGCATCGCCCTGCCCGTCGCCGGCGACGACGACACGGCCAAGACCGTCGTACGCGGCCTGCTCGACGGGATCGGATTCGACTCCGTGGACACGGGCGGCCTGGACGAGTCCTGGCGCCAGCAGCCCGGCACCCCCGTCTACGGCCTCGCTGCGGACGCGGACACCGTCCGCAAGGCCCTCGCGGAGGCGTCCCCGGAACGAACGGCGGAGTGGCGCGCCTGAGTCACCCGGTGCGAGGGCGCGTCACGGGGTGGCCCAGTCCCGCAGCGCGCCCTTGCTCGTGAACTGGGCCACATCCTTGTCGAGGGGACTGTCCGTGTACTGATGGAACTTCCAGGCCGCCTTGATACGCGGCTTGCCGGCCGTCGTGTAGTCGGCGATCCAGAGCCCGTCACCGGCGTAGGACGTCGTGTCGACGGTCAGCCAGAAATTGCGGTTCGTGTAGAGCAGCACCCGGTGATGGGGGCGCAGGCGCTTCACCTCGCGGATGAAGCGGTCCTTCTCCGCGTTGCTCGCGCGGGTGCCCTCCCCGGTCGTCTCCCAGTCCACGGCGAGCAAGTCCCCCGACTTCTCCGGGGCCTTGCTCACGAAGTACTCGGCCTGGGCCGTGAGGTTGCCCGGCCACAGGAAGTGGTAGAAGCCGACGACGCAGCCGCCGTCGCGGGCCAGTTTCGTCTGCGCCGTGAGCCGCGGATTGACGTACGAACGCCCCTCCGTCGCCTTGATGAAGACGAACGACTGGCCCTCCGTGTCGAAGGTGGACTGGTACGAGCTGACGTCGATACCGCGCAGCATGCTGGCCTCCTGGTCGGTGGGGCGACGAGGTCGAATGTCCATCGTCCCCGATCCCGTCCCGTCGGGGTACCTCTTTCCGCACGTTGATCCGCCGGTGCGATGCGGCGCCGCCAGGACGTTTTGTCGGCCGAAGTCTTGGAACACGCTTTACACGGCTTCGTGCAACTGCCGGAGCTGTGTCACTGTCTGACAGGGAGTTGGTCCCGTTGGGGGGCATGGGGTGATCTTGAGAGTGGAGCAGGTCGTGGGACGGCGCAAGGGCGGAATAGGGATCGCGCTCATGACGGTCGCGGTGCTGGTGGGCGCGAGCGCCTGCGGCGGCGGCGGTGGCGACAAGAAAGCGGGCGGTGACGACGAGAAGGCGGCGGGCAAGCCGGGCGTGAGCGCCTCGCCGACACCGGCGAAGCCCAAGGGGCCGCCGATGCTCCTTGAGACCATCACTCCGCTGAACGACGCCAAGGTCGGCGTGGCGATGCCGATCTCGGTGGTCTTCACCAATCCGGTGGCCGCCAAGGCGCGCGCCTCCGTCGAGAAGCACATGAAGGTCAGCACTTCGCAGCCGGTGGCCGGTGCCTGGCACTGGTTCGGCGACAAGCGCGCGGACTGGCGTCCGAAGACGTACTGGCCCGCCGGTACGAAGGTGAAGATCGACGCCGACATGAAGGGTGTCAGCAACGGCAACGGCCGCTACGGCGTGCACGGTTACACGCACTCCTTCACGGTGGGCGACGACGTCCGGGCCGACGTCTCCGTCACCGGGCACACCATGAAGGTGACCAAGAACGGCCAGGCCGTGCGCACGCTGTCGATCAACGCCGGCAGCGCCGAGTTCCCGACCTGGAACGGCACGATGGCCGTCATCGACAAGCAGGAGAAGGTCCACATGACCTCCTGCAGCGTCGGCATCAGCTGCAACAAGGGCAGCGCCAACTACTACGACCTGACGCTGCCCTGGGACGTCCACCTCACCCAGTCCGGCACGTACGTCCACTACTCGACCGGTGACCCGAACCCGGGCAGCGGCTCCGCCCGTGGCTCGCACGGCTGCGTCCACCTGTCGCTGGCCGACGCCAAGTGGTTCTACGGCCAGGTCAAGCAGGGCGACCCCGTCACGATCACGGGCTCGCCGCGGGCCAAGGCTCCGGCCGACAACGGCTACGCGGCCTTCAACCTGAGCTGGGACCAGTGGCTCGCGGGGAGCGGGGCGGGGGAGGGCACGACGGCGACCCTGTGACCGCCGCCGCCCTCAAGCCCCGCTGATCCTCAGCACTCGATGATGTTCACCGCGAGCCCGCCGCGGGCCGTCTCCTTGTACTTGACGGACATGTCGGCGCCGGTCTCCTTCATGGTCTTGATGACCTTGTCGAGGGAGACCTTGTGGCTGCCGTCGCCGCGCATGGCCATGCGGGCCGCGGTGACGGCCTTCACGGCGGCCATGCCGTTGCGCTCGATGCAGGGGATCTGGACGAGGCCGCCGACGGGGTCGCAGGTCAGGCCGAGGTTGTGCTCCATGCCGATCTCGGCGGCGTTCTCGACCTGCTCGGGGGTGCCGCCGAGGACCTCGGCGAGGGCGCCCGCGGCCATCGAGCAGGCGGAGCCGACCTCGCCCTGGCAGCCGACCTCGGCGCCGGAGATGGAGGCGTTCTCCTTGAAGAGCATGCCGATGGCGCCCGCGGAGAGCATGAAGCGGACGACACCTTCCTCGTCGGCGCCGGGCACGAAGTTGATGTAGTAGTGCAGGACCGCGGGGATGATGCCCGCGGCGCCGTTGGTGGGCGCGGTCACGACGCGGCCGCCGGCGGCGTTCTCCTCGTTGACCGCCATCGCGTAGAGGGTGATCCACTCCATGGCGCGGGCCATCGGGTCGCCCTCGGCGCGCAGCTGGCGGGCCGAGTTCGCGGCGCGGCGGCGGACCTTGAGGCCGCCGGGCAGGATGCCCTCGCGGGACATGCCGCGCGAGACGCAGGCCTGCATGACGCGCCAGATGTCGAGGAGACCGGAGCGGATCTCGTCCTCGGTGCGCCAGGCCTTCTCGTTCTCCAGCATCAGCGCGGAGATGGACAGGCCGGTCTCCTCGGCGAGGCGGAGCAGCTCGTCGCCGGTGCGGAAGGGGTACTTGAGGACCGTGTCGTCGGGCACGATCGGGTTCTCGTCGGTCGCCCCCTCCTGTGCAAGCACGGACTCGTCGACGACGAAGCCGCCGCCCACCGAGTAGTACGTCTTCTCCAGGACGAGGGCGCCCTCGTGGTCGTAGGCGAAGATCGTCATGCCGTTGGCGTGGTACGGGAGCGCCTTGCGGCGGTGCAGGACCAGATCGTCGTCGAAGCTGAACGGGATCTCGTGGACGCCGAGCAGGCTGAGCTTCCCGGAGGTCTTGATCGCCTCGACGCGGTCGTCGGCCTTCTCCACGTCGACGGTGCGGGGGGAGTCGCCCTCCAGACCCAGCAGGACCGCCTTGGGGGTGCCGTGGCCGTGTCCGGTGGCGCCGAGGGAGCCGTAGAGCTCCGCCCGTATCGAGGCGGTGTGGGCGAGCAGGCCCTCGTTCTTCAGGCGGCGCGCGAACATGCGGGCCGCCCGCATGGGGCCGACCGTGTGGGAGCTGGACGGGCCGATGCCGATCGAGAACAGGTCGAAGACCGAGATGGCCACGGGGTAACTCCTAGGTGGGGTTTCGGCGGACGCCGTTGTCCGCCGGGTGGTGCGCAGGTTCATACGGGGGCGGTGCATGGGGCGGGGCACCGCTCTCACTGTCCAGTGTGCGCGGTGCCCCGAAATTTCATACGTACAAATGCGTACGAAACTACTTCAGGCCGGGGTACAGGGGGTACTTGTCGGCGAGAGCCGTGACGCGGGCCTTGAGAGGAGCCGCCTCAGCGTCCCCGAACGGAGCGGGGGCCTTCAGCGCTTCGGCGATGATGTCGGCGACCTCGGTGAAGTCCTCGGCCTGGAAGCCACGGGTGGCCAGGGCCGGGGTGCCGATCCGCAGGCCGGAGGTGACCATCGGCGGGCGCGGGTCGTTCGGGACCGCGTTGCGGTTGACGGTGATGCCGACCTCGTGGAGACGGTCCTCGGCCTGCTGACCGTCGAGCTCGGACTCGCGCAGGTCGACCAGGACCAGGTGCACATCCGTGCCGCCGGACAGCACGTTCACGCCCACGGCGCGCGCGTCGTCCGAGGTCAGGCGGGCGGCGAGGATCTGGGCGCCCTCGATGGTGCGCTGCTGGCGCTCCTTGAAGTCCTCGCTCGCGGCGACCTTGAAGGAGACGGCCTTGGCGGCGATCACGTGCTCCAGGGGGCCGCCCTGGAAGCCGGGGAAGACGGAGGAGTTCAGCTTCTTCGCGAAGTCCTTCTTCGCGAGGATGATCCCGCCGCGCGGCCCGCCGAGGGTCTTGTGCGTGGTGGAGGTGACCACGTCGGCGTACTCGACCGGGTTCGGGTGCAGCCCGGCCGCGACGAGGCCGGCGAAGTGGGCCATGTCGACCCACAGGAAGGCGCCGGTCTCGTCCGCGATGCGGCGGAACGCGGCGAAGTCCAGCTGGCGCGGGTAGGCGGACCAGCCCGCGATGATGACCTTGGGGCGGTGCTCCTTGGCGAGGCGCTCGACCTCGGCCATGTCCACCAGACCGGCCTCGTCGACGTGGTAGGCCACGACGTCGAACTGCTTGCCGGAGAAGTTCAGGCGCATGCCGTGGGTGAGGTGGCCGCCGTGCGCCAGGTCCAGGCCCAGGATCGTGTCGCCGGGCTTGGCGAGCGCGAAGAGGGCGGCCTGGTTGGCGGAGGCGCCGGAGTGGGGCTGGACGTTGGCGTACTCGGCGCCGAAGAGGTCCTTGACCCGGTCGATGGCGATCTGCTCGGTGACGTCGACGTGCTCGCAGCCGCCGTAGTAGCGCCGGCCGGGGTAGCCCTCGGCGTACTTGTTGGTCAGGACCGAGCCCTGCGCCTCCATGACGGCGACCGGAGCGAAGTTCTCCGACGCGATCATCTCGAGGGTGGACTGCTGGCGCTGCAGTTCGGCGTCGACCGCGGCGGCGACGTCCGGGTCGAGCTCGTGCAGGGGGGTGTTCATGAGCGACATGGTCGTGGTGTCCCTAGTTGCCGGAGCCGGAGAACGCGTCGTACTCGTCCGCGGAGAGCAGGTCCTTCGGCTCGTCCGAGATGCGGACCTTGAACAGCCAGCCGCCCTCGAACGGAGCGGAGTTCACCAGCGCCGGGTCGTCCACGACATCCTGGTTGGCCTCGACGACCTCGCCGGTGACCGGGGAGTACAGGTCGCTGACGGACTTCGTCGACTCGAGTTCGCCGCAGGTCTCGCCCGCGGTCACCGTGTCACCGACCTCGGGGAGCTGGGCGTAGACGACATCGCCGAGCGCGTTGGCCGCGAACTCGGTGATGCCGACCGTCGAGACGCCGTCCTCGGCGCCCGACAGCCACTCGTGCTCCTTGCTGTAGCGCAGCTGCTGGGGGTTGCTCATGATCTGAATTCTCCTGTACGCGAAGGGGTGCTGCGGAACGAGGGGGGTGTGCGCTGGGTTACTTCCCGCGCCCCCGTGAGGACCGGACGGGCTACTTCTGGCGCTTGTAGAACGGCAGCGCCACGACCTCGTACGGCTCGTGGGCGCCGCGGATGTCCACGCCGACGCCCTCGGTGCCGGGGGCGGCGTGCGTCGCGTCGACGTAGGCGATGGCGATCGGCTTGCCGAGGGTGGGGGAGGGGGCGCCGGAGGTGACCTCGCCGATCACCTGGCCGTCGGCGACCACGGACATCCCGGCGCGCGGCACCCGGCGGCCCTCGGCGATCAGGCCGACGAGCTTGCGCGGCGGGGCGGTCTCGGCGCGCTCGGCGGCGGCCTCGAGCGCCTCGCGGCCCACGAAGCGGCCCTCGTTGCCCGTCTTCTCGAACTTCACGACGCGGCCGAGACCGGCGTCGAACGGGGTCAGCGCCGTCGTCAGCTCGTGCCCGTACAGCGGCATGCCGGCCTCCAGGCGCAGCGTGTCGCGGCAGGAGAGGCCGGCGGGGACGAGCCCGACCGGCGCGCCCGCGTCGGTCAGTGCCTGCCACAGCTTCTCGGCGTGCTCCGGGGCGACGAACAGCTCGAAGCCGTCCTCGCCGGTGTAGCCGGTGCGGGCGATGAGGGCCGGGACGCCGGCGACGGTGCCGGGCAGGCCCGCGTAGTACTTGAGACCGTCCAGGTCGGCGTCCGTGAGGGACTTCAGGATGCCGGGGGACTCGGGGCCCTGGACGGCGATCAGCGCGTAGGCGTCGCGGTCGTCGCGGACCTCGGCGTCGAAGCCCTCGGCGCGCTCGGTGATCGCGTCGAGGACGATCTGCGCGTTGCCCGCGTTGGCGACGACCATGTACTCAGGAAGACCGGCCTCCTGCTCGCCCAGGCGGTAGACGATCAGGTCGTCGACGATCCCGCCGTCCTCCTGGCAGATCATGGTGTAGCGGGCGCGGCCGGGGCCGATCGTGGACATGTTGCCGACGAGGGCGTAGTCGAGGAGGTCGACGGCCTGCGGCCCGGTGACGGTGATCTCGCCCATGTGCGAGAGGTCGAACAGGCCCGCCTTGGTGCGGACCGCGATGTGCTCGTCGCGCTCGCTGCCGTACCGCAGCGGCATGTCCCAGCCCGCGAAGTCGGTCATCGTCGCGCCCAGCGAGCGGTGCAGGGCGTCGAGGGCGGTCTTACGGGGGGCGTTGCTCATGAGTGGTGCTCCAGGATCCCAGGCATGACAGACGAGGGCGATGGTCTTCCTCCCCATCTGTCATCGGAACCTGAGAGGTTCGCCGGCGCCACACGTACAGGTGGTCGCGGCTTGCACCTTGGGTGGAGCGGCCAGGGGCCGCCCGCTTTTCAGATATGCCTCGCCCGCGCGGTACGGGGCCTGAGAGATTCAAGGGAGGAACTTGCTCCTTCGGCGCCCCCGGGGACGCGTAGGCGTCCGGGGAGCTCTCCCGCGCGGATTCAAGCGGCCGGTATGCAGTTGGTCGTGCTCTTGGCGCGCACATCATTGCATGCCGACCGTTCGGGGAAACCACTTGTACGGCATTACCGTCTCTTTACACTTGACGGGCAAGGGTGGCGTGACCGGAACGGGGAGGACGATCACGGTGCACAAGGCAGCGGCGGGTGCGTACGCGGCGGCAGGGGTCGGACAGCGCGCGATGCCCCGCCCGAGGTCGGTGACGGGGCGCGGTCCGGTCGTCAGGGATCTGCGCGGCAGAGGCGGCCGCACGCCGAGGCGCCTCGGCTTCGCGCGGGGTGACCTGATCGTGGTCTCGGGGCTCCCGGGCAGCGGCAAGTCCACGCTGATGCGCCGTGTGGTCGGCGCCGGGGGAGCCGTGCGCATCGACTCGCAGGACGCCCGTGACCGCTGGGCCGCCCGGCTGCCCCGGCTCCTCCCGTACGCCGTGTACCGCCCGCTCGTGCGGCTCGCGCACTTCGCCGGACTGCGACGGGCCCTGCGCTCGGGAGGCAGCGTCGTCCTGCACGACTGCGGGACGCAGGCCTGGGTCCGGCGCTGGCTGGCCAGGGAGGCCGGGCGCCGTGGCGCGGACCTGCATCTGATGCTGCTCGACGTCGACGCCGACACGGCGCTCGCGGGCCAGCGGGACCGCGGCCGTGGGGTCTCGCGCTACGCGTTCGCCCGGCACCGCCGCGCGGTCGCGGGTCTGGTGGAGTCGGCCGAGCGCGGTGACCTGCCGTGGGGCTGCGCGTCCGCGGTGCTGCTCGACCGGGACGCGACGGACGTGCTGAACGGGATCGCCTTCGAGGGCGGTTGACGCCCCGCGACCTCCTGTGAGTGTGCGGATACGGAGGGTGTCGTGTCATCCGCACGCGCTAGGGTTCGGCCGCAGACAGAGCGGTTCCAGAGCGGGTGGTAGGCACATGGACATTCCGGCGCAGGCTCATGCACATCCGTACGGCGGGTGGCCGGCCAACGAGCTGGAGGAGGTGCTCGCCGCCTCCCTCGGGGTCGACTCGGCGGGCGGCCGGATCGTCGAGGTCCTCGGGCGCAGTCAGGTGTGGATACCGCTGCCCCAGGGCGGCGGGCCCGGCAGCCCGAACCTCGACCTGCCGACGCTGGAGATCGAGGGCCAGGCCTATGTGCCCGTCTTCAGCTCGGAGGAGCAGTTCCTCGCGGTCGTCGGCGACCGGATGGGCTGCACGGTCGCGCCGGCCGTCGAGTTCGCGCGCGGGCTGCCCCCGCAGGTCGGCATCGCGGTGAACCCGGACGGCGCCGTCGGCGTCCCGCTGCCCCCGCCCGCCGTCGCCGAGCTGTGCAGGTCCGGCCGTACGCCGCTGGACGGGCCCGCCTCGGGCGGCCGGGTCAGCCTCTACGAGCCCGACTGGCAGAACGACCCGGTCGACTTCCTGGCCGCCGTGCGTGAGGAGTTCGAGGCGGCCGGTGTCGTCCTCACCGCCCGCCGCTGCCTCGCCAGCGTCGAGGGCGGCGACCCCGTCCTCTTCGTCGGCGTCGAGCTGTCGCAGTGGGAGGGCCCCGCGCGCAACCTGCCCATGGACGCCCTGGGCCGCGCCCTGGGCCGGGTTCCGGCGCCCTGGCCGGTGAACCTCGTCCTGCTCGACATCACCCAGGACCCCGTCGGTGACTGGATGCGCGCCACGCTGCGGCCGTTCTACACGCAGGGTCACTGAAAGCCGGGCGCCGGTCCCCGTTCGGGAGAACACGGAAAAGCGGTCGACCGCGCGTACGTCAAGTCGGTGTCAGGATCGCCGCTTAAGCTGGTTTCATGACCTGTCTGGGCGGTCCCGCCACGGGGAGCGGGTCGAAAACGTCGGGTACGTCACGAAGGGGCGGTTACGGGTGAGTGCGTCGGGCACGGCCGCGGCCGGTCAGGTCGAGCACATGCTGCGCCAGGTGACGCCGGGGCGTTACGACGCCTACGAGGCGCTGCTCAACGCGCTCGCGGACCCGGGCGCCGGCCAGGTGTGGATGCTGCTCTGGCACGGCCAGGCAGGATCCCCCGACGCGCAGTACGGGAACATGGAGGTCGACGGCTCCTCGTACGCCCCCTGCGTCACCTCGGCCCAGGAGTTGTCCGCCTCCGGCTGGAGCCGCGCGTACGAGGTCGTCGGCGGGGTCGACGCGGCCCGCACGCTCTACCCCGACCACTACGGTCTCTGGCTCAACCCGCACGCGCCGGGCGGCGGCGTCGGCATCCCGTGGCTCGACCTGCGCCGGATCGCGGGCGGCCTCGACCGCCAGCCCGCCGGGCCCCTGCGGCTGAGCGACCCCGCCATCGAAATCCCCCAGTTCTACGCCCTGCTGACGCAGAACGCGCACCGCACCACCGCGATCCGCTCGCTGCGCCGCGCCTGGGTCCAGCCGACGCTCGGCGCGCCCTATCTGGCGATCGGCCTCGATGTGTACGACACGTCGCCGGTGTCCGTGGACGCGGTGCGCGCGATGATGCAGCAGTCGGTCGTCGCCGTGCCCGACGGGCTGCCCGTCTCCACGGTCGCGATGTCCGACGAGCACGACCCCGTCGCCATGTGGATGCGCGCCACCGCCCGCCCGTTCTACGACCGCGAGGCCCACGCGGCCCCGCCCGCGCCCGCCCCCGTCGCGGGCTACGGGTACCCGCCGCCGCACGGGACGTACTGAACTGTTCGGTCCTCAAGTGACATTACGGAACGCTTGGTTGAACGTAAATGAACCGCCCTTCCGCAGTTCACGTGGATACCAGGTGAGAGCGCTTACGTAATGCCCTGACCAGGTTTCGAGCGCTCCGGTGGAGACTCGCAACTCGCGATCACCGCTGTATAGTCACATTGATTCGGTGGCCGACGGGGGTGGATGGGACGCCCGCGTCCGGTCCACTCCTTAGGGGGGAGCCGTCGTGACAGCAGAAACAACAGCGAGTTACCGAATTCTCGGTCCGCTCGAAGTCATCGGCGGCGATCTGCTGGAATGCCGCATCGCGCGCGGCAGGCAGCAGGTGATCCTGGGCATGCTGCTCCTGGAGGCCAACCGTGTCGTGAGCGCGGAGAGCCTGATCACCGCCGTGTGGGGCGATTTTCCGCCATCCACGGCGCGTACCCAGATACAGGCCTGCATCTCTTCGCTGCGCAGCGCTCTCGGGGAAATCGGTGAAGGCGACGCGATCGTGACCCGGGATCCCGGATATGTGATCCAGGTCGGCGATCAGCAGATCGACAGTCAAGTTTTCGCTAAGAAAGTCTCCGAGGCCAACTCCCTGATTGCCGAAGGGAACACGGGCGCCGCCGAATTGCTCGACGAAGCGCTCGGCCTCTGGCGTGGACGTGCCCTGAGCGGAGTTGTCAGCAGCAAATTGCTGTCGAAGGCGTCGGAGCTCGACGAAAACCGGCTGGTAGCCCTGGAGACGTACACGGACCTCGAGTTGGCGTCGGGGCGGGCCGGCCGACTGGTCGGCTCGCTGCGCGCGCTCGTCGCCGAGCACCCGCTGCGCGAACGCGTGCGCGGCCAGCTGATGCTGGCCCTCTACCGCTCCGGCCGACAGGCGGAGGCACTGGAGACGTACCGCGCCGGACGGCTCCTCGCGATCGAGGAGCTCGGACTCGAACCGAGCGACGAACTCAAGCGGCTGGAACTCGCCGTCCTGTCGGGCGAGGCGGCGCTGCACCCCGCCCCCGAGCCCGTCACCGCGCCGCGGGAGGCGGAGCCGGCGGCCCCTCCCGCACCGGAGCGCGTCGCCGACCCCGGGGCACCGGTGTCCGTCCCGCCGCTGGTGCCGTTCCAACTGCCCTCCGACACGGCCGGGTTCACGGGCCGGGCCGCCCTGATCGAGGGGATCGACCAGGCCCTGCGCGACGACGGCAACCAGGCCACCCGCATCGTGACACTGACCGGGCCGCCGGGCGCGGGCAAGAGCACCCTCGCCGTCCACGTCGCCCACCGTGTCGCCGCCCGTTTCCCGCACGGCCAGCTGTACTGCGACGTCGGCGGCACCCGCGCCCAGCCGCTGACCCCCGCCGCCGTACTCGGCCGGTTCCTGCGCGCTCTCGGGGTGCCCGGCGCAGCGCTGCCGGACGACGTGGACGAGCGTGCGGAGATGTTCCGGCATCTGCTCGCCGACCGCCGGGTCCTCGTCGTCCTCGACAACGTTCGCAGCGAACGCCAGCTGCGCATGCTGCTGCCCGGCAGCGCCAGTTGCGCCGTACTGATCACGGGAGGCCCGCGGATCACCGGGCTCGCCGGGGCCCGTGCGTTCAACGTCGACGTGTTCGAGAACGCCGAGGTCCTCGAAATGCTCGAAGGGGTCATCGGGCCGCAGCGCGTACGCGACGAGGCGGCCGCGGCGGAGACCCTCGGGCACATGGTCGGGCGGCTGCCGCTCGCGCTGCGGATCGTCGCCGCGCGCCTCGCCGCCCGCCCGCACTGGTCCCTCGCCTGGATGGTGGAACGCCTCTCCGACCAGCACCGCACCCTGGACGAACTGGCGCACGGCGACCTGGCGATCAGGACCAGCCTCGCCCTGATGTACAACGGGCTCGACGACGACGCGCGCCGTCTGCTGCGGCTCCTCAGCCTCCTCGACGGCACGTCGATCCCGGCCTGGACGGCCGCCGCCCTGCTCGACACGGGTCTGCCCCGAGCGGCCGACCTGCTGGAGCTCCTCGTCGACGCGCAGATCCTGCACGTCGAGGGGACCGACCCGACGGGGTCGCCCCGCTACAAACTCAACGGGCTCATACGTCTGTTCGCCCGCGAGGAGCTGGACCGCAGCGAGGGGCCCGAGGAGCAGCGCGCGGCGGTCGCCCGCGTCGTCGGCGGCTGGCTGGCCGCGGTGGAGGAGGCCCACCGCCGCATCTACGGCGGCCACTTCACGGTCCTGCACGGTACGGCGCCGCGCCTGCGGTTCCCCGCCGGGTACTTCGACCGTGTGCTCGCCGATCCGCTCGGCTGGCTGGAGTCCGAGCGCGCCAACGCGTGTGCGGCGATCCGGCTCGCGGCCGACGCGGGTGAGGCCGAGGCCTGCTGGGACCTGGCCGTCAGCCTCGTCTCGCTCTTCGAGGCCCGCTGCTATTTCGAGGACTGGGAGCAGACCCATCTGTGGGCCCTCGACTGCGTGCGTGAGGCGGGCGCGCGGCGCGGGTACGGCGCCCTCATGTGCTCGCTGGGATCCCTGCACATCAGCCGCTCGCAGCTGACCGCGGCCGGACAGCGGCTCGCCGTGGCCCGCGACGTCTTCGCCGAACTCGGCGACGTGCACGGGCAGGCCATGACCCGGCGCAACCTCGCCCTGCTCGACCAGCGGCGCGGCAACAACGAGGCGGCCCTCGCGCAGTACCGGCCCGCACTCGAGGAGTTCCGCTCGGCCGGTGACTCGGTCGGCGCCGCGAGCGTCCTCGTGCACATGGCGAGCATGGAGATCGACCGCGACAACGCCGACGCCGCGGGCGCCCATCTCTCCGAGGCCCTGACGATCTGCCGTGCCACCGGAAGCCAGCGGGTGGAGGTGCAGGTCCGCTACGTACTCAGCGTGCTGCGCCAGCGCCAGGGCCGCTACACGGAAGCCGAGGAGATCCTCACGGGCATCCTGCGCCAGGTCCGCGAGCGCCGGGACATGGCTGGGGAGTCGCGCATCCTGCACCGACTCGGACTGGTCAACGCCCGGCTCGGCCGCACCGGGGTCGCCCAGGGCCGGCTGCGTGAGGCCATCGCGATCCGCGAGCGGATCATGGACCGGGTCGGCGCGGCCGAGGCGCGCCTGGAACTCGCTCAGCTGGAGGTCGCCATCGAGGACCGCATGCTCCTCGGCGACCACGGTGGTGTCGTCTGCCGCACCGGTGGACCGGCCGGTCCGACGAACACCGCCGGCCCGGGCCGGACCCGGGGCGACGGTCTGCCGGACAGGCCCTAGGGCCTTCGTCGTACTAGGCGGCGCCCTCGGCCGAGTTGGAGCCCGGGCCCGGCCACGGAGTGTCCAACGGTGTGACGGTGCTGTGCGCGGCAGCGGTGGTGCCGGCCTGTGGGCCGGGCCACGGAGTGTCGTCGGTGGTCGCGCCCAGGCCCAGTGTGAGGGGCAGGACGGCCGCTGCGACGAGTGCTGCCAGGGTGAACGTGGTGGTCCTACGCACGTGTTCCCGCTTTCCCTTGTGAACGGGCCCGGACCTCTGCCCGGACCCAGCCCGTGGATCGTAGGCGACCCCGCTATCACTCAGCTATCGCTGCGCCACCGGCGACGGCACCGGCGGCGACGGCCGAACGGGTCCGCGGCAGCAGCGGACCAGTAGGGCTCGTGGTGATGATGCGTGACGGCGGCCGGAGCAGCGTCGGCCGACAGATCCTCGAACTCCCCGGCGCCGGCACAGGCGCCGTCATCCGACGAGGCCCGGGCGCCCCCCGGGCATGGAGGCTGGTCCGTGGACGCGCCGTACCCTTCGCACCCCCTGCCGATCGGGGCGGCCTTCGCCCGGCAGGCCCGCCTGACGCCCGACAGGACCGCGGTCCGCGGTGACGACGGGGAACTGACCTACGGCGAACTGGACGACCGCTCCGACCGTCTCGCCCGGCATCTCCAGGACCTCGGGGTGATCGTCGGCGACGTCGTCGCCCTGGACGCCGGGCGCTCCGTCGCCGCCGTCGTGGGACTGCTCGGCGTCCTCAAGGCGGGCGCCGCCTATCTCGCGCTCGAACGCCGCTATCCGCCGGAGCGGCGCCGGCTGATCCTCGAGGACGCGGGCGCCCCGTTCGTCCTCACCGCGCCCGGCGCGTCCGGGGAGTTGCCTCCCGGGTGCACGGCCCTGCCGCTCGAAGCGGACCTGCCCGCGCGGGTACCCGCCGACCCCGGGGTGACCCCCGCCGACTCCGCCTACCTCGCCTACACCTCGGGGTCGACCGGCGCGCCGAAGGGCGTCTGCGTCCCGCACCGCGCCGTGTCGCGCCTCGTGCTCGGCGCCGACTTCCTCGCCACCACCGAGGACGACGTGTTCCTGCAGTACGCGCCGATGGCCTTCGACGCGTCCACCCTGGAGATCTGGGCGCCGCTCCTCAACGGCGCGCGCCTGGACCTCGCCCCCGACCGCGACCTGTCCGTCAGCGAACTCACCAAGCTGGTACAGCACTCGGGCGCGACCGTGCTCTGGCTGACCGCCGGCCTCTTCCAGCAGGTCGTCGAGTCCGGTCTCGACGACCTGCGCGGGCTGCGCGTCCTGCTCGCCGGCGGGGACGTCCTGTCGCCGCCCCACGTGAACCGCGCCGTCGCCGCACTGCCCGGCACCACACTCATCAACGGCTACGGCCCCACCGAGAACACCACCTTCACCTGCTGCCACACCATCACCGGGCCCGTGACGGGAGCCGTGCCGATCGGCCGGCCGATCCGCGGAACCGGCGTCCACGTACTCGACGCCGATCTGCGTCCCGTCCCCGACGGGGAGACCGGCGAGCTCTTCGCGACGGGCGAGGGACTGGCCCACGGCTACCTCGGCAGTCCGGAGCTGACCGCCGAGCGCTTCCTGCCCGACCCGTACGCGACCCGGCCGGGCGCCCGGATGTACCGCACCGGCGACCTGGTGCGCAGGCGCCCCGACGGCGTCCTCGAGTACCACGGGCGCGCCGACCAGCAGGTGAAGATCCGCGGCTTCCGCATCGAACCCGGCGAGGTGGAGTCCGCCCTCGCGACCCTGCCCGGTGTGGCCGAGGCGGCCGTCGTGGCCCAGCCGCAGCCGGCCGGCGGCAAGAGCCTCGTCGCGTTCGTCACGGGCCGTCCCGGCGAGGAGCTGTCCACCCTCGACCTGCGCAGGCGCCTCGCCGACGTGCTGCCGGAGTACACGATCCCGTCCCGGGTCCGGATCGTCGACGCGCTGCCCCTGACGGCGAACGGGAAGGTCGACCGCCCCGCGCTCACCGCCGAGCGGTCGCCCGGCAGGCCCGAACTCGCGGCGGCGTACAGGGAACCGGCGTCCGGGACCCAGACGGCCGTCGCCCGTCTGTGGAGCGACCACCTCGGCATCGACGGCGTCGGCGCCGACGACGACTTCTTCGAACTCGGCGGCCACTCCCTGATCGGCGTCCGCATCACGGCGGACCTCCAGCGCGAGTACGGCGTGGAGATATCCCCCGTCGCCTTCTACCTCGACCCGACCCCGGCGGGCCTCGCCGCGGCCGTCGAGAAGGCGCGGGACGCCGCGTGAGGATCACCGCCGGATGCGTTCCCGTCCCGGCCGCGGACCTCGCGAAGGCCGATCTCTTCGATCCCGGGTTCCACGCGGACGGTGACCTCCATGCCGTGTGGGCGCGCATGCGGACCGACGCGCCGCTGCACCGCCGAGTGCTGCCCGACGGACGCGCGTTCACCTCGGTCACCCGTTACGCGGACGCCTGTCGCGTCCTCGGCGACCACCGTGCCTTCACCTCCGAACGCGGCAGCATCCTCACCCAGCTCGGCCACGACGACACCTCCGCCGGCCAGATGCTGGTCTCCACCGACCCGCCGCGCCACGGCGAACTGCGCCGCCCCCTCAACGGGAAGCTCACCGCCCGCGCGCTCGCCGACTGGGAGGGCAGGATCCGGCAGGCCGTCACCCACTTCCTCGCCCCCGCCCGCGACGGCGGCGTCTGGGACGTGGCGAGGCGCGCCTACGACCTGCCGATGACCGTGGCCGGCGCGCTGATGGGCGTACCGGAGTCCGACTGGGACGACCTCGTGCGGTGGACCGCGATGGCGGCGGCGCCGGAGGACGAGACCTTCCGCGTCGGCACCAGCGGGGCGGCGACGCTGGCCATCGCGCACCACCAGCTCTTCGAGTACTTCGCGCAGACGCTGCGCACGCGCCGCACCGAAGGACCGGGCGAGAACCTCGTCGGCCATCTGATGACCATGGACGCCGGCGGCGCGAAGCTGAGCGACGCGGAGGTCATCTACAACTGCTACAGCCTCCTGCTGGGGGCCAACGCCACGACACCGCACACCGTCTCGGGCACGCTGCTCGCCCTCTCCGAGCACGAGGACCAGCTGCGCAAGGTCGCCGACGACACCGCGCTGATCCCCGGCCTGGTGGAGGAGGGGCTGCGCTGGACGTCCCCCGCGAGCAGTTTCCTGCGGTACGCGGTCGAGGACACCGAACTCAGCGGGGGGCGGGTGCCCGCGGGCGAGGCCGTCGCCGTGTGGATCGGCTCGGCCAACCGTGACGAGAGCGTGTTCACCGACCCGTACCGGTTCGACGTGCTGCGTGCCGACAACCGGCACATCGCCTTCGGGCACGGCCCGCACTACTGCCTGGGCGCCACACTCGCCCGCGTCACCTTCCGGATCCTCTTCGAGGAGTTCCTCGCCGGGTTCCGGTCCGTCGAACCCGCCGGGCCGCCGCAGCACCTGAAGTCGGTCTTCATCGCCGGGATGACCAGCCTTCCCGTCGTGACCGCGCCGCGCTGACGCCCGCGCGAACCGGCCGCCTCAAGCCCCCGAAGCACACCGAGACAGGTGGAGTATGTCTGTGAATCCCGTGTCCGCCGGCGTCAGGGCCACCACGCCCTGGCTGCTGAGGAAACCGTCGCAGGACGCCGCGGCGCGCGTCTTCTGCTTCCCCTACTCCGGGGTCGGCGCGTCGATGTTCAACGCGTGGCCCGCCCGCTTCGGCGCCGACGACGGCGTCGAGGTGTGCGCGGTCCAGCTGCCCGGCCGCGAGAACCGGATGCGCGAGCCCCACTACGGCACGTACGAGGAGCTCGCCGGGCACCTCGTCGAGGCTCTGACGCCCTACCTCGACCGGCCCTTCGCGTTCTTCGGGCACTGCGCGGGATCGCTGCCGGCGTTCGAGACGGCGCGGCTGCTCGCCGCGCGTGAACTGCCCCTTCCCGAGACGGTGTTCGTGTCGGCGCAGGTCGCGCCGCACGACTGCCCGCACGACCGCTTCCTCGACATGACGGACGACGAACTGAAGGCCGAGCTGGAGTTCCTCGCGGTCTCCCGCGGCGGCACCGCCCACCCCGCGCTCATCGAGCTCGGCCTCGCCGTGCTGCGCGAGGACCTCGGCGCCAACCGGGTGTACGGAACGGAGCGACCGGTACGGGTGCCGTTCGGCATCACCGTCCTGCACTGGTCCGACGACCCCGAGGTCACCCACGACGAGCTCAAGGGCTGGGACGCGTACGCCGACGGAGTCGCCTTCCCCGTACTCGACGGCGGGCACTACGACTTCCTGAAGGCCCCCGACGCTCTGATGGAACGGCTGGCCGATGCGTTCACAGCATGACGTGGACGTGTTCCGCGTGCCCGGCTTCCGGCGCCTGCTCGTCGGGCGCACCCTGTCCTTCCTGGCCACGGCGCTCGTGCCGACGGCGCTCACCCTCGCGGTGATCAGGGCGACGGGCAGCGCAGGCGACCTGGGGATCGTGCTGGCCGCCGAACTCGTGCCCCAGCTCGTGCTGCTGCCCGTCGGCGGCGTGCTCGCCGACCGCTTCCCCGCCCAGCGGGTGGCGTTCGCCGCCGACCTGGTGCGCGGCATCGCCCAACTCGCCATCGGGGCCGAGCTGTTGCTCGGTGCCGTGCGGATCGGGGACCTCGCGGTGCTCTCCGCCGTCACCGGCGCCGCCATCGCCTTCGGTACGCCGACCATGTCCCCGCTGGTCGCCGCCACCGTTCCGCAGGAGGCGCGGCTGCGCGCCAACGCCCACCTCGGCGTGGCCCGCGGCTTCGCCCTCGTGGCGGGGCCCGGCATCGCGGGAGTCCTGGTCGTCGCCGTCGGCGCGGGCTGGGCCTTCGTGTTCACCGCGATCGTCTTCGGCGTCGGCGCCGTCACCCTGGGCGGCCTGCGGACCGAGCCCAGGGAGGCGAAGGCGCACACCCCGACGTTCTTCAGGGAACTCGCCGAAGGCTGGCAGGAGGTGCGCAGCCGCCCCTGGTTCTGGACCAACCTCGTCGGGCACGGGGTGTCCAACCTCGCGGCCGGGGTGCTCATGACGCTCGGACCGCTCATCGCCATCGAGCGGCTCGGCGGAGAGATCTCCTGGGTCGTCGTCTACCAGGCGGGTATGGCCGGCATGCTGGCGGGCGCGTTCGTCGCCCCGCGCCTGAAGGCCACACGTCCCCTGGTCGTGACGTCGGTGTGCGGCGCGCTGTTCGCCCTCCCCATGATCACGTTCGCGGTGCCGCTGGCCGTGTGGGTGAACGCGGTCGCCTACGGGATCGCCATGCTCGGCATCGGGGTCCTCAACACGCTGTGGCAGACCACCATGCAGCGCCACTTCCCGCCGCACGCGCTGGCCAGGGCCGACTCGTACGACGCCCTGCTGTCCTTCGCGGCCAGACCGCTCGGGCTCGCCGTCGCCGCTCCGGTCGCCGCCCTCACCGGGTCCGCCGCGCCGCTCCTCGTCACCGCGGCACTCGTCGCCGTGGCCAACCTGGCGTGCCTCGCGCTGCCCGACGCCCGCGCCATCACCAACCGCGCCGAGCCCGACGTGCGCGTCGCCTGAATCCGTCCGGACCGCTCGACCTTCCACACTCACAGGGGGCAGGACCCATGGGCACGATCGAAGAGGGAGCGGCGCTCGCCGTCGTCGGCGCGGCTTTCGAATTCCCCCAGTGCGCCGACTGGGACACGCTG